>NZ_BOMS01000122.1 GCF_016862315.1 Actinoplanes palleronii | reverse complement strand
AGGCCTCAGCTCACCGTGGCGTGGGGGGTTGCTGCGGATGCCCGGCGGTCGCGGGCGGGGCCGGCGGCCAGGTGCAGGCCCGCGCCCACCGCCCCGACCGCGGCCACGATCATCCAGTGCGCCGAGCCGAAGTACTCCAGCCCGGCGCCGCCCAGCGCCGGCGCCACGAACGACGCCAGCGGGAAGCTCAGATAGAAGACCGCCTGGTACCGCCCGCGCAGCAGCGCCGGCGCCAGCTCCGAGTTGATCGCCGCGTTCGGTGGGGCGGCCAGCATCCCGCCGACCGTCCAGATCGCCGCGGCGAGCAGGTACACCGGCAGGCTGCCGGCCACGGTCAGCACCGCGAACCCGCCCGCCATCACCACCATCGACAGCGCCAGCACCCGGTCCTTGCGTCGCCGGTCGATCACCGCGGGTACGAACAGCTGCCCGAGAACGATCAGCGCCCCGCCGAGCGCGGTCACCAGGCCGTAGTCGCCCGGCCCGAGCCCGTCGTCGTGCATGGCGAGCGGCACGATCGTGTTCGTCTGGCTGGTCAGCAGCGCCTGCAGCACGGTCAGCCCGACGAAGGCCAGGAAGATCCGGTCGGCGAGGACGGTGCGCAGGCCACCCACGGACGACCCGGACCGCACCGTGGAGCCGAGCGTCTCCGGCACCTTCCAGGCGATCACCAGTGCGGTGATCAGAGTGCTGGCCGCGTCGATCAGGAACAGTCCGGGATAGCTCCACCGCGCCAGCACCCCGGCCAGCAGCGACGCCCCCGCGGTGCCCAGGTTGAACGCCCAGAACTGCAGGTTGAACGCCCGCAGCCGATGGCCCGCGGGCACCACGTCGGTGATCGCGGCGACGAAGGCCGGTCCGGGCATCGCCTGGGTCAGCCCGAGCAGCAGGCACAGCCCGGCGATCACCGGCAGCGGCGAGCTGAGCGCCAGCGCCACCAGCACCGCGGTGCAGGCCAGGTGGGACGCGAGCAGGGCCGGGCGGCGTCCCCACCGGTCGGTGAGCACCCCGCCGAGCAGGGTCCCGACCACCCCGCCGATCCCGTAGGTCCCGACGATCAGCCCGGCGAGCGCCGCTCCGGCACCGCGTTCGGCGGTCAGGTAGAGCGACAGGTAGAGCACCGCGAACCCGCCGACCCGGTTGATCAGCAGTCCGGCCCAGAGGTACCAGTACACCGGCGGCAGTCCACCGACCGCTCCGCGCAGCCACCCCCGCACGCGCACACTCCTCCCACTACTGGAAACTTTCCTAACCGTAGTGGGGAGGGGCGGGAGCGCGAAACCGGGTCACTCCGTGGCGTCCCGGCGCGAGGCTGCGGCCGGGGTGCGATCGTCCGGCGGGGGTGCGGCGGCCGCGGCGACGGCCGGGTCGAGGTCGCCGGCCGGCACCGGCGGCGGGGGCGCCAGGTGGGCGATCTCTTTCGTACGCTGGGAGGCCGCGCGTCGCTCCCGGGCCGGACCGGCCAGCAGGTGGCCGGCGCCCGCAAGGGCGCACAGACCGAAACAGCCCAGCCACAGCGCGGCCGGCCCGAACCCCTGCAGGGTCAGCCCGCCGAGGATCGGGGCCAGCGAGGACCCGATCGACCAGGACAGCGAGTTGAGCCCCTGGTACCGCCCGCGCAGCGAGGCCGGCGACAGTGCCGCGACGGTCGCCGCGTTGCTGGGCGACTGGAGCATCTCGCCGAGCGTCCAGATCACCACGGTCAGCGCGTAGACCCAGGCGGAGTGCGCGAACGCGACCAGCCCGAACCCGATCCCGACGATCAGCGCGGCGCCGGCCAGCACCCGGTCGCTGCGGCGGCCCTCGATCAGCCGGGGCACGAACAGCTGACCGACGACGATCAGGATGCCGTTCACCGCGATCACCCAGCCGTAGGTGGCCGCCGAGAATCCGTCGGCGAGCATCGCGATCGGCAGCGTCGACAGGTGCTGCAGGAACACCAGCACGGTCAGCAGGTTGAGCACCAGGTAGACGACGAAGACCCGGTCCCGCAGGCCGGTCAGCATGCCGCCGGTGGGCGCGGGCGCCTTGCCGGCGGTGACCGGTGGCCGGGCCGGCCGGGTCTCGGCCAGGAAGATCAGCGTGATCGTCGCGGTGGCCAGCGTGGTGGCCGCGTCGACCGCGAAGAGCAGGAAGTAGTCGGCCTGCGCGGCCTGGCCCGCGGCGATCGCGGCGAGCGCGAAGCCCAGGTTGATCGCCCAGTAGTTCAGCGAGAACGCCCGGACCCGGTCCTTCTCCGGCACGACGTCGACCATCATGGCCGAGAACGCCGGCCGGACCGCCTCGGCGAACATCCCGAGCACGCCGGTGGCGACGAGGATCTGGGTGTACGAGTGCGCGAACCCGAGGGTCAGCATCAGCGCGGCCGCGCCGAACTGGGCGACGAGCATCGTCGGCCGCCGGCCCCAGCGGTCGGCCAGCACCCCGCCGGTCATCGTGCCGATCGCGCCGCCGACACCGTAGAGGCCGAGGACCAGGCCGGCCTGGCTCTGCGTGAGGTGCCGCTCGCCGGTGAGGTAGATGCTCAGGAAGAGCACCACGAACGAGCCGACGCGGTTGATCAGGGTGCCGGTCCAGAGGAACCAGAACTGCCGCGGCAGTCCACCCGCGGCTTGCCGTAACCAACCCCGCACGTATGCCTCCCCGTAAGCAGTGAAACCCGCTTTGCTCCCTTACAACCTAGGGGATCACGCAATCGAGTTTCCACCCGCCCGGACGCGTGCCGGGAGCTGGAGGAAGATGTGGGTCATGACTGGAACCCTGGTGCTGTTGCGGCACGGCAACAGCGAGTGGAACGCCAAGAACCTCTTCACCGGCTGGGTCGACGTGGACCTGGACGCCAAGGGTGAGGACGAGGCCCGGCGCGGCGGGGAGCTGCTCAAGGAACAGAACGTGCTGCCCGACGTCGTGCACACCAGCCTGTTGCGTCGCGCGATCCGGACCAGCGAGATCGCTCTGCACCTGACCGACCGGCACTGGATCCCGGTGAAGCGCTCGTGGCGCCTCAACGAGCGGCACTACGGCGCTCTGCAGGGCAAGGACAAGAAGCAGACGCTGGAGCAGTACGGCGAGGAGCAGTTCATGCTCTGGCGCCGCTCGTACGACGTACCGCCGCCGCCGATCGAGGACGACTCGGAGTTCTCCCAGGCCGCGGACCCGCGGTACGCCGCGCTGCCGCCGGAGATCAAGCCGAAGGCCGAGTGCCTGAAGGACGTGCTGGACCGGGCCCTGCCGTACTGGTACGACGCGATCGTCCCGGACCTGCAGGCCGGCAAGACCGTGCTGGTCGCCGCGCACGGCAACTCGCTGCGCGCGATCGTCAAGCACCTGGACGGGATCTCCGACGACGCGATCGCCAAGCTGAACATCCCGACCGGCATCCCGCTGCGCTACGACCTGGACGAGAACCTGCGTCCGATCACCGCGGGCGGGACGTACCTGGACCCGCAGGCGGCCAAGGAGGCCGCCGCGGCGGTCGCCAACCAGGGCCGCTGACCGTAGCGAACGATGGAACGCAGGAGGGCCGGGTCACCCCCGTGGTGACCCGGCCCTCCCGTTCCCCCTGCGGTCAGTCCTGCTGAGCCGAGGCCGGTTCCCCGGTGATCAGGTAGATGGTGTGCTCGCTGATGTTCACGGCGTGGTCGGCGTAGCGCTCGTAGAACCGGCCCAGCAGCGCGCCGTCGATCGCGGTCTCCGCGCCGTACGGCCAGTCGTCGGCCAGCATGATCTTGAAGAGTTGACGCTCCAGGTCGTCGATCGCGTCGTCGTCCTTCTCCAGCTCGCCGGCGAGACCGGCGTCCGGGTGGACGAGCACGTTGGTGATCTTCTCGGCCATCTGGTCGGCGACCTCGGCCATCCCCTTGAAGACCGGGCGCAGCTCGGCCGGCACGGCCGGGGACGGGTGCCGGCGAGCGGCGGTCTTGGCCACGTGCTCGGCCAGGTCGCCCATCCGCTCGAGGTCGGCGGAGATGTGCAGGGCGGTGATGGCCCGGCGCAGGTCACTGGCGACCGGTGCCTGCCGGACGATGATGTCGGCGACCTTCGTCTCGACCTGCTGGTGCAGGGTGTCGACCTCGGTGTCGCGCTGGATGACGGACTCGGCCGCCTCCAGATCGGCGGTCAGCAGCGCGGTCGTTGCCTTGCGCAGCGCGCCGCGCACCGACTCTGCCATGGTCACCAGCAGGCGGCTCACCTCGGTGAGATCGGCCTGGAACTCCTCGCGCATGTTTTACAGTCCCGATTGTCGGGGCCGTCCCGCGACTCGGGCACGGCCAGGGGTGTGTGCAGCTCACGCTAGGTCGGCGGGGCTTCCTCAACATGAACGCCGGTGAACGACGCCAGACCTGGTGGTGAACATTATTCGACGCGTGCCGGATTTGCCGCTTTGGCCCTATGGCCCAGGTAAACAATGACCCTACGATCGCAGCGTGGAATGGGTATACGCCGTCGGCTTGGTTTCAGCCGCGCTCGCCGTCGGTGTCGGTGCTGGGCTGGTCATCGCCCGTTTCCGCCGGCCGGCGCCGGGGGACGTGGCAGTGGCCGGTCCGCCGGAGGGGAGAGCTGCCATCGAACCGGACGACGACCGCCCGGCAGGCAAACACGGACTCAAGGGGCTCGGCCGTAAGAGCCTCGACTCGCTGCGGGTCGGCGTGGTCGTGCTCGACGCGGACGATTACCCGGTATTGGTCAACCCGGCCGCGCGGGCGATGGGCCTGCTGCGCTCCGGCGGTGCCCCCGGCACCATCGCGGCGCACCCCATTCTTCGCACGCTGGCCGGCCAGGTCCGGCGCACCGGCGTACGCCGGGAGGTTGAACTTGATCTTCCTCGGGGACGGGCCGGCGGCGCGCAAGCACCGCTCGGTCTGCACCTGCGCGCCGTCGCGCTGAACGCGACGCATGTCGCCGTCGAGGCGGCCGACGTGACCGAGTCGCACCGGCTGGCCCGGGTCCGGCGGGACTTCGTGGCCAACGTCAGCCACGAGCTGAAGACCCCGATCGGCGCGCTCCAGCTGCTCGCCGAGGCGCTGCTGGACGCGACCCAGCTGCCCGAGTCGGTGCCCGAGGCGCAGTCCGAGGACCTGATGGCCGCCCGCCGGTTCGCCGAGCGGATCCACCACGAGTCGGCCCGGATGGGCCGGCTGGTGAGCGAGCTGCTCGAGCTGACCCGGCTGCAGGGCGCCGAGCCGCTGCCCAGCCCGGAGCCGGTCGCCCTGGACTGGGTGATCGCCGAGGTGCTCGACCGGACCAGGACGACGTCCTCGGCCAAGGGCATCGAGGTCGTGCACACCGGGCCGAAGGGCCTGATGGCGTACGGAAGTGACAGCCAGTTCGCCACCGCGGTGACGAACCTGGTGGAGAACGCCATCGCCTACTCCGGGCCGGACACCAAGGTCGAGGTGACCGTCCGGCAGGAGAATGAATGGATCGAGATCGATGTCGAGGACCAGGGCATCGGCATCTCGCCACAGGACGTGGAGCGGGTCTTCGAACGGTTCTACCGAGCCGATCAGGCCCGGTCCCGGGCGACCGGCGGGACCGGACTCGGCCTCGCCATCGTCAAGCACATCGCCACCAATCACGGTGGTCGGGTGGACGTGACCAGCGCCCTCGGCGACGGTTCTACGTTCACCTTGCGCCTACCGGCGCGCCCTCCGGAATCCCCCTCGCCGTCATCGACGGCAACTGAGATCGAGTCCGGTGTGGCCGGGCGTTGACCCGGCCACCGACGACGGAAGGAACCACATTGGCCCGCGTGCTCGTGGTCGAGGACGAGGAGTCGTTCTCCGACGCCCTGTCGTACATGCTGCGGAAGGAGGGCTTCGAGGTGTCGGTCGCAGCGACCGGAACCTCGGCGCTCACGCAGTTCGACCGGACCGGTGCCGACATCGTGCTGCTCGACCTCATGTTGCCCGAGATGTCCGGCACCGAAGTGTGCCGCCAGCTCCGGCAGCGATCCGCTGTCCCGATCATCATGGTCACCGCCCGGGACAGCGAGATCGACAAGGTGGTCGGCCTGGAGATCGGCGCCGACGACTACGTCACCAAGCCGTACTCGCCGCGCGAACTCGTCGCCCGGATCCGCGCCGTGCTGCGTCGCCAGGGCGGTGAGGCCGCCGAGGTGAGCACGCCGACGCTGGCGGCCGGACCGGTCCGGATGGACGTCGAACGGCACGTGGTGACGGTCGACGGCGCCGGCGTGCAGCTGCCGCTGAAGGAGTTCGAGCTGCTCGAGCTGCTGCTGCGCAACGCCGGCCGGGTGCTGACCCGCGGCCAGCTGATCGACCGGGTCTGGGGCGCCGACTACGTCGGTGACACCAAGACCCTCGACGTGCACGTCAAGCGCCTGCGCTCCAAGGTCGAACCGGAGCCGAGCGCGCCGCGCTACATCGTCACGGTCCGAGGATTGGGCTACAAGTTCGAGCCCTGATGGCCCCGCTTCGCTCGGTGGGCTGGGGTCAGATCTCTGCGGTGCGGGTGCTCTATTGCCGTCCGTCCTGAATTGGGTCGCCGGGGTTTGTCGGCCGGGCGGCGGGGTGGCTGCGTTGGCTTGCCAGGCGGCGGCCGCGTGGGGTCACGGTCCGCTGCGCCGGTCGCCATCCGCGGCCGGGCACGGCCGTCCCAGCAGATGGGCGGCCGGTCCCGGTCTATGGTCCGGCGCGAGCATTCCGGCGCGTTCCGAGCCCATGGTACGACGGTAAGTCCGCAATGTCCGCCTCTCGAGCCGGCGTGCGGCACCCCGGCTGGTGCTGGCGGCTGTCTCGAGGTCGCTGAGGCACCCCTCAGCGCCAGCCGGACTCGCGTGGCTGGTGTTCAGGGGTGTCTCGAGGTCGCTGAGGCACCCCTCAGCACCAGCCGAACTTGCGTGGCTGGTGTTCAGGGGTGTCTCGGGGTCGCTGAGGCACCCCTGACGACCAGCCGGGGGTCGTGACGCGCGCCGATGTCGTGCCGGGACTCGGGGCGGCGCGTTTTAGACGGTCGCGCCTGGCTGTGGGCGGTGAGCGGCGCGACGGGCCGTGACCCGCCGCCTCCGCCGCCTGGCTGCCCACCCCAGCCCCGCGCGGTCGGAAAGCGCGGCGGTGGCCGGAAATGAACGCGGTCGCCGGCGGTGGGAAGCGCAGCGGTGGCCGGAAATGATCGCGGTTTCGCGCAAGGTTTGTGCGGTCGGGAAGTGCGGCAGGGCCGGAAGGGAGCGCGGTGGCGCGCGGGATCGGAGCAGCGCGTGGCTTGTAGCCTGCGGCGGGGCTCTCGGTATTCGTACCCTATGGGGTTGGTTGGTAGTGCAGGCGGTTGAACGAGCAGCGGCGCCTGTCTGAGCACGTGGTCCGATTCGACCTGGTCGGGTGTCAGGCGGTGGCGGGTGGGGAAGCGGGCTGGCGGCCGCCGCGTTTCTTCGGGGCCGCGGCCGCTTGCGCGGCGGCGGTGGCCGGGTGGATGGCGATCAGGCCGGAGGCCAGGCGGGCGGCGCAGAGCTCGGCGAGTTTCCGGTACGCCGCCTCGCCGATCAACGCGGTCAGTTCCGGGGCGTAGGACAGGTACATCGCCTCGGTGCCCACGTGGGCGTCCGGGGACGACGTGCACCACCAGGCGAGGTCGTGCCCGCCCGGGCCCCAGCCGCGCCGGTCGAACTCGGTCACCGTGGACTGCAGCAGCTTCACGCCGTCCGGCCGGGTGACCCAGTCCTGCTCCCGGCGGACCGGCAACTGCCAGCAGACGTCCGGTTTGTACTCCAGCGGGTGTGCCCCGTCGCGCAGCGCCTGGGCGTGCAGCGCGCAGCCGCCCCCGCCGGCGAACGTCGCGTCGTTCAGGAACACACACGGGCCGTCACTCGATTGGGTGGCAGTGCGCCGGGCCGGCTTGGTGCCGTCCACGGTGTCCATCTCGGTCCAGTTCCGGAACCCGCGCCGGTGGTGCTGCCAGGTCTCCGGGGTGAGCTTGGTGACCGCCGCCTTCACCCGGGTCTCGTCGTCGGCGTCGGTGAAGAACGCGCCGTGCGAGCAGCAGCCGTCCTCGGCGCGGTCGGGCAGGATGCCGCGGCAGGCCGAGCCGAACACGCAGGTCCAGCGGGAGAGCAGCCAGGTCAGGTCGGCGCGGACCAGATGCTGCTCGTCGGCGGGGTCGAGGAACTCGATCCATTCCCGAGGGAAGTCGAGCGAGACTTCCACGGGGCGTTGCGTGCGGCTCATCCCGGTCAGCCTACGCGCGCGGGCCGACGACTGCCGGTCAAGCGGAGCTGCGGCGTGGCCCGACGGGATGACGACCGTTTGGAGCGGATATATCCGGCCGCGACGGACGTGGTTAGGCTGGAGGGCGTGAGTTCCCGCGTTCCCGTGCTTCTCTCCAGCTCCTCGGTCTTCCCCGAGCCGACGGCGGCCGCGTTCGAGATGGCGGCCACGGTGGGCTACGACGGACTCGAGGTCATGGTCTGGACCGATGCTGTCAGCCAGGATGCCGGCGCCCTCAAGGGCCTGGCCGATCACTACGGTGTGCCGGTTTTGTCGGTGCACGCTCCCTGCCTGCTGGTGACCCAGCGGGTGTGGAGCTCCGACCCGTGGGAGCGCCTCAACCGCGCGGCCCAGCTCGCCGAGTCGCTGGGCGCGCCGACCGTCGTGGTGCACCCACCGTTCACCTGGCAGCGTGACTATGCCAAGAATTTCGCCGCCGGCCTGGCCAAGGTCCAGGAGCGGCACCCCGGCCTGAGCTTCGCGATCGAGAACATGTTCCCGGTCAAGATGGCCGGGCGCTGGTTCGTGCCGTACACGCCGGGCTGGGATCCGACCGAGACCGGCTTCGACGCGTACACGCTTGATCTGTCGCACTGCGCCGCGTCCCGGATCGACTCGCTGGAGATGGCCGACCGGATGGGCGCCGCGCTCAAGCACGTGCACCTGGGTGACGGCACCGGCGAGGGCCGCGACGAGCACCTGGTGCCGGGCCGCGGCAACCAGCCCTGCGCCGAGCTGCTGCGGTCACTGGCCGGGCGGGGGTTCACCGGGTCGGTCGCGCTGGAGATCAACACCCGGAAGGCCGCGAGCCGGGCGGTGCGCGAGGCGGACCTGCGCGAGGCGCTGGAGTTCGCCCGCCGGCACCTGGCACCGGCCGGGGCGGCCACCTCGGCCTGAGGAACGCCTGCGCACAAAAAGCCGCCGCGCACAAAAGCCCGCCACGCAACGAAGCCCACCGCGCAACGAAGCCCGCCGTGCACAAGCCCGCCGCGCACAAGCCCGCCCTCCCTGGGGGAGCCCCCGCTGGACAGTCTGGCGGGGAATCGGCGGGCGGTGGTTCGGGGCTGTGGACGGCCCCGGCCTGTGGATTAGGCGGGCGTGAGGTCGGGCGCCGCGGCCGCGCGCTTGCGGGCGCGGTGCGCTGCCACGTGCGAGCGGGTCGCGCAGCGTTCCGAGCAGAACCGGCGGCAGTTGTTCGACGACGTGTCCAGGTAGACGTTGCCGCAGCGCTCGTCGGCGCAGATGCCGAACCGGGCGCTGCCGTACTCGCAGAGCCAGACGGCCAGGCCCCAGACCGCGCCGGCCAGGTATTCCGCGCTCACCGAGGAGCCGCGGCTGGTGACGTGCATGTGCCAGTCGCTGGCGTCGTGGCCGGAGATGCGTGGCTGCACCGGGTACGCCTCGAGGAGTGAGTTCAGCTCGCGCACCGCGTCGCCGTCGCGGCCGGCCGTGCCGTACTCGAAGACCTCGCGCAGGCGCCGTTGCGCCCGCCGGAAGACCGCGAGGTCCTTCTCCACGACCTGGTCGCGCATGTAGTCCAGGTCGGTGGAGAACAGGGCTCGCAGCCCGGCGAGATCGTCCAGGCCGGCGTTGACGAGGTCTACCGCCGTCCGGGCGTACGCATCGAAGTTCACCCGACCACGGTAGCCGCAACCGGCCGCGAGGTGCGATTCCTCGACCGCACTGCCGGGCCGGGGCCGGGCGGTGCGGTTACGCTCGGCGCATGCTCCGTTCCCTGTTCTTCGCCGCGGCCGGCTCCGCCCGGCTGGAGCGATTGGTCGAGTCAGCGCCCGCCAGCTTGGGGATCGTCCGGCGCTTCGTCGCCGGCGACGACGGCGAGGAGGCGTTGCGGGCCGCCCGGGAGCTGGCCGACGACGGGCTCGCCGTCAGCCTGGTTCACCTGGGGGAGGGCACCGAGACGACCGCGCAGGCGCAGGCCGTCCGGGACGAGTACGTCGCGCTGCTGGGCCGCCTGCGTCACGCCGGTCTGACGCCGGCGGCCGAGGTCAGCGTCAAACTCTCGGCCCTGGGCCAGCGGATCGACGAGAAGATGGCGTACGAGAACGCCCGCGCGATCTGTGCCGCGGCGGCCGAGGCGGGCACCACGGTGACCCTGGACGCCGAGGACCACGGCACCACCGACGCGACCCTGGAGACGCTGCTCGAGCTGCGACGGGACTTCCCGGCGACCGGTGCGGTGCTGCAGGCGTACCTGCGGCGTACCGAGGGGGACTGCCGGGAGCTGTCCACTGCCGGGTCTCGGGTGCGGCTCTGCAAGGGCGCGTACGCCGAACCGGAGTCGGTGGCCTACCAGTCCGCGCTGGACGTCGACAAGTCGTACGTGCGGTGCCTGAACATCCTGATGTCCGGTGAGGGCTACCCGATGGTGGCCACCCACGACCCGCGGCTGATCGCGATCGCCGAGGACCGGGCGCGCTGGTTCGACCGCTCCACCGGGGAGTACGAGTTCCAGCTCCTCTACGGCGTCCGCCAGGAGGAGCAGGCACGACTGGCGGCCGGCGGCCACGCGGTGCGGGTGTACCTGCCGTACGGGACCCAGTGGTACGGCTACCTGATGCGCCGTCTCGCCGAGCGACCAGGCAAGGTCACCCTCCTCGCACAGGCCCTTTCTTCTCGTAAGTGACTCTTTCGGTCTAATCGGACACGGATCTGGCGTGTCGCACTTGACTTTTTGTGGGCAAATTACGGAACGCAACGCCCTGGTCACAGCCGTATCGATACGGTTCTGATGACACGCACGTTCGTCGCCTCGACCACTTCCAGGGCCTTCCGGCGCCGGGGCGGCACATGCCTGCGGAAAGGATCGGTGCGACGAGATGACGGGTCCAGCCCAGACCGAGGAACGCCTCTCGGAGGTACGGTTCCTGACCGTGGCCGAGGTGGCCACCCTGATGCGGGTCTCCAAGATGACCGTCTACCGGCTCGTGCACGGCGGTGACCTCACCGCCGTCCGGGTCGGACGCTCGTTCCGGGTGCCCGAGCACGCGGTGCACGCTTACCTCCGCGGCGCGTTCTCGCAGACCGCCTGAGGCTCCTCGGGGGCTTGGGTGGCCGGGGTCGTGTTGGTCCTCCCGGAGCGTGCCGGTAGGCTGGACAGGTTGGCTCCCGGAATTTACGTGTGTGCCGCCTAGCAGTTGGCGCCGCTCCGGGCGCCGTCCAGATCGGTTCCGGTGTGCTGTCGTGGCCGCCGGTTCCACCCAAACATGGTTCGAGAGGCTTTCGTATGGGCTCCGTGGTCAAGAAGCGCCGCAAGCGTATGGCGAAGAAGAAGCACCGCAAGCTGCTGCGCAAGACCCGCGTCCAGCGTCGCCGTCTGGGCAAGTGACGACCGGCCGGGTGGATCACCCGGCTGACGTCGTTACTTGCCTCACTGGTTCTGGTTCCGAGGCTCAGCATCGAAAGGTGCGCTCGTGGTGACCTCATCGCCCAGCGTTGTCGTGGTCACCGGAGTCAGCCGTTATCTCGGCGCTCGGGTGGCTGCCCGCCTCGCCGCAGATCCCCGGATCGACCGTGTCGTCGGTCTGGACCCGCATGACCCACCGGCACGCCTGCTCGGCCTGCTGGACGGTGTGGAGCGGATCCGGGCCGACGCGCGCGCGGCCACCGAGGCCATCGCGGATCTCGGCGCCGAGGCGCTGGTGCACCTCGCGGTGACCAGCGTGCCCGACGCGGAGCACGGCGGCCGGAGCGGGATGAAGGAACAGAACGTCATCGGCACCATGCAGGTGCTGGCTGCCGCACAGGGCGCGCCGAAACTGCGCAAGCTGGTGGTGCGCTCGTCCACGGCGGCGTACGGCGCGTCGTTCCGTGACCCCGCGGTCTTCACCGAGGACACCGAGCCGCGGGCGGTGCCGCGCGGCCCGTTCGCCCGGGACATCCTCGACATCGAGGGGTACGTCCGCGGCTTCCGCCGCCGTCGTCCCGAAGTGGCCGCCACCGTGCTCCGCTTCGCCCCGATGATCAGCTCGTCCGCCGAGACGTCGCTGACCCGATACTTCGCCCAGCCGGTGGTGCCCACCGTGCTCGGCCGCGACGCCCGCCTGCAGTTCGTGCACGTGGACGACGCCCTGGAAGTCCTGCACCGTTCGGTGACCGAGAACCATCCGGGCACCTTCAACGTCGCCGGTTCCGGCGTACTGATGCTGTCCCAGGCGGTCCGCCGGGCCGGCCGCGTCGCCGTGCCGCTGCCCGAGAGCGGGCTGTCCACCGCCGCCTCCCTCGCCCGCTATCTGGGCGTCGAGCAGATCGGCCTGGACCAGATCGACCTCTTCGTGCACGGCCGGGTGGTCGACACCTCCCGGCTGATCCGGGAGTTCGGCTTCACCCCGCGCAGCACCGCCACCGCGTTCGAGGAGTTCATCCAGGCGCACGCGGCCGGATCCTCGCTCACCGCCGACCGCCTCGCCGCCGCTGAGCACGCGATCCTGGACGGCATCCGGCGAGTGCGCGCCGCGGCCGAAGGCGACCCGGCCCACCCTGCCAAGTCAAGGGCGTGATCGCTCGTGAGCCAGGATGAATACCGCGACATGCTGCCCGGGCACGCCGATTTCCGGCTGCCCGAGCCGTCCCCGCCGAAGAAGCTGAACGGCCGCCGGCCCATCCCGGAGAAGCCCGCGCCGGAGCCCGTCGTCGAGGAGCCCGCCGTGGCGAGTGCCGAGCCGGCGCCGACCGGCCTGGACCTGTGGGACCGCCGGGTCGCCGACGGGCTCGCGTTCCTGCGCCGCCGGCTGGCCGGCGCGTACGAGGTGGACGAGTTCGGCTTCGACCCGGAGCTGACCGCCGCGGTGCTGCACCCGATGCTGCGGGTGCTCTACCGGGACTGGTTCCGCACCGAGGTGTTCGGGATCGAGAACGTCCCGGCCGAGAGCGGCGGCCTGGTGGTCGGCAACCACTCCGGCACCGTCGCGCTGGACGCGCTGATGCTGACCGTGGCGCTGCACGACAACCACCCGAGCCGGCGGCATCTCCGCCTGCTCGGCGCCGACCTGGTCTTCCGGGTTCCGGGGATGAGCGAGCTGGCCCGCGCGGCCGGCGCCACGGTGGCCTGCAACCCGGACGCCGAACGGCTGATGACCAACAACCAGCTGGTCGGGGTGTTCCCGGAGGGCTTCAAGGGGATCGGCAAGAAGTTCTCCGAGCGGTACAAACTCCAGCGCTTCGGCCGTGGCGGGTTCGTGTCCGCGGCCCTGCGCACCGGTACGCCGATCATCCCGGTCGCCATCGTCGGCGCCGAGGAGATCTACCCGATCCTGGCCGACCTGAAGCCGCTGGCCCGGTTGCTCGGGGTGCCGTACTTCCCGGTCACCCCGACCTTCCCCTGGCTGGGGCCGCTGGGCCTGATCCCGCTGCCCAGCAAGTGGCTGATCCAGTTCTGCCCGCCGATCCCGACCGCGCACCTCACCGAGTACGCCGACGACCCGCTGGTCGTCTACAACCTGGCCGACCAGGTGCGCGAGACGATCCAGGCCAGCCTGCACGAGCTGCTGCAGAAGCGCCCGGACCCGTTCGCGCGCTGACAGCTGCGGTGACAGGTAGGCACCAACCGTCCTATAGTGACGTTTGAGGGGCGGCCCCGGATTTCTCCGGCACCGCCCCTCGCCACGTTCATATATTGACGAACTAGAACAAATCGCCCAGCAACCCGCCCAGGACTCCGTCTTCCTCGCCCGTCTCGTCGACACTGTCGGTCGTCGGGGCGACGTCGTACGGATCGTCCGGCGTGGTGGTCGCGGAGGTCGAGGCCTTCGTGCCCGGCGCCGAGGTGACCCGGGTACCCGGCACGGTCACCCCCGCGCTGCTGCTCGGGTCGACCGCCGCACCGGTACGTACCGACTTGCTCGGCGTCGCGTCCGGGTTGTTCTGCTTGTTCGACTTGGTGCCGCCGCCGGAGTGCGTCGACGTCGACGGCGTCTTGTCGGCCGGTTCGGCGCCGCCGCCGCAGCCGTCCAGCTTCGGTCCGAGCTGGTCGCTGCCGGCCGGGTCGAGCTTGTCGCAGCCCAGGCCCTTGCGCAGCTGTTCGGCCCGCTGAGTCACGTCCTCGAGCAGCCCCAGCGAGGTCATCGCCCGTTCCCGGTTGGCCGGGGAGAGCTTCGGCATCGCCGGTGCGAACGTGGTGCGCTGGTCGGTGACGAAAGTGTCCAGCGTGGTCAGCTGACTGATGTCCTTGCGGGACACCGCCGACGTGGTGATCAGTTTGACGCCCTTGCGGGTGTCCGCGTCCATGTCGTCCAGCACGTCCCGGAAGTCCGGCGCGTCACCGGCCATCGAGGTCGCCTCGTTCAGCCGGTTGCGGGCGAAGTCCAGTGACAGTTGCCCGCGGCTGGCGTCCGAGCCGGCGATCGCCAGCTGGGCCCGCTCGGTGGAGCGCTTGACGCCGTACAGCGCGTCGCCGGGCGTGGCGTTCTCGCTCGCCGCGGAGATTCCGGAGACGGCCATCGCGCCGGCGGCCACGCCGAGCACGATCGCGCCCCGGGTCCGGATCCGGCGGCCGAAGAGGGCCCGCCGTCCGTGGTGCGGAAGCTCGGCGATCTGCTCGGGTTCCGCCTCGACGGCGGTCCGGCCGATGCCGTCCCGCTCGGCGGTGGCGACCAGCATGGCGCGCAGCCCGACACGGAACTCGGTGTCGACCTGTCCGGCGGGCCGGGTGGCGCCGAGTCGGTGGCCGAGGGCCACCAGTTCGGTCAGCCCCTCATCGGCGTGACCACGACTGTGGTGCCGACCTACGCCACCGGGATCGTCGACCAGCTCCGCGAAGCGCTCGGCGCTCCGGCGATCCAGAAAAGGGATGTTCACCGTGGGCACCTCCCCTCGCTCGTGAGTGTCCCGCCGGCGCATGTGCCGGCGTCGGCGACCGGGGCACGATTGGCAGCCGTAGGTCGCATCCGGACAAACGCGCGACACGCGGGTCCGGTTACGGGTGCCGGGAGGGACCATCGGGTATCGGAGATCGACATCTGAGCGCGCCCGATCAAGACTGGAATCCTTCCGGCAGGAGCCGGTTGAGCGCGCGCACCGCCCGGTACTGCAGTGCCTTGATGGCGCCCTCGTTCTTACCCATGGTCTGCGCGGTCTCGGCGACCGAGAAGCCCTGCAGGAAGCGCAGCACGATGCACTCCTGCTGTTCCGGGTTGAGCTGTTTGACCGCGGTCAGCAGCGCGACGTTGGTGATGTGGTCGACCACCGCGGATTCCGGGCTGCCCTCCGGCCCGCGGTCCTCGCGGTCGGCGTCCAGCACGTCGCCGGTGGTCACCTCGAGGCGGTACCGGCCCGACTTGAAGTGGTCGGCGACCAGGTTGCGAGCGATGGTGACCAGCCAGGCGCCCAGGTCACGGCCCTGCCAGGTGAAGCTGCCGATGCGCTTGAGGGCACGCAGGAAGGTGTCGGAGGTCAGGTCCTCGGCCAGCTGACGGTTGCCGACCCGGAAGTAGACGAACCGGAAGACGGTGTCCACGTACCGGTCGTAGATCAGCCCGAACGCCTCGGTCTCGCCGGCCTGGGCCCGTTCGACGAGCGCCCACACCGCCGCCGCCGCGTCGCCCGGCGCCGGACGGGCCGGATACTTCGGTGGCTCGGTCTCGGTCGGCGGCCCGGTCTTGCTCTGGGTGGGCAGGACGACGGTGTGCTCACCGCCGACGGTTTCGGTCTCGGGCAGGTTCGAACGCTGCCCGGCGGTCGGCTGGGACGGCGGCCGTGGCGGGCCGACCCGGTTGCCACCGAACTTGCCGTTGGTGCCGGGTGCCGGCACCGAGGGCGAGTTGTTGATCGGTCGTCGGTTACCGGTGCGCTTCGGGCCGTCCCCTCGGATGGTGTTGGCGATGACTCCGTCGACCGACTCGCGAATGGCGTTCAAACCGTCGGTGAGCACATGTCTCCCGGCGAGCCCGTCGCGGTGGTACGGGTCTCCGGCGTACACATGAGTCACTGCGCCTCCTCAACCCGGCGGGCCTGCGGCGACCATGAATCCGTCCCGCCAGACAGGGATTCACGGTGGTTCCGTCGTTTGTGTGGCACAGCGGCCTCCTCGGGATGAGGGTGGTCACTCGCATACAAAAGGGGTGGGGTAACCCGCGGAAATCGCCGGTGACCTCACCCAATCGTGTGGAGTCTGTTACACAGACCGGAAGTATCACCGGGTTCGGACACGGGGAGTCGCACACCATGTGCGCTGCGCGCAAAGCCGCGAATCCGTCCGAACTCGGCATCCTGTGTCAAGGTCACCCTGTCTGATCCGGGGCCGGAGGCAACGGACCGGCTGTCCGCTATCCCGGCGGGGCGCGGTTTGTGCCAGACTCGGCGTTCGTGGAGGAACCCGCCCCCGATCCCGTCGCGCACGCCGCGGCCCGCCGTCCGGACGCCGCCGCGCTCATCGCCGGTGACACCGTGCTGACCTGGGCGGACCTGGATGCGAAGGTCACCGTGGCGGCCCGGTTCGTGGCCGCCCGGACAGCGCCCGGCGACCGGGTCGCATCCGTGCTCGGCAATACCGTTGACTTCGTGGTGACCTGGTTCGGCACGTTGCGGGCCGGTCGGGTCGCGGTGCCGATCAACCCGGGCTACACCGCCGACGAGGTGCGGCACGCGATCACCGACGCCGGCTGTGCGCTGATCGTCATCGGACAAACAGACCAAGTCCGTTTGGGCCTGACGGCGTTGTGCGTCGCACCGGAGTTCGACGGGGCGGCCGCGGCCGACCTTCCCGCGGTCGCCGCCGGTGACCTCGCGGTGCTGCTCTACACGTCCGGCACCAGCGGCCGGCCCAAGGCCGCCATGCTCACCCACGCCGCGCTGGCGGCGAACCACGAGCAGCTCGACCGGATCGAGCCGCCGGTGATCGGCCCGGACGACGTGGTGCTGCTCGCCGTGCCGTTCTTCCACGCGTACGGGCTGAACACCGGGCTGGGCAGCGTGGCGCACCACGCGGCGACCGGGGTGCTCGTCGACAGGTTCGACCCGGCGGCCACTCTCGACCTGATCGCCGAGCGCGGCGTGACCGTCGTGGTCGGCGTGCCCGGGATGTACCAGGCCTGGTCCCGGCTGCCCGCTGCGGGCGAGGCGCTGGGCGGGCTGCGGACCGCGGTGTGCGGCGCGGCGCCGCTGGACCAGGCGACCGCCGCGCGCTTCCGGGCCGCCACCGGCACGACGATCCTGATCGGGTACGGCCTGACCGAGTGCGCCCCGGTGCTGACCACGACCGCGGTCAGTGATCGCGGCAAGACCGGCTCGATCGGACGGCCACTGCCCGGGGTCGAGCTCTCCCTGCGTACCAAAAATGGGTTTGACCTGTGGCGGGACGGCACGGCCTCGCCCGAGGAAGATCTCGCCGAGCTGGACCTCGCGCCGGCCGCCTCGGCCGGGACCGACCCGGGCGAGATCGTGGTGCGCGGCCCGAACCTGTTCGCCGGCTACTGGCCGGACGGCCGCGACGGCCCGGACTCCGACGGCTGGTGGGCGACCGGCGACATCGCGTACGCGGACGGCGAGGGCGACCTGATCCTCGTCGACCGGATCGGCGAGCTGATCCTGGTGAACGGGTTCAACGTCTACCCCGCCGAGATCGAGCGGGTGCTGGACGCGCATCCGCGGGTGGCCGAGTCGGCGGTGGTGGCCCGGCCGGACCGGGACGCCGGGCAGCGGCCGCACGCCTACGTGGTGGCGGTCGGCGAGCCCGTGCCGTCGACCACCGAGTTGCAGGTGCACTGTGCCGCCCGGCTGGCCCGGTTCAAGCTGCCGACCATCGAGCTGGTCGCCGCGCTGCCCCGGTCGCTGAGTGGCAAGATCCGGAAGAGGGAGCTGTCTTGAGTCGCATCACCCTGATCAGCCGGGACGGCTGCCACCTGTGCGAGGTGGCCGAGCAGGCCCTGGACCGGATCGCGCCCGGCGACTGGACCCGGGTGGACGTGGACTCGTCGGTCGAGCTGCAGCGCGACTACGACGACCGGGTGCCGGTGGTGCTGCTGGACGGCAAGGAGCACGGCTACTGGCGGGTGGAGGAGGCCCGGCTTCTGCGGGATTTGGCTCGACAACCAGGGGAACCGCACCTGTAGTTTCTGCGAGCGTGACAGCTACACACCTGGTCTGGGACTGGAACGGAACCCTTCTCGACGATCTGCACCTGGTGGTGTCGTCGACGAACGAGGCGTTCGCCTCGCTCGGCGCGCGGGCCGTGGACGCGGACGAACACCGGCGTACGTTCCGCCGGCCGGTCGCCGAGTTCTACGCGGAGATGCTCGGCCGGGCGGTGAACGAGGAGGAGTTCGGCCGGCTGGACCGGATCTTCCACGACGCGTACCGGCTGGGGCTCACCGACATCACCCTGGCCGCCGACGCGATGACCGCGATCAAGAGCTGGCCCGGCACGCAGTCGCTGCTCTCCATGTGGTTCCACAGCGAGCTGGTGCCGGCCGTGGACACCTACGGCCTGGCCGGGGTCTTCACCCGGGTCGACGGGCTGCGCACCGAGGTGGGCGGTGACCTGAAAGCCGGTCACCTGGCCCGGCACCTGGAGGGCCTGGGCGTACCCGGCGACCAGGTGGTGCTGATCGGTGACTCGCTCGACGACGCCTACGCCGCGGACGCGGTGGGCGCCGCCTCGGTGCTCTACACCGGGGGCTTCACCCACCCGGTGCGCCTGCGGGAATCCGGCCGTCCGGTCGCCGACACACTGCTGGAAGCGGTGAACCTGGCCCTGTCACTCTGAGTCAGGTGGCCCTGGCGGTCCATCACCGGTAATACTCGACGGGTCGGCTCGGCTATCACAGCCGGGTCGATCCTGTCCAATTGTCCCGACAAGATCGCGATTTGTGCACGCCTTCACAAGCGCCTACTCTGTGACTCCGACGAGCCCCGCTACCACAGCCGCCCCACGAGGGTGGCACCGGTATCGCTCAGATCGGGCTCACCGCAGTTTCGCCTCGTCGGCACGGAGTCAGATGAGCCAGCACCGTCACGGAAGCACGTCCGGCGAAGCCGGTGGCGTCCCCGCCTTCCCGGATCTTCCGGAGGCGACGATCGCTCGGCTGCCCGAATACCTTCGCGCCCTGCACCATCTGGCCGAGGCCGGCGCAGAAACGGTATCCAGCGAGGGTCTGGCCGCCGCAGCCGGGGTCAACTCCGCGAAACTCCGCAAGGATCTCTCGCATCTCGGGTCGTACGGCACCCGCGGCGTCGGCTACGACATCGCCCTGCTCGTCGACCAGGTCGAGTACATCCTGGGCCTGGACAAGAACCGCGCGGTCTGCGTGGTCGGAGTCGGCAATCTGGGACACGCGCTGGCCGGGTACGCCGGTTTCGCCAGCCGCGGCTTCCGGGTCGTCGCGCTCTTCGACGCCGACCGCAAGAAGGTCGGCGAGGTGATAAACGGGATGGCCGTGCGGCACATCGACGACCTGGCCCGGGTCGCCGCCGAGGAGACGCTCGCGATCGGTGTGATCGCCACCCCGCCCACCTCCGCCCAGGCGGTCGCCGACCTGCTGGTCGCGGTCGGTGTGACAAGCATCCTGAACTTCGCGCCCTGTGTGCTGTCGGTCCCGCCGAACGTCGACGTGCGCAAGGTGGATCTCGCCATCGAGCTGCAGATCCTCTCGTTCCATGAACACCGCAAGGCGTCGCTGACCGCCCTTCCCGGCGGACGGCATGACGACCAGGAGGCAGTCGGGTCGTGAATCTGCTCAGCATCGGTGCGTCCTACCGCACCGCCGACGTCGCCGTACTGGAACGGCTCACCATCCCCGAGGCCCAAGTCCCGGAGATGCTCCAGAAACTCGTCGCCCAGCCGTACGTGAACGAGGCCGTCCTCGTCGCCACCTGCAACCGCGTCGAGGTGTACGCCTCGGTCACCGGTTTCCACGGCGGCCTGGGTGACATCTGCAACGTGTTCGCCCAGCACTCCGGCATCCCGGCCACCGACCTGGCCGGCCACCTCTACGTGCACTACGGCGAGGCGGCGGTCCGGCACTCGTTCCGGGTCTCGGCCGGCCTCGACTCGATGGTCGTCGGCGAGGCGCAGATCCTCGGGCAGCTGCGGGACGCGTACCACTCGGCGACCGAGGCCGACTCGGCCGGCCGGCTGCTGCACGAGCTGATGCAGCAGACGCTGCGGGTCGGCAAACGGGCGCACTCCGAGACCGGCATCGACAAGGCCGGGCAGAGCGTCGTCTCGGCCGCGCTGGAGGTGGCCGCCGAGCACCTCGGCGGTGACCTCACCGGCCGTCCCGCGCTGGTCATCGGGGCCGGCGCGATGGGCTCGCTGTCGGTCGCCACGCTCACCCGGACCGGTGTCGGCCCGCTGCGGATCACCAACCGCAGCGCGGAACGTGCCGACCGGCTGGCCGAGGCGTACGGCGCTGTCGCGGTGCCGTTCGACGACCTGGCCACGGCGCTCAGCGAGGTGGACATCGTGGTCACCGCGACCGCGTCCACCACGCCGGTGCTGACCCGTGAGCGGCTGACCGCCGCGCTCGCCGCCCGTACCTCGGTGACGCCGCTGGTGGTGCTGGACCTCGCGGTGCCCCGGGACGTGGCTCCGGAGGCCGCCGGGCTGCCCGGTCTCGCCGTGATCGACATCGACACGCTGGCCGCCAGCCGGCGCGCGCTGCCGGCCGTGGCCGAGACCGCCGCGGTCGAGCAGATCGTGGCCGGCGAGGTGGACAACTTCCTCGGCTGGATGCGTGGCGCCGAGATCGCGCCGACGGTGGCCGCGCTGCGGAACCGGGCCGAGGACGTGGTCTCCGCCGAGATGCGCAAACTGCTGACCCGGCACCCGGAATTCAGCGAGGAGCAGCGGGCCGACGTTTCCCGTACCCTGCACCGGGTCGTCCAGCAGATCCTGCACTCGCCGACCGTGCGGGTGCGGCAGCTGGCCGCCGAGCCGGGCGGGGACCAGTACGCCACCCTGCTCCGCGAGTTGTTCGACCTGGACGTCCCGCACGCCACCCACGCTGACGCGGTACCCGAGATCGGAGGCAGAGCGTGACGACCACACCGTTGCGCCTCGGTACCCGGGGGAGCGCGCTGGCGCTCACCCAGTCGCAGACGGTCGCCGACGAGCTGACCGCGGCCACCGGCCGTCCGGTCGAGCTGGTCCCGATCGTCACACGCGGCGACACCTCGTCCGCGCCGGTGGCCGAGCTCGGCGTCGGGGTGTTCGTCTCCGCGCTGCGTGACGCGCTGCTGGCCGGTGAGATCGACATCGCCGTGCACTCGTACAAGGACCTGCCGACCACCGAGCACCCACGCCTGCACATCGGCGCGGTGCCCCGCCGGGAGGACCCGCGGGACGCCCTGGTGGCGCGGGACGGCAAGACCCTCGCCGACCTGGCGCCCGGCGCGCTGATCGGCACCGGCGCGGTCCGGCGGATCGCGCAGTTGCGGTCGCTCGGGCTGGAGTTGCAGGTCACGCCGATCCGCGGGAACGTCGACACCCGCATCGCCCGCGTGCTCGGCCCTCGGGCCGACCTCGACGCGGTCGTGCTCGCCCATGCCGGACTGGCCCGCCTGGGCCGGACCGCCGAGATCACCGAGACGCTGGACCCGATGCTCATGCTGCCCGCCCCTGCACAGGGTGCGCTGGCGGTCGAGTGCCGGGCCGGCGACGCGGACCTGGTCGAGACGCTGGCTGCGCTCGACCACGCACCGACCCGCTCCGCCGTGCTGGCGGAACGGGCATTGCTGGCCACGTTGGAGGCCGGGTGTGCCGCCCCGGTCGCCGCCTATGCCCGCCTCGTGCGGGGTGGGCATGCCGGCTCGACCTTCGGGGACGGGCCTGGCGAGGAGATGATTCACCTGCGCGGTGCGGTGATCAGCCCGGATGGGGTTCGAGCCATCCGGCTGTCGCGCACCGGAACGCCCGCCAGCGCGGCGGAGATCGGCAAGGCACTCGCCGCCGACCTCCTCGACGCCGGCGCCGATACCCTGATGGGGAGCACAGAATGACCACCCGCACCGCCCGCAAGCCAGCCGGACGCATCGCGTTCATCGGCGCCGGACCCGGCGACCCGGAGCTGCTGACCCGCCGCGCCTACAGCGCGCTGACCGATGCCGACCAGGTGGTCTACGACCGCGGCGTCCCCGAGTCGCTGCTGGCCGCGGTACGCGCGGACGCGAAAGAGGACGCACAGTTCAGCCCGGCCGAGGGCGCCCCCGGCGACGTCGCCAAGGTGCTGCTCTCCGCGGCCAAGTCCGGCCTGGCCGCCGTCCACCTCGTGGCCGGCGACCCGTTCGGCCACGACTCGGTGGTCAAGGAGGTGCAGGCGGTCGCCCGGACCGCCGTGCACTTCGAGGTGATCCCGGGTATCGGGCAGGCCGAGGGCGTGGCCGCGTACGCGGGTGTGCCGCTGCCCGGCGTCCGGATCGCCGCCGACGTCGACGACGTCACCACCCTGGACTTCGACGCGCTGGCCGGTGCGGCCCAGAAGGGCTCGTTCGCGGTCGCGGTGGACGCCGGTGACCTCGCCGCGGTCCGGGACGGGCTGCTCGCGGCAGGTGTCGAGCCGGGCGTGCCGGTCGGCGTGACCGGCGACGGCACCGGGGAGACCCAGTACACGACGACCTCGACGGTGGACAGCTTCGTCGCGGCGGCGCTCGGCTTCACCGGCCGGGTGGTGCTGACCGTCGGCGCCGAGGTCGGCGAGCGCGACGCCCTGAGCTGGTGGGAGAACCGCCCGCTGTACGGCTGGAAGGTGCTGGTCCCGCGGACCAAGGAGCAGGCCGGTGCGATGAGCGCGCGGCTGCGGGCCTACGGCGCCATCCCGTGTGAGGTGCCGACCATCGCGGTCGAGCCGCCGCGCACCCCGGCGCAGATGGAGCGCGCGGTCAAGGGCCTCGTCGACGGCCGGTACGCCTGGGTCGTCTTCACCTCGGTGAACGCGGTTCGCGCAGTCTGGGAGAAGTTCGCCGAGCACGGCCTGGACGCTCGCCACTTCGGTGGCGTGAAGATCGCCTGCATCGGTGAGGCCACCGCCGAGGCGGTCCGCGCGTTCGGTATCCAGCCCGAGCTGATCCCGGCCGGCGAGCAGTCCAGCGAGGGCCTGCTGGCCGAGTTCTCGCCGCACGACGAGATCCTCGACCCGGTCGGCCGGGTGCTGCTGCCGCGCGCCGACATCGCCACCGAGACCCTCGCGGCCGGCCTGATCGAGCGGGGCTGGGAGGTGGACGACGTGACCGCGTACCGGACGGTGCGGGCCGCGCCGCCGCCGGCCGAGATCCGTGACGCGATCAAGTCGGGTGGCTTCGACGCGGTGCTCTTCACCTCGTCCTCGACCGTTCGCAACCTGGTCGGCATCGCCGGCAAGCCGCACGCCCGCACGGTCGTCGCGGTGATCGGCCCGAAGACCGCGGAGACCGCGATCGAGTTCGGTCTGCGGGTGGACACCCAGCCGCAGGACGCCTCGGTGCCGGACCTGGTCGAGGCGCTCGCCGAGTACGCCCTGGAACTGCGCGAGAAGCTGGCGGCGATGCCCGCCAAGCAGCGTCGTGGCTCCAAGGTGCAGGGCCCCACGGCTCTTCGTTTCCGCTGATCCGACTGCGCGCCGGGGGTTTCCTCCCCCGGCGCGTTTTCCGTTGAGGAGCACCCGATGTCTTTCCCCGACATCCGCCCGCGCCGGCTGCGGCGCACCCCGGCCATCCGCCGGCTGGTCGAGGAGACCCGCCTCTCGCCGGCCGAGCTGATCCTGCCGCTCTTCGTCAAGGAAGGGCTGACCGAGCCGCGCCCGATCGGCTCGATGCCCGGCGTGGTGCAGCACAGCCGTGAATCACTCCGCAAGGTCGCGCACGAGGCGGTCAGCGCCGGTATCGGCGGCCTGATGCTCTTCGGTGTGCCGGAGGACGCCAACAAGGACGAGACCGGCTCGGCCGGCCTCGACCCGGACGGCATCCTCAACGTCGGCCTGCGGGACGTGATCGCCGAGGTCGGCGACGCGACGGTGGTGATGGGCGACCTCTGCCTCGACGAGTTCACCTCGCACGGGCACTGCGGCGTGCTGGCCCCGGACGGCTCGGTGGACAACGACGCGACCCTGCAGGTGTACGCCGAGATGGCGGTGGCCCAGGCCGTGGCCGGGGCGCACGTGGTCGGCCCGTCCGGGATGATGGACGGCCAGATCGGCGTGATCCGCAAGGCCCTCGACCGGGCGGGGCATCAGGACGTCGGGGTGCTCGCCTACGCGGTGAAGTACGCGGGCGCGTTCTACGGCCCGTTCCGCGAGGCCGTCGAGTCGACGCTGCAGGGTGACCGCCGGCAGTACCAGCAGGACCCGCCGAACCTGCGGGAGGCGCTGCGCGAGGTGGACCTGGACGTGGCCGAGGGCGCGGACATGGTGATGGTCAAGCCGGCCCTGCCGTACCTGGACGTGATCGCCGCGGTCCGCGACCGGGTGACCGTCCCGGTCGCCGCCTACCAGGTCTCCGGCGAGTACTCGATGATCGAGGCGGCCGCCGCGAACGGCTGGATCGACCGCGAGCGGGCCATCCTGGAGTCACTCACCTCGATCAAACGAGCCGGCGCCCAGATCACCCTCACCTACTGGGCCCTCGAGGCCGCCCATCTCCTCCGCACCCGCTACTAAATTCGCAAAACGCCGCCGATGAGATGGCAGCTGATTTTTCGACGCCCGCGGGGTTTGCGGGCGGCGGAAAATCAGCTGCCATCTCATCGGCTTAAAAGGCGTTTTGCCGCGGAGCGAAGCGGAGCCAGCTGGCACAGCCAATTAGCACAGCCAGCCAGCTAGCTGGGGGCGAGCCGCTGGACCAGTTGGCCGACGTCGGCGATGTATTCGAACCAGTCGCGGTCGGACTGGTAGCCCAGCTCGGCGTTGACCTTCAGCATCGACTCGTTGTGCTGCGCGTTCCACGTCTGCACCTGGCCCAGGCCGGGCTCGGCGCCACGCAGCTCGAACAGCATCCGGGCCTTGATCGCCCGGTCGATGCCGTAGCCGCGGTGCTCGCGGACGACGATCGTGTCGTACTGATCGGCGCGTTCCGGATGCTGCGCCGGGACGACCACCTCGGTCAGCCCGGCGACGGCGCCGGTCGCCTCGTGGATGGCCAGCACGATGTACGGCTTCAGGCCACGCCGGTGCAGCGTCTCCAGCGACTCCCGGAGGCGTTCCGGGTCGGAGGAGCGTGGCGTCAGCTCGAGATCGTCGTCGTCGGTCTGCGCCTGCGCCTTGGCATGGGCGTAGGCCTCCAGGAGCGCGGCGGGCGGGCCGCCCGGGTGGTACTCCACCCGGTAGCCGCTGCTGATCCCGCCGGCCATCGTGGTCAGCGACGCCCAGTCGACGGTGTCCAGACTCAGGACACTGCGGGTCTCCACATACTCCCGCTCGAAGCCGAGCGCCTCGTAGAACCCGATGGCGGGGGTGCCGCCGATCGCTTCCACACCGATCGAGGAAAACCCTTCGAGGTACGCCCGGCGCGCGGCGACGGCGAGCAGCTCGCGGCCGAGTCCCCGGCGGCGCAGGTGCGGCTCGACGAGTATCTCGAGCACGCCGATGTCGCCCAGCAGCAGGATGCTGACCAGGGCGTAGATCTGGCTCTCCCCGTCCGGGAGCCGATCGTCCTCGGCGACCCAGCAGATCCGGCGTTCACCCGGCATCGTCTCGGCGAGATAGTCCCGGACCTGGACGTCGCGCCAGGGTGGATCGTCGGGGAGATCAGCCGCCAGCACCGCGTTGACCGTCTCCACCAAGGAGTGGATCTCAGCCGCGGACGCGGAGCGGGGATCCCATTCGCGCACCCTCACTCGTACATCGTGCCGTTTAACGGACCTTCAGGGAAGTGCTGACCACGCAAAAGTACGCACACACTCACCGAGCGTCGCGGCTGCTGGGCGGTTTCGGCCGGTACGGATCAGGCGCGGCTGCGGGCGCCGTAGTCGTTGGCGGCCTCGAAGACCTTCTGCGCCGACGTGCGGAGCGCGCTGTAGCTCAGCACCGCGTCCCACCAGGAGTCGGCCCGGGACAGGTCACGGACGCTGCCCTTGGCGTCCTTGCAGAGCGCGGTGGCGGCGGCCAGCGCGGCGTCGTCGATGTCGTTGATCTCCGGGGTGCCGTTCCGGTCGGCGTCCACCGCGTTCGCCTGCCAGGCGCTCGGGATCAGTTTCATCGGGCCGACCTCGCGGTCGTAGGTGGCGTCCTGGTCGAGCAGTCCCTGGTCGGTGTCCTTGACCAGCATCCGGCCGCCCTGGCCGTCCAGCGGCAGGCCGTAGATGGCCGGCTGGACCAGCCCGTCGACGCCGAGGACCGCGCCGTTCGCGCTGCCGTGCCCGGAGGCCACCTTGCCGATCGCGGCGAGCGTGGTCCAGTTCAGGTGGCAGGTCGGGACGGTCTGCGCGGTCACCAGCTCGGCGTACCCGTACGCCTGGACCGCGACCACCGGGATGCCCACCTTGGTGCCGGCCGCCTGCGCCCAGGAGGCGAGGGCCTCGGCCGGGCGGGTCACGCTCACGCCGCCGGTGGCGGTCGGGAACACGCCACCGGGCACGGTGGCCGGTGGAACCGTGTAGCCCGGGGCCGCGCCGGTGGCCACCGGGCCGGTCGGGAAGCCGGTCGGAAACCCGGTGGGGAAGCCGCCGGCCGGGAACGCGTACGGGTCGCTCGCGGACGGGGCGGGAGCGGCCGCGCCGGCGCCGAAGGTGGGGGTGGCGCTCAGGGTGGGTGCGGCCTCCAGGGCGCGGGGGACCAGGTAGACGCCCGCGGCGCCGCCGAGCCCGACCAGGATGACGACCACGACGCTGGGCAGGATCACCCGGCCGCTGGGTCGTTTCGACCAGGCCAGCACACCGCGGCCGCCCCGGCCGGCGAGGGTCAGCGAGCGCCGGACCAGGCTCTTCTTGGCCGGCACATTCGGCGTCGCGGTCTTGGCGGGCACGAGCAGAGGGGCAGTCTTGGCGGGCGCGGTCGCGGGCTCGGCCTTGGCGGTCGCGGGCGCAGCCGAGTCAGCGGGCTTGTCCGTTGTGGCCTTCTCGTCAGCTGGCTTGCCGTCCGCCGTGCCCTCGGTGGAGGCCTTGCCCTCAGGGGCGGCGGCCGCGCCGCCGGTGGGGGCCTTACCCTCAGCGGCGAGGGCCTTACCTTCGGCGGCGCCCGGCGAGGCCGGCGAGGCCGATGAAACGGTTTTGTCCGGCGCGACGGACTTGTCCGGCACGGAACCCTCGACCGGGGCCGCACCGGAACTGCCCAGCGGGCCACCCTGATGCGGCGCCGCCGCACGCAACTCCGGCCGCCCTGCTGGGATCTTCCGCTCCTCCGCCACGGGCTCGACCCTACCGGGCGGCGAGCCCGCTAGGTAGGTCGCCGGAGCGCGCTGGGCAAAGGGGCCCTACGCTGGTCCGATGCCGCGCTATGACTACCGCTGCCGCGCTTGCGGAGCCACCTTCGAGGTCAGCCGCCCGATGCGGGAGGCCGCCGCTCCGGCCGCCTGCCCGCAGGGCCACGACGACACCGTCAAGCTGCTGTCCACAGTCGCTGTCACCGGCCGCGGTGGATCCGCTCCGGCGCCGTCCGGCGGCGGAGGAGGGTGCTGCGGCGGCGGCTGCGGCTGCTGACCCGGCCGCCGTTCCCCGGTTCGAACGGGGTCGTCCGGGCCGTGGGGGCGCTCGGCTGACCCCGAACGGGCCTCGCGAAGAAGTGATCTGCGCCACTCCTTACGCAAAAATGCGCGATCCGGTCGTGCGTCGACATTGGTGGCCAACCACCTGTCCATTCTCACCCTCAGTGCCTGGCCCTCCACCCGTTGCAGGCAAATCCGCCCAGCTCAGGGCCGACTTCCCAGGGGGTGGGACACCACGTACGGGTACACCCGGACAGTCCGGCGGTTTTGCCCGCCCGCCTCGTTTCCGCGTTCGATCTCTTTCGTTACGACACGCGTAGTCCCGTATGCCGATGTCGATCCCACTCTTCGGTGATGTCCTCCGTAAGGGGTCGGCCATGGCGGGCAGATGGTTACCGTCCGTTTCTACGATGGGCGGTGACTCTGCGGTACGGCACCATGAGTCGCGACTTCTCGAAAGGGGCGGAGGTTCCACCGTGTCGAGACGGCTCGAGCTACCCAGTGGCCTCGTGACCTTTATGTTCACTGACATAGAGGGCTCAACACGACTGGCCCGGATGCTCGGTGACACCTATCGCGATGTGCTGAACGCACATCGCTCAGTGTTACGTGCTGCGCTGAGTGACTTCGGTGGTGTCGAACTCCTCACCGAGGGTGACTCCTTTTTCGTGGCGTTCGCCGACGCCGACGCCGCCGTGGCCGCCTGTGTGGAGGCCCAGCGGAGGCTCGCCTCGCACGACTGGCCGCGCGCCGACGCCGTCCCGAAGGTCCGGATGGGACTGCACACCGGCCGGGCCACCCCGATCGGCACCGAGTACGCCAGCGCCGAGGTGCACCGGGCGGCCCGGGTGTCCGCCGCGGCACACGGCGGCCAGGTGCTCTGCTCGGCGGCGACCGCGCTGGCGGTGACCGCCACGTACGCCTCGGCCGGGCCCGCCGGCGGTGTGGCGGCGGCGACGCTGGCCACCGTGGACCTGCTCGCCCTCGGCGCGTTCCGGCTGCGCGGCTTCGACGACGACGAGCAGCTCTACCAGGTGCTCGCGCCGGACCTGGAACGGGACTTCCCGCGACCGCGGACCGCCGAGGCGCCCCGGCACAACCTGCCGGCCGAGCACAGCTCGTTCGTCGGGCGGCAGGCCGAGATCGCCGAGCTGACCGAGCTGGTCAGTCACCACCGGCTGGTCAGCGTGGTGGGGCCGGGCGGCTCCGGCAAGACCCGGCTCAGTCTCGCGGCGGGTGAGCAGATGCTCAAGTCGTACCCCGGTGGGGTCTGGTCGATCGATGCGGTCAGCGCGGCAGGCGGCCTGCCCACCGCCCTCGCCGCGGCCCTCGGCCTGCGGCCGGAACCGGGGCGGCCGGCGATCGAGACCCTGGTCGAGGAGTGCGCCGAACGACGGATGCTGGTCATCCTGCAGACCTGCGACGCCGCGCCGGGGCTGACCGCGGTGCTGGCCCACCGGCTGCTGGCCCGCTGCCGCCGGCTGGACGTGCTGGCCACCGGGCGGGCCCCGCTCGGGCTGGCCGGGGAGACCGTGTGGCGGATCCCGCCGATGGCGCCGGCCGACGCGTTCGCGCTGCTGCGGGACCGGGCCGCGGCGGCGCGTGGCGGGCGGGACGGCGGGGACGACGAGCAGCTGGCCGAGCTGGCCGCGCGCCTGGAGGGCTCGCCGCTCGCCATCGAGCTGGCCGCCGGCCGGCTGCGGCTGATGCCGGCCGACCTGCTGGCCCGGCGGCTGGACGACCCGCTCGGCGCGCTGGACAACGACGCCTGCGGCGAGGGCCGGCACGACAGCCTGCGCAACAACCTGGAGTGGTCGTACCGCAGCCTGGGCAGCCGGGCCGCCGAGCTGCTGCGCCGGCTCGCGGTCTTCGCCGGGCCGGTCGACCTGGCCACCGTCGACTGGTGCGGCGAGGGGGCGCTCAGCGCGCTCTCCGAGCTGGCCGACAAGTCGCTGATCGAGGTGGTGCCGGGGCCGCGGTACCGGATGTCCGGGCTGGTGCGGGCGTACGCGCTGCGCCGGCTCGCGACCGCCGGTGACGAGCAGGTCGTCCGGGACCGGCACCTGGCCTGGTCGCTGGAGACGCTGACGACCGTCGCGGTGGACACCGACGGGCAGCTGCGGACCCTGTCGCTGACCGACCTGGGGCCGTACGTCGCGGAGTGGCAGACCGCGCTGCGCTGGGCGTCGGCGGGTGGCGACGTGCGCTCCGGGCTGCGGCTGGCCGGCGCGCTGAACCCGTGGTGGCGTGAGCACGGCGGCGCCGGCGAGGGCCGGAACCTGCTGGCCCGGCTCTACGAGCGGCTCGGCCCGGACGCGGACCCGGCCGAGCTGGCCCAGGCGTACCTGATCCACGCCGACCTGACCGACGACCGGGACGAGCGGGACGACTTCCTGCACCGCGCCGAGCGGGCGGCCCGGCGGGCCAGTGACCCGGCTCTGCTGGTGCGGGCGCTGGGCGGCAAACGGGTCCGGCTGGACGAGCGCGCCGACGAGGCCACCGAGCGGTCCTGCCGGTCGGTGATCGCCCAGGCCGAACGGGCCGGGGTGGCCACCGAGGCGCTGCCCGCGGTGCTGGCGCTGGCCGAGCTGTTCTGGCGCCGGGACGCGCTGACCGAGGCGGCCGAGCTGCTCGGCGCGGCCCGTCAGCTGGAGGCCGGCCGTCCCGAGGACCGTGGCCGGCGGGCGGTGGACTGGCTGCTCGGCATGGTCGCGCTGCGCCGCGGTGACCTGGTGGCCGCGCACGATCATCTGGTGGTGGCGCTGCGTTCGAGGCTGCGGCACGGGTTCCGGGGTGCGGCCGCCGACGCGGTGGCGGCCATCGCGGTGCGGTGCGCGCTGGGCGGGGACCCGACGAGCGCGACCGTGCTGTTCGGCGGGGCGGAGGCGGCGCGCGGGGCCCGGCGTACCGAATCGTTCGGCGCTTTCTGGTCTGCGCAGCAGACCGCGTTGCGGCTCGCGCTCGGTGACGCCGCGTTCGACGCGGCCTACGCCGACGGCGCGAACCTGGGCTTCGACCGGATCGTGGCGATGGCGCTGGCAGTGGAGCATCCCGACCTGGAGGACGGCGCGGCCCGGTTCGCCCAGATCGCCCGATAGCGGGTACTGGCTGGCCTGATGGTGCGGATCCGGCCGGGTACTGATCTGATGTCCACCGGGCGTGACCATCACATCGGCCGTTAGGGTGTCTTCCGTGCAGGCGGTTCCATGATTCACCTACCGCTGGTCCGACAAGGACCATTGCGAGCCCTCGCTGTCCGGCTGGCGATGGCGTTCACCCTGGTGTTGAGTGCGGTGACGGTCGTCTATCTGGATCGCGGCGGCTACCGGGACGTCAACGGCGACGGGCTGACGCTGCTCGACTGCTTCTACTACGCGGTCGTCTCGCTCTCCACCACCGGATACGGCGACATCACCCCGGCCACCCAGGGCGCGCGTCTGATCAACGTCCTGTTCATCACGCCCGCCCGGGTGCTCTTCCTGATCATCCTGGTCGGCACCACCCTGGAAGTGCTGACCGACCAGTACCGCCGAGGGCTCCGGATCAGCCGGTGGAGGTCCAAGTTGAAAGACCACGTGATCATTTGCGGCTACGGCACCAAGGGCCGGGCGGCGGTCGACGCGTTGCTCGAGACCGGGTACGTCAAGTCGCGGATCGTGATCGTGGAGAACCGGGAGGCCGCGGTCCGGCAGGCCACCGCGAACGGCCTCGTGGTGATCGAGGGCAACGCCACCCGCTCGGCGGTGCTGCTCGAGGCGGACGTGAAGAACTGCAAGTCGGTGATCATTGCGACCGACCAGGACGAGGCGTCCGTGCTGATCACCCTGACCGTGCGGCAGCTGACCGCCGGCCAGGTGCGGATCATCGCGTCGGTCCGTGAGCAGGAGAACGCGGCGCTGCTCAAGCAGAGCGGCGCGCACCACGTGATCGTCTCGTCGTCCACGGCCGGTCGTCTGCTGGGCCTGACCACCACCGCGCCGCCGCTGATCGACGTGGTCGAGGACCTGCTCACCCCGGGTCAGGGGATGGCGCTGGCGATGCGCTCCGCGGAACGCGCCGAGGTCGGCCGCAACCCGCGCCAGCTGCAGACCCTGGTGGTCGCGCTGATCAGGCGGGGCAAGGTGCTGCCGCTCGGCGGCACGGCCGAGGTCACCATCGAGACCGGTGACCTGCTCGTCTACATCCGCGACGACGAGTCAGCGCCGACCGGGGTCTCTGTCTAACCCTATTCGGTACGAATACCGGGTCCCGTCCGTAGGCTACGAGCCACGGCGCCGCCCGTGAGGCCGCCGCGAGACCGTGCCCGGCCCGGACCGCGCCGCGACTCGCGGTGCTTGGCTGGTCCTCAGGGGTGCCTCCGCGACGCGGAGGCACCCCTGAGAGCCAGCCGGAATCCTGCGCCCTAGGGGATGGTCCAGGTGTCGCCGGAGTTCAGGAGATCGTTGAGCATCTCCTCCGGGGTGCCGGTGGCCTGTGCCTGCGCGTCGAGCAGCTGTTTGCGGACGAGCTCGTCGTAGGACGGGCGCCGCACGTTGCGGAACACCCCGATCGGGGTGGTGCTCAGGTCCGAGCCGGAGAGCCGGCTCAGGGCGAACGCGTAGGCCGGGTCGTCGACAGTGGCGTCGTGCACGATCGCGGCGCCGCCCTCCTGCACCTGGAGGCCGAAACTGCCCTCCGGGTGCACCACCGAGAACCGGTCGTCGGCGCCGAACGTGATCGGCCGGCCCTGCTCCAGGCGGATCAGGTGCGCGTCCCGCGACTCGGCGTCCTTGATCAGGTCGAACGCGCCGTCGTTGAAGATGTTGCAGTTCTGGTAGATCTCGACGAACGCCGAACCCTCGTGCTCGGCCGCGGCGCGCAGCACCGACTGCAGGTGCTTGCGGTCCGAGTCGATCGTGCGGGCCACGAACGTCGCCTCGGCGCCCAGCGCGAGCGAGAGCGGGTTGAACGGCGAGTCCGCCGAACCGGCCGGCGTCGACTTGGTGATCTTGCCGAGCTCGGACGTCGGCGAGTACTGCCCCTTGGTCAGGCCGTAGATCCGGTTGTTGAACAGCAGGATCTTCAGGTTGACGTTGCGGCGCAGCGCGTGGATCAGGTGGTTGCCGCCGATCGAGAGCGCGTCGCCGTCGCCGGTGACCACCCAGACGCTCAGGTCCGGGCGGGACGCCGAGAGGCCGGTGGCGATCGCCGGGGCACGGCCGTGGATCGAGTGCAGCCCGTAGGTGTTCATGTAGTACGGGAAGCGCGACGAGCAGCCGATGCCGGAGACGAAGACGATGTTCTCCCGGGGGATGCCCAGCTCCGGCATGAAGCTCTGCACCGCGGCCAGGATCGCGTAGTCACCGCAGCCCGGGCACCAGCGGACCTCCTGGTCGGACTTGAAGTCCTTCATCGTCAGTTTCAGGGGTATCGCCGGGCTAGCCATTCTTGACCACGTCCTCCAGCATGTTCTCCAGCGTGGCCGCGGTGAACGGCAGGCCGCTGACCTGGTTGAAGGGCACCGCGTCGATCAGATACCGCGCCCGGATCACGTGGGCGAGCTGACCGAGGTTCATCTCCGGGATGACCACCCGGTCGTAGCCGCTCAGCACCTCGCCGAGGTTGGCGGGCAGCGGCGAGAGGTGCCGCAGGTGCGCCTGCGCGATCGTCAGCCCGCGCTGCCGCAACGCCCGGCACGCCGCCCCGATCGGGCCGTAGGTGGAGCCCCAGCCCAGCACCAGGACCCGGGCGGCTTCCGACGGGTCCTCCACGTCCACGTCGGGCACCTGGATCGCCTCGATCCGGGCGGCCCGGGTGCGGACCATGAACTCGTGGTTGTCCGGGTCGTAGGAGATGTCGCCGGTCTTGTCGGCCTTCTCCAGCCCGCCGATCCGGTGCTCCAGGCCCGGCGTGCCGGGAACCGCCCACGGCCGCGCCATCGTCTCCGGGTCGCGCAGGTAGGGCAGGAACTTGCCGTCCTCGGCGTTCGGGGCGGTGGTGAACTCGACGGACAGGTCGGGCAACTCGTCGACCGACGGCAGCAGCCACGGCTCGGAGCCGTTGGCCACGTAGTTGTCGGAGAGCAGGATGACCGGCGTGCGGTAGGTCAGAGCGATCCGCGCCGCCTCCAACGCGGCGTGGAAGCAGTCCGACGGTGACCTCGGGGCGATCACCGCGAGCGGCGCCTCGCCGTGCCGGCCGTACAGCGCCATGTTCAGGTCGGCCTGCTCGGTCTTGGTCGGCATGCCGGTCGACGGGCCGGCCCGCTGCACGTCGACGACGACCAGCGGCAGCTCGAGCGCGATCGCCAGGGAGATGGTCTCGCCCTTGAGCGCCACACCGGGACCGGACGTGGTGGTCACGCCGAGCGCCCCGCCGTACGACGCGCCCAGCGCCGCACCGATCGCCGCGATCTCGTCCTCGGCCTGCATCGTGGTGACGCCGAACCGCTTGTGCTTGGACAGCTCGTGCAGGATGTCCGAGGCCGGCGTGATCGGGTACGCCCCGAGGAAGAGCGGCAGCCCGGACCGCACCGCGGCGGCCACCAGCCCGAGTGAGAGCGCCTGGTTGCCGGTGATGTTCCGGTACGTCCCCGGGCGCATCTTGGCCGGCTTGATCTCGTACCGCACCGAGAACGCCTCGGTGGTCTCGCCGTAGTTCCACCCGGCCTGGAACGCGGTCTTGTTCGCCTCGACCAGCTCCGGCCGCTTGGCGAACTTGCGCTCCAGGAACCGCAGGGTTGACGCGAACGGGCGGGAATACATCCAGCTCAGCAGGCCGAGCGCGAACATGTTCTTGGCGCGCTCGGCGTCCTTCTTGGCGATGCCGAGCCCGGCCAGCGCGCCGACCGTCATCGAGGTCAGCGCGACCGGGTGCACGGAGTACTCGGCCAGCGAGCCGTCGTGCAGCGGATCGGCCGGGTAGCCGACCTTGGCCAGGCTGCGCTTGGTGAACTCGTCGGTGTTGACGATGATGTCGGCGCCCGGTGGCAGGTCCGACACGTTGGCCTTGAGGGCGGCCGGGTTCATCGCGACCAGCACGTTCGGCGCGTCGCCCGGGGTCAGGATGTCGTAGTCGGCGAAGTGGACCTGGAAACTGGAGACCCCCGGCAGGGTCCCGGCGGGTGCGCGGATCTCAGCGGGGAAGTTCGGCAACGTCGAGATGTCGTTGCCGAGCTGAGCGGTCTCCGAGGTGAACCGATCACCGGTGAGCTGCATGCCATCGCCCGAGTCGCCGGCGAATCTGATCACCACACGGTCCAGCTGCTCGACTCGCTTCGCGGGAGGGGCCACGTTTCAACCTCCAAAGAGCGCGGGCCGATCTTGTGTACGAACGTCGATGCGCCAGCCCGCGTGTCGTCACTCCCAGCCTACTTCGCCACCCCTTACGGAAGCGGGCGCGGACCGTTGCCCACAGTAGCCAGCCGGTGCTCCCGGCAGCTAGTGGTCTTGGGTAGGCTGCACGATCGTGGACGGATATCTGGGCTCCTACGCGCTCCTCGGGCTCGTCCTCGCCGCCGGGGTTCTGCTGTTCGTGGCCGCCTTCGGGGCGAACCGTCTGCTGCGCCCGGCACGTCCGGCCGAGCCCGCCGGCAAGCGGATCCCGTACGAGAGCGGCATCGACCCGGTCGGCGGTGACTGGGCACAGGCGCAGATCCGGTACTACGTCTATGCGTACCTTTATGTGCTTTTTGCGGTGGAAGCCGTTTTCCTCTTCCCGTGGGCGATCATCTTCGACCGGCCCGGCTTCGGCGGCGCGGCGATCGCCGAGATGGGCGTCTTCGTGGCGGTGCTCGCGCTGGGAATCCTCTATGCGTGGCGTAAGAAGATCCTCGGCTGGACCTGACAGGACGGGTGGCGGACTCGCCTACGGAAAGCCGACATGTCAACATCGTGCGCATGAGTCAGCTTCTGCTCTTCATTGTCGTCGCACTGGTCGTCGGGACGATCGTCTTCGGCGTGACCGTTCTCCTGAGCGGAGGCGACTCCGGGCTCACCCCGGTCGAGCCGGACGGTCAGTCGGTGCCGCTGCCCGGTGACCGCCCGCTGGGCGAGGACGACATCTCCCGGACCAGGTTCGACACCGCCTGGCGCGGGTACCGGATGTCCCAGGTCGACCAGGCGCTGCAGCGCGCGGCGTACGACATCGGCTACAAGGGTGAACTGATCGGCGTGCTGGAGGCCGAGGTGACGGCGTTGCGTGAGGGCCGGCTCGAGGACGCCGACGGCCTGCGTGCCGCCCGGGAGGCCGCTGTCGCCCCCGCTGTCGCCGCCGCCGAGCCCGCACCGGTCGCCCCGGACAAGGAGCCGGTGGCCCCGAACGAGGCGTCGGTCGCTCCGGACAAGGACGTGGACGAGAAGGACCCGGAAGGCCCCGCGGTGGAAGTGGCCGCGGTCCCGCCGGTCACCCCGCCGGCCGCCGACGAGGAGCCGGCGGAGAGCCGATGAGCGCCGGCGGCCCAGCCGACGACGCCGCAGCACCGGGATCCGGGGAGTTCACCGCCACGGTGATCGTGAACGCCCCGGCGGCGAAGGTCTTCGCCGCGTTCCTGAACTGGGAGAAGCAGTCCGAGTGGATCCCGTTCACCCGGGTCCGGGTGGTCGAGGGCGACGGCGGCGAGGGCAGCCTGGTCGAGGCGGTCACCACGCTCGGCCCGGCGGTACTCCGCGACGAGCTGCGCGTCGTCAAGGTCAACGCACCGTACGAGGTCCGCGTCGTGCACTGCGGCAAGGTGCTGCGCGGCCCGGGCTCGATGCGCTGCACGGCGATGTCCGGTGACCGTACCCAGGTCGTCCTGCACGAGTGGTTCCACCTGCCGCCCGGCCCGGTCGGCAAGATCGCCTGGCCGGTGCTCTGGCCCGGGTCGAAGCTGGGTTTCACCGGGGCGCTGAAGAAGTTCGGCCGGCTGATCGAGCAGGGTCGCCTGCCGTGACCGCGGATCTCGCGATCGGCGACGACGGGCGGGCCCGCTGCTTCTGGGGCGGGAGCTCACCGGAGTACGCGGCGTACCACGACACCGAGTGGGGCCGGCCGGTCCGCGGTGACGACGCGCTCTTCGAGCGGCTCACCCTGGAGGCCTTCCAGTCCGGCCTGTCCTGGATCACCATCCTGCGCAAGCGCCCGGCGTTCCGGGCGGCGTTCGACGACTTCTCGATCGCCAAGGTCGCGGCGTACACCGAGGCCGACGCGGCCCGGCTGATGGCCGACGAGGGCATCGTCCGGAACCGGATGAAGGTCGACGCCGCGCTGCACAACGCGCGGGTGGCCGCCGAGCTGGCCCCGGGTGAGCTGACCGAGCTGCTCTGGTCGTTCGCGCCGGAGAAGCGGCCGCGCCCGGCCGACCGCGGCGCGGTCCCGGCGATCACGGCCGAGTCCACCGCGTTGGCCAAGACGCTCAAGAAGCGCGGCCTGAAGTTCGTCGGCCCCACCACCGCGTACGCGTTGATGCAGGCCACCGGCATGGTCGACGACCACCTGATCGGCTGCTGGGTCCCCGTGATGGGATAGGGGCATGGCGCAGTGGTCGGTGATCATTGATTCGGAGCAGTGGGCGACGGAACGGTTGTTCCAGCAGGACGTCGTGGTGGTGCGGGGCGGCCCGGCCGGCGCGGCCGCCGGCGACGAGGCCCTGCTGATCGCCGACGGGAACGTGGTGGGGCTGGCCCGGGTGGAGAAGGCCGGCGAGTACCTCGCGCTGGCGTACCGGCGACGGGCCTTCGACGAACCGATCCCGTTCCCCGCCGCGACCGGCGGCCCGGTTGCCGAGGCCGACTTCCGGCGCTACGCCGACCGGCTCTCCCGGGCGCAGCCGAAGCGGAGCTGGCTGGTCAGCGTCGCGATGCCGATCGAGGCGACCGGCCCGGCCGAGGCGGTCCGGCAGTTCTGGTCGCACGTGAACGAGCTGGGCCCCCGGGAGCTGCCGACCTACGTCTGGCCGTCCGGTGACGAGCTGGCGATGCAGGCGTTCGTCCTCGGGGTCGAGGCGAACCAGGACCCCGAGGAAGACGACGAGGACGAGGACTAGCGGCCCTCGTAGACCGGCTTGCGCTTGTTGACGAAGGCCTCGACCGCGTTCCGGTGGTCCGCGGTGGCCCCGCAGATCGCCTGGGCCTGCGCCTCGGCGGCGAGCGCGTCGGAGAGCGTGCCGGCGTCACCGATCGACAGCTCCCGCTTGATCGCGCCGTACGCCACGGTCGGGCCGGCCGCCAGCCGCGCGGCCAGCTCCTGAGCCACCGGCAGCACCTGCTCGTCGTCCTCGAGCAGGCGGGTGAGCAGGCCGATCTCGTACGCCCGCTGGGCGCGCACCGGCTCGGCCAGCAGCAGCAGCTCGACCGCGCGGGCGTGCCCGACGATCCGCGGCAGCGACCAGGAGATGCCGCTGTCGCCGGCCAGCGCGACGTTCGCGAACGCCATCAGGAACGACGTCTTCGGCCCGCCGATCCGGAAGTCGGCGAGCATCGCCAGTGACGCGCCCGCGCCGGCCGCCATCCCGCGCACCGCCGCGACCACCGGCTTCGGCATGCTGGACAGCCGCTGGGCGATCGGGTTGTAGTGCACCCGGACGGTGTCCAGGTCGGTGGCGCCCTTGCCCAGCAGCTCCGCGTGCTCGCGCAGATCCTGCCCGCCGCAGAACGCCCCACCGGCGCCGGCCAGCACGATCGCCCGGCAGGACCGGTCCGTCTCGAGCTCGGCCAGGGTGTCCCGGAGGGCCTCCTTGAGGTCGACGGTGAACGAGTTCATCGCGTCGGGGCGGTTCAGGGTCAGTGTGACGACCGCGTCAGTGCGGTCGACGAGGAGGACGTCGGTCATGAGGTTGAGAATCCCACATGAGCGCTTCTATCGACCCGGGTGCAGGCAACGTTCGACGTAGCGGTCGGCGGCCGGCCGCAGCCGGGTGGCGTGCTTGTCGAAGAACGCGGCGGCGCGGATGCCCGGCCAGCCCGGTGGCAGCAGGGCGGTGGGCAGCTGCGGGTCGTGGAACAGGAACGAGCGCCACGCGTGCACCAGGCGGAACCGGGCGGCGTACGCCTCCTCGTCCGAACTGCGTGCGGTGACCGCCTTCACGACCGGCCGCAATTCCTCCTCGAACTCCCGGTACGACCGCCCGATCCGCTCCAGGTCCCAGGCCTTGCCGACGATCGCGGCGGCGCCCGCGGAACCGGCGGTGTGCGCGGCGCTGAACCGTTCGTACCCGGCGCCGGCCTCCTGGAGCACGGTTTCCACCTCGTCCGACGCGCGCGGCGCGACCCAGACCTGATCGCCGAGCGTCGCGTAGCCGAGAAAAGTGAGCCGTTCGGCGTCTCGTCGGGTCAGCGGTTGGTCACGGATCAGGATCAGATCGAAGCGCCCGTCCCAGCCGCCGCGTCCGGTTCGGTACACCCGGGCGGACGCCTCGTCCAGTCGCCGGGCCGCCTTCGGTGTGAGCAGATAGCCGGCGCCGGAGGCCATCCGCAGGGGGTGTAACCAGCCCTGTCGCACCATTCGCGACACCGCGGTACGCACTGCGGGGGCCGCGATGTCCAGCGGAGCGAGCAGCCGGACGAGGGCGGCGACCGGTGCCCGGGAGCCCCGGGTTCGCAGGTAGTCGCCGTACAGGTCGAAGAGAGCGGACCGCGCCTGCATGACCGCACATTGTGACAGCCAGAAAGGCGATATGCTAGATGCTGTCACATCCGCCCGGGCTGGGTTTGGGTTCGCCGGTGTTCATCAGGGAAAATGTTTGATCGGCACGGTGGGCCGCATTGCGTGAGGACGTGAAACGGCCTGTACGGCCGCCGGTCGGAAACGAGCACCGCGTCATGTGGGGCTGAGCACGTGACGAGGCTGCTGGCATTCCAGGAGCAAGTGGCTGTGGGGTAACCCACCGACCCTGACGTAGGTCTGAGGGGAGACAAGATGGCGGCGATGAAGCCGCGGACGGGCGATGGTCCGCTGGAGGTCACCAAGGAGGGGCGTGGCATCGTCATGCGCGTCCCGCTGGAGGGTGGTGGCCGTCTCGTCGTGGAGATGACCCCGGACGAGGCCAGCGCGCTGGGTGACGCGTTGAAGTCGATCGCCGGCTGACGTTTCACGCGAGCCCGCCGGTACGGTACCGCCCGTACCGGCGGGCTTTCCACGTCTTACGGAAAGGTCATCCTCCCGTGTTTGCTATCCGGTTGACTGCCGAGCTCGACGACTCCCGCACCTGGGTGATACCGGTCGGCGACGACCTGCCACCAGGCGATGTGGGCGCCGAGGCGGCCGCGCTGACGGCGGTCACGCCCGGCGCCGAGAAGGCCGGTGAGATCACCGTCCTGCCCCGCCCGTTGCGCCGTCCGGGCCGCGTTCTGCTGGCCGGCGCCGGGGACCGCGACGAGGCCGGCTGGCGTGCCGCCGGCGCCGCGATCGTCCGGTCGCTCACCGACGACGAGACGGCTCAGGTCCGGCTGCCGTCCGATCTGTCCGAGGCCGCGCTGCGCGGCCTCGCCGAAGGCCTCTGGCTGGGCGGCTATCGCTATCGCGACGCGCCGCTCGCCCCCCGGTCCGGGCAGGTGGAGCTGGTCACTGCCACCCCTTTCCGGTACGACCGGAGCCTGGCCCTGGCCCGCGCCACCGCGACCGCCACCTGGCTGGCCCGCGACCTGACCAACACGCCGCCCTCGACGAAGAACCCGGAGTGGTTCGCCGACCAGGTCGTCGCCGCCGCGGACGGGATCGCCGGCCTGTCGGTGACCGTGCTGGCCGGTGACGAGCTGGCCCGGTTCGGCGGCCTGCGGGCGGTCGGTGGCGCCTCGGTGACCCCGCCCCGCTTCGTCGAGCTGTCCTGGACGCCGCCGTCGGTGGCCTCCCCGCGGCACGTGGTGCTGGTCGGCAAGGGCATCACCTTCGACACCGGCGGCATCTCGATCAAGCCGCGCGAGTCGATGTGGCTGATGAAGAAGGACATGGGCGGTGCGGCCGCGGTGCTCGCCGCCACGCTCGCCGCCGCCGAACTGGAGCTGCCGGTCCGGGTGACCGCGCTGCTGCCGCTCGCCGAGAACGCGATCGGCGCGGCGGCGTTCCGGCCCGGCGACCTGATCCGGCACTACGACGGCACCACCAGCGAGACCACCAACTCGGACGCCGAGGGCCGGCTGGTGCTCGCCGACGCGCTCAACTACGCCACCGACCGGCTGGCGCCCGACACGATGATCGTGCTGGCCACCCTGACCGGTGCGAACGCCGTCGCGCTGGGCAAGCGCACCGCCGCGCTGTACAGCCCGGACGACGCGCTGGCCGGCCGGCTGGAGACCGCGGGCAAGGCGGCCGGCGAGGGGATGTGGCGGCTCCCGCTGCCCGGCGACTACGTCGAGTACCTGCGCAGCGACATCGCCGACCGGCACAGCTCACCGACCCAGGTGCACTCCCTGGTCGCCGCGCTCTACCTGCGCGACTTCATGGGCGACGTGGCGTCCTGGGCGCATCTGGACATGTCCGCGCCGGCCTGGGCCGCCGACCACGACCTCGAGCTGACCAAGGGCGCCACCGGCTGGGGCGCCCGCACCCTGATCCGCTATCTCTCAGCGCTTGACGGCGGCCAGTAACCCGGCGCCCGAGGAGATGACGGCGGGAGTCCAGTCCTCGGACTCGCGGATCGCCTTCACCGTCTCGCGGATCGTCAGGGTGTCCACGTCACGGGCGGCCGGGTCGTTGATCCGGCCGCCGGCGTGCACCCCGTTCACGATCAGCACGCCGCCCGGGCGCAGCAGCCGCAGCGCCGCCTCGGTGCACGCGGCGAACTCGGTGGTGTCCGCGTCCACGAAGATCAGGTCGTACGCGCCGTCGGCCAGCCGGGGCAGCACGTCCAGGGAGCGGCCGCTGATGATCCGGGTCCGGCCCGGCGCGAAACCGGCCTCGACGAACACCCGGCGGGCGATCCGCTGATGCTCGTGCTCGACGTCGATGGTGGTGAGCACCCCGTCCGGGCGCATGCCGCGGAGCAGCCAGATGCCGCTCACCCCGGTGCCGGTGCCGATCTCGACCACCGCCTTGGCGTTGCCCGCGGCGGCCAGCAGGCACAGCACCGAGCCGGCGCCGGGCGAGATGCAGGGCAGGCCGAGCTCGTGCGCGAGCGAACGGGCGGTCTGCAGGATCGGGTCCTCGGCCGCGTAGGTCTCGGCGAACGGCATGGAGTGGCCCGGGGTCTGACCGAAGGAGCGGGCGGGACCGATGATGACAAACCTCCGTGCGGCAAGGGGCGATGTCGCGGTACAACCACGCACATCGGATAAGAGAGTAGAGCGATGACTACCCGTGATGCACGGTGCTGTCGATGGATAAACAGCCCAGTAGGGACTCCCGGGTCACGGCTGGACGGCACGGCGCCACGGATCCGTGTCATCCTGGACACGGAGCCGGGCGAACGATGACTGGAGGCCCCACGTGACCGACGGCGGGAACTGGCGCCGGCCACCCATGGCGTCTTCTGTGCCCGGCGGGCAGCAGCAGCCGCCGTACGGGTCGCCCTGGTGGACCGACGCGTTGAACGACCCCTGGCGTGACCCGCAGGCTCCGTCCGCGGTCGTGCTGCCTCCACCCGCGCCCACCGGCGGGCCGGCCCTGGACCCGATCCCGGACCCGGACGCGCCGCGCCGGTCGTACACTCCGATTCTTTTGATCTGCCTGGTCACCGCCCTGCTGGCCGGCGGTATCGGTGGCACCCTCGGGTTTGTCTTCGCGGTCCGCGGGGGGTATGTCACCGGTGGTGGCACCACCCTCGGCGCGTCCGGCCAGGAGGCGCCGCAGTCGGTCAACCGGGCACCGGATTCGCTGGCCGGCGTGGCCGAGCGGGTCCAGCCCAGCGTCGTCACGGTGCACGTGACCGGCGCGATCGGTTCCGGTTTCGTGGTCTCCGCGGACGGCTACGTGATCACCAACGATCACGTCGTGGACGGCGCCGGCGAGACCATGTCGGTCTCCTTCAGCGACGGCTCCACCGCGTCGGCGAAGCTGGTCGGGCGGGCGCCGGAATCGGACATCGCCGTGATCAAAGTCGCAAAGTCCGGGCTGCCCCCGGTGGAGCTCGGCGACTCGGACGCCATCGCGGTCGGTGACTCGGTGCTCGCGTTCGGTTCACCGCTCGCGCTGGAGAACACCGTGACGTACGGGATCGTCAGCGCCCTGGACCGCACCATCGAGGCCGGCGAGTCCGGCGGTACCACCCGCTACTACGCGGCCATCCAGACCGACGCCGCGGTCAACCAGGGCAACTCCGGTGGCCCGCTGGTGAACGCGGCCGGTCAGGTGATCGGGGTGAACTCGGTGATCCGTTCGGTGGGCGGCACCGAGACCGAGGCCGGCAACATCGGTCTCGCCTTCGCCATCCCGGTCAACCAGGCCAAGCGGATCGCCCAGGACATCATCGACACCGGCAAGGCCCGCCGGACCGTGATCGGCGCCGAGGTCAGTGGCGGCGGCACCGGCACCGGCGGCGCGAAGCTGCGCTCGGTGGAACCGGCCGGCCCGGCCGCCGCGGCCGGTCTGAAGGCCGGTGACGTGCTCATCAAGCTGGACGGGCACCCGCTCCAGGACGGCACCGATCTGATCGCTCTGGTCCGCAAGCACGCCCCCGGCGCGGTGGTCGCGGTGGAGTACCGCCGGGGCACCAAGACCCAGTCCGCCTCGGTGACGCTGGCCGCGGTGACGAACTAACGAACCGGGTGGGGTGTCCGGGCACAGACTCCGTGCGTACGCTGGCTCCCGGACGCTTCAGGAGGGCCACTCGTGTTCGAGAATCTGAACTGGTGGGAGATCGGCGCGCTGCTCCTGCTCGCGCTGCTGATCTTCGGGGAACGCCTGCCCAAGGTCATCGGGGATGGGCTCCGGATGCTGCGCGGCCTGCGGGCGATGGCGCAGAACGCGACCACCGACCTGAGCAAGGAGCTGGGCACCGACATCCAGCTCGAGGACCTGCACCCGAAGGCGTTCATCCGCAAGCACCTGCTCAGCGAGGATGACGAGCAGGCGATCCGCAAGCCGCTGCAGAGCCTGTTCGACGACGTGAAGCAGGACCTGAACGGGGTCAAGAGCGAGCTGAACGAGACCGCCGCCGGCATCAGGGCCTCGGGTCTCAAGGGCGCCGGCACCCCGGCGGTGCAAAACACCGCGCCGGTCGAGACTCCCCGACCGGCGCAGCGCTTCGACCTGGATGCTACGTAAGAACTATCCGCCTGCCATCACACCGGCTTAAAGGCGAATTGCTGCGGAGCGAAGCGGAGCCGGTTACTTAGTGGTGACCAGCAGGCCCAGCGGCTTGCCGACCAGGGACTCGCGGCGGATCGCCAGCTGATCGGCGATGGCGTCGAGGGCCTTCGCGGCCGGCGACTCCGGCTCGGCCAGCACGATCGGGGTGCCGGCGTCACCGGCCTCCCGGACCCGGGTGTCCAGCGGGATCTGCCCGAGCAACGGCACCCGCGCACCGACCGTCTTGGTCAGCGACGCGGCGACGGTCTCGCCGCCACCGGCGCCGAAGACCTCCATCCGGGAACCGTCCGGCAGCTCCAGCCAGGACATGTTCTCCACGACGCCGACCAGGCGCTGGTGGGTCTGCAGCGCGATCGCGCCGGCCCGCTCGGCCACCTCGGCGGCCGCCATCTGCGGCGTGGTGACCACCAGGATCTCCGCGTTCGGCAGCAGCTGGGCCAGCGAGATGGCGACGTCACCGGTGCCCGGCGGCAGGTCGAGCAGCAGCACGTCCAGGTCGCCCCAGTAGACGTCGGCGAGGAACTGCTGCAGCGCGCGGTGCAGCATCGGGCCGCGCCACACCACCGCGGCGTTGCCGGAGGTGAACATGCCGATCGAGATCACCTTCACGCCGTGCGCCTGCGGCGGCATGATCATGTCTTCGACCCGGGTGGGCCGGCTGTCCACGCCGAGCATCCGCGGCACCGAGTGGCCGTAGATGTCCGCGTCGACCACGCCGACCGACAGGCCCCGCTTGGCGAGCGCGGCGGCAAGGTTCACCGTGACGCTCGACTTGCCGACCCCGCCCTTGCCGCTGGCCACCGCGTACACCCTGGTCCGGGAGCCGGGCTGGGCGAACGGGATGACCGGCTCCTCCGTGCCGCCACCGCGCAACGTGGTCTGCAGCGCCTTGCGCTGTTCCTCGTTCATCACCCCGAAGTCGATCTCCACGGTGGTGATCCCGGGGACCTTGGTGACCGCGGCGGTGATGTCGTTCGTCAGCTTGTCCCGCAGGGGGCAGCCGGCGACGGTGAGCAGCAGATCGACCCGGACCAGGCCATCGCTGACGGTGAAGCCCTTGACCATGCCGAGGTCGGTGATCGGGCGGCGGATCTCAGGGTCGTCGACGGTCGCCAGAGCAGCCTGGATCGCGTCCTCGAGAGTTGCGGCTGGTGCGGACATGACGCCCATGCTACGTCGAGGCGATATCGAGGGCAGGGGCCGAGGTCAGGGGTGGTCCTCTTCCCACTCCATACGCGCCCGCTTCTCCCGCCGATGCGCCGCCTCGTCCAGTTCATCGGCCAGCCGGACCAGCTCGTTGCGCAGGAAATCCCTGGTGGTGACCTCACCGAGAGCGATCCGCAGCGCCGCGATCTCGCGGGCCAGGTATTCCGTTTCGGCCTTCTGCATCGCCGCCCGGCGTCGATCCTCTTCCATGATCAGGCGGTCCCGGTCGGCCTGCCGGTTCTGCGCCAGCAGGATCAGCGGGGCGGCGTACGACGCCTGCAACGACAGCACCAGCGTCAGGAACGTGAACGTGTACGGGTCGAACCGCATCCGGTCCGGCGCCATCGTGTTCCACGCGAACCAGGCGCCGATCACCACGGTCATGTAGACGATGAACTTCGCCGTGCCCATGTACCGGGCGATGCCCTCCGACCACCGGCCGAACGCCTCCGGATCGAACTTCGGCAGCCGGACCCGCCCCGGCTCCCGCGGCTGGTCCAAACGGTCCCGCCGTGCCTCGCTCATGGCTCGAGATCCTCGTCCTCGTGGGCGTCCGCGTCCCGGTCCCGCCAGTCACGCGGCAACGAGTGGTCCAGCACGTCGTCCACCGTGACCGCGCCGAGCAGCCGGTGCGTGCCGTCGACCACCGGCATGGCGACCAGGTCGTACGTCGCCATCCGCCGGGTGATCTCGTGCAGGGTGAGGTGCGGTCGCAGCGGCTCGATCCCGCTGTCCACCAGGCCGCCCACGATGGTGGACGGCGGTTCCCGGAGCAGCCGCTGGAAGTGCACCATCCCCAGGTACTTCCCGGTCGGGGTGTCGCTCGGCGCCCGGGCCACGAACACCTGCGCGGCCACCACCGGGGACAGCTCCGGCTCACGGATCCGGGCCAGCGCCTCGGCGACCGTCGCGTCCGGGGTGAGGATCACCGGCTCCGAGGTCATCACGCTGCCCGCGGTGCCGGGGCGGTAGCTCATCAGCTGGCGTACCGGTGCGGCCTCCTCCGGCTCCATCAGGTCCAGCAGCACGATCTGCTCGGTCTTCGGCAGCTCGGCGAGCAGGTCCGCCGCGTCGTCCGGGTCCATCCGTTCCAGCACGTCGGCGGCCCGCTCCCGGTCCAGCTGGATCAGGATCTCCACCTGGTCGTGCTCGGGCAGCTCCTCCAGCACGTCGGCGAGCCGGCGGTCGTCCAGCGCGGCGGCCACCTCGTTGCGGCGGGCGTCCGGCAGGTCCTGCAGCGCGTTCGCCATGTCGGCCGGGCGCATCTGTTCCAGCAGCGCGATCAGGTTCGAGGTGCCCTGCGTGTCGGTCGGGCCGACCAGGCCGCGGACCCGGTTGTACTCCACCTGGTAGATGTGGCCGCGCCGGGCCAGCCGGCCGGTGTGCGCGCGGACCGCCACCCGGGTGACCATCCACTCGGTGTTGCGGTTCAGGTCCATGCCGATGTCGACCACGACGGCGTCGTTCTCCTCGCCGCCCTCCTGCTCCGGCACCACGGTGACCCGGCGGTCCAGCAGGTCCTCCAGCGCCAGCAGCTCGTTCGGCCGCTTCTCGAAGCGGCGCAGGTTCAGCGCGCCGCTGGCCAGCACGACCGCCTCGGAATCCATGCTGGTGATCCGGCCGACGGGCAGGAAGATGCGCCGGCGCAGCGCCATCTCCGCCACCAGGCCGACGATCTGCGGCGGGCGGTTCGTGGTGCGCAGCCGGACGACCGCGTCGCGGACCCGCCCCACCCGGTCTCCGTTGGGGTCGAACACCGGCAGGCCGGCCAAGCGGGCCAGATAAACCCTCGTCCCCATGGTCACAGCCCCAGATTAGGTTAGGGTCCGGACATGTCCACCGTGGCCTACGAGATCGTCGACGTGTTCACGGATCGGCCGTTCGCCGGCAATCCGCTCGCGGTGGTGTTCGGAGCCGAGCATCTGGCCACCGATCAGATGCAGACGCTGGCCCGGGAGTTCAACCTGGCCGAGACCACGTTCGTGCTGCCACCGACCGAGCCCGGCGCGACGTACCGGATCCGGATCTTCACGGCCTCGGCCGAGCTGCCGTTCGCCGGCCATCCCAGCGTCGGCACCGCGGTGACGCTGATGCGGCAGGGCCGGTTCGCACCCGGACGGGTGGTGCAGGAGTGCGGCGCGGGGCTGCTGCCGCTCGACGTGACCGCCGCGGGCGCGGCCACGCTCACCGGCGCCGCTCCCCGGCTCGGCGACCCGATCGACCCGGCCGGCCTGCTGGAGATCGCCGGCCTGCCGGCCTCGGCGTTCGCCGGGTCACCGTCCGCTGTTCCGCGCGAGGCGGGCTGCGGGCTGGACTGGACGTTTCTTCCGGTACGACGATCCGCGCTGGCCGGGGTCCACTTGGACGTGCCGGCCGCGGCCCGGCTCGGGGTGACCGGGCTGACCGTGTTCTCGTGGGAGAGCGGGGAGGCGCACGCGCGGGTGTTCGTACCCGGTGACGCGGTGTGGGAGGACCCGGCCACCGGATCGGCGGCGCTCGGGCTCGGGGTGTGGCTGGTCGGTGCGGGGTGGCTGCCGGGGGACGGGGTGTCGTCGTACCGGGTGCATCAGGGCCTGGAGATGAAGCGGCCGTCGCTGTTGAGCTGCACGGTGAGCGCGGCCGGGGGCGTGGCGACCGGTGCGACGGTGGCCGGGCACGTCTTTCCGGTGGCGGCGGGGGAGATCGCGGTTCCACCGTTCATCGGCTGATCGCCATCAGGTCAGCTGATCGCTTTCAGGCCGGCCGATCGGCGTCAGGTCAGCGCCGGACGACTTTGTGCAGGCGGAATGGTTTGCGGGTGGCCACCCGGGCCGGGGTTTCCCGGGGCGGTGCGGCGGCCGACTCGGCGGGCAGGTCCGGCGCGGCGACCAGGGTGTCCACCGCCGGGGCGATGACGAGCAGCGCACAGTCCGCGACGGCCCAGCGGGCGGCAAGCTCGGTGGCAGTGCCGGAGGCGTTCAGCCGTTTGCCGGCGAGTTGCGGGGCGAGTTCCGCCCACTCCGGGCCCTGCGGGTCGAGCCGGGTCACCGTGGCCTCGGTCGACACGATCAGGCCGCCGTGGTCGCCGCGGAGCCGGACGGTCGCCGTTTTTGCGTCGGCGAGGCCCGGGGCGTACTGCTCGCCGGGACCGGTGATCACGGCAAGGGACAGCTCGACCGGCATGCACCACAGGGCGTAGGCGGGGCCGTCACCCGTCGAGATCCAGGCGATCGACGCCTTCTTGATCGCCTCGTCCAGCACACCCGTCACCGCGCCATCCTCCCACGCTCCCACGCTGACGCAGCACCAAGCTCACGTGTGAAGTTCCGGTGCCCTCCGCACCCAAACTCCCCACGCAGATGGTCGCGCGGCCTTGTGTGTGAAGTTGTGGTGCGGTGCGCGCCCAAAGTCCCCACGCAGGTGGTCGCGCGGTGTTGTGTGTGAAGTTGTGGTGCGGTGCGCGCCCAAAGTCCCCACGTAAGTGGTTGGGCGGCGCTGCGTGTGAAGGTGTGGTGCGCGCCCGAAATCCCCACGCTCGGGAGCGGTGGGGTTAGACCAGGGCGGGGGCGTGGTCGAGCAGCGTCAGGACCTCGGTCAGGGAGCGGACGGTGCGGCCCGTGAACGTGGTGTCGGCGTCGAAGACCAGGTGATCGGCGAGGTCCAGGGCGGCCAGCCGGACCGGGGTCATGCCGACCGCGGCCGCGCCGGTCAGTTCGTGGCTGCCGCCGTCGCCGACGTACAGGCACTCCTCCGGGTGGACGTCGAGCCGCTCGCAGGCGGCCAGGTAGATCCGGGGGTCCGGCTTGCAGACGCCCAGCTCGACGGAGAAGATCTGGGCGTCCAGCAACGGCGCCACCGGGAGCCCGGGCAGGAAGGCGGGTAGCTCGTGGGTGCAGTCGCTGATCAGTGCCGTGCGCACACCGCGGTCGCGGATCGCGGTGAGCGCGCTGACCGCGTCGGCGCGGAGCCGGGTGTCGGCGCGGAGCGCGTCGACGCGGGCCGGCATGGCCGCCCGGATGGCGCCGGGGCGGGGCCGGCCGCCGGCCTGCTCGATGACGAAGCGCAGGGTGGCCTCGGCCGAGCCGTACCGGCCGCAGGCCCGGGCCCGGAACGTGCGATCCAGGACGCCGACCATCGTCTCCGGGTCGGCGCCGAGCGCCCGGGCGATGGCCGCGTGCTGAGGACCGCGCTGCACCGAGCGGGTCAGGGTGCCGAAGAAGTCGAATACCACCGCGCGGTATGCGGGCATGGAAATCGGCCTCCGGGGCATCGAGGGATGAAAATGGCCATGGGGCCGTCGGTGACTGTAGCGATTCCGTCACTGTCCGCCAACCGACAGTGGCAAACACCCCTGCTGGGCTGTGCAAGAAGCGACGGCCGGTGATGAATATGCGCTCATCAGGGCAACCGATCGCCCCGCTCACGGTGTTGGCGCTGGCAGTGGCGGTCTGCGCGGTCTCCTCGTCGGCGCCGTTGATCGCGTTCGCGGCGGCGCCGGCGCTGGCTGTCGCGTTCTGGCGCAACGGGCTGGCGTCGGTGGCGCTCACCCCGGTCGCGCTCGGCCCGCGCCGGGCCGAGGTGCGTGACACGATCCGCGGTTCGCGCCGCCGGGCCGGGATGTTCGCGTTGCTCGCCGGGGTGGCGCTGGCCGCGCACTTCGGTACGTGGATGCCGAGCGTGCAGCTCGGCACGGTGGCCACCTCGACCGCGCTGGTCGCCACCCAGCCGGTGTGGCAGGGCCTGATCGCGGCGTGGCAGGGGCGGCGCCCGTCGGCGGCCGGCTGGGTCGGCATCGTGCTGGCGGTGGCCGGTGCGGCCTGGGCGACCGGCGCCGACGTCGGGGTGTCCGGGCAGGCCGTGCTGGCCGACGCGCTGGCCGTGCTCGGCGCGATCTTCGCGGCGGTCTACACGGCGCTCGGCGAGCAGGCCCGGGTGGCGTTGAGCACCACGACGTACACCTGGATCTGTTACGGCGTGTGCGCCGTGCTGCTGCTCGTCGTCTGCCTGGCCGGGGGTGTCGACCTGACCGGGTATCCGCCCCAGGCCTGGGCCGCGATCCTCGGGCTGGTGGCCGGCGCGCAGCTGCTCGGGCACTCGATGTTCAACTACGCGCTGCAGCACACCTCGGCGACCACGGTCAGCGTCCTGATCCTGCTCGAGGTGCCGGGCGCCGCGCTGCTCGCCTGGCTCTGGCTGGGCCAGGTCCCGCGACCGGGCACCCTGCCGGGGCTGTCGCTGCTGCTGGCCGGCGTGGCGGTGGTCATCATCGGCGCGGCGCGCTCCACCCGGGCCGCCCGGGTGCGGGAGTCGCTGCCGACCTGATCATCCGTACCCCGAAGGGTTGGGGTTTGTGGAAACGGTGACGGCTGTCGTTTTTGCGGGGTTTTGCTGACATCTGAGCCGTCACTGGGGAACCCGGCCGCGTCGTTGCACGAGTGGCGAGGTTCGAGCGGGCACGGTATTGAGGGGAGATGCGATGCATCGGGTACGGCTCAGCCGGCTGCTCCTCGTCGGACTGCTCATGATCGGCGGATGTGCGGAACCGGACAGCGCCGGGGAGGCGGAGGCGGCCGGCCGGGTCGGTGGGTGGCGGACGGCCGGCTGCGAGTTCAGCCGGGCACCGGAGCACACCGAGGTCGGCGGGGTCCGGATGCCGGTCACGCCGGCGCCGCTGCGCGCGGCGATGGAACAGATCGAACAGGCCGGGCGGACGCGGTTCGCCGCCAGCTTCGCCGGGCTCGAGGTGGATCAGCTTCGGGTACGGGCGATCGTCTATCGCGTGCCGTCCGCCGCGGCCGGGTTCGACGATTTCCTGCGGCAGACCGCCGGCAACAACTGCATCGTCGTACGGGACGCCGCGCACGCGGTCACCGACCTCGGCGAGTGGCACGATCGGGTGGTTGCCGACCTGGCGTACTGGTCCGCCCGTGGAGTGCGGATCGTCACCGTGGGGAGTCGTCATGACGGCGCCGGGGTCGAGATCGGCACCCGGGACGTGGATCTGGCCCGCGTCGCACTGCCCGCGCACTACGGCGACGAGGCGCCGCTGGTCTTCGTCGAGGAGGGTCCGGTCACCCCGCTGACCAGCACACGGATCAATTCTCCGGAACCGGGTCGCTGAATTACCGGCGTGCCGGAAAATCGGCTCGGTGAGTCGCGGGCCGCCGGTGCGGCGTTCCGCGGCGGCGGGCCGCCGATTACGCCACGGTGACGCAGATGTTTGCCCCCGCCTCCGGGAGCGGGCAGGATCGCCGCATGGTCTTCGACGCCCGTTCCACCGGCGGCAGCCCCTCGCGGCGTGACGCCACCCGTCCGGCTGACAGCCGGCCACCACGGTCCGGCGTGCCTGGCAGTGATCCGGACCGGCCGGTCGAGATCACGGCCGAGGTGGTCGAGGCGGAGTTCGAGGAAGCGAGTGCGGAGGCTGCGGTGACCATGCGTTTGGATGGGAAGGTCGCGCTGGTGACCGGCGCGGGAAGCCCGGACGGTATCGGGTACGCGACCGCTCGCCGGCTGCGTGACCTGGGCGCCCGGGTGGCGATCGTGTCCACCACCCGCCGGATCCACGACCGCGCCTCCGAGTTGGGTGTCACCGGCTTCGTCGCCGACCTGACCGACGAGGCCGAGGTGGGCGCGCTCGCCGACGCGATCATCGACCAGCTCGGCGACGTCGAGGTGCTGGTGAACAACGCCGGCCTGGCGAGCCGGGCCAGCCCGGAGGTGCTCCGCCCGGTCGCCCAGCTCACCCTGGACGAGTGGAAGGCCGAAATCGATCGGAACCTGAGCACGGCGTTCCTGTGCAGCCGGGCGTTCATCGGCGGCATGTCGGAGCGCGGCTGGGGCCGGGTCGTGAACCTCGCGGCCACCGCCGGCCCGGTGAACGCGCTGCCCACCGAGGCGGCCTACGCGGCGGCCAAGGCCGGCGTGGTCGGGCTGACCCGGGCGCTGGCGATGGAACTGGTCGCCGACGGGGTCAACGTGAACTGCGTGGCACCGGGGACGATCTACACGGCGGCCTCGACGGTGACCGAGATCAAGCAGGGCCTGGGCACGCCGATCGGTCGCCCCGGCACGCCGGACGAGGTCGCCGCGGCGGTGGCGTTTCTCTGCTCGCCGGCCGCGTCCTACATCACCGGGCAGATGCTTGTCGTGGACGGCGGGAACAGCGTGCGCGAGGCCCAGTTCCGCTGATCCGTGCCGGTCTCAGGCCGGGGCCGCTCCGACGGGCCCGGCCTGACCGCTCCCGGTCACGCGCTCGCGTCGGTCAGCGTCAGGTGTTCTTCGTGAGGTTGCCGCGGGCGCGTTCCACGGCGAGGCAGCTGTCCTCGACGTAGTCGATGCCGGCCTCCTCGGCGATCCGCCGGGCCTCGGCCGAGAAGATGCCGCTCTGCAGCCACACCGCGGGCGCCCCGATCGCCACCGCCTGGCGCACCACCTCGGCCGCCTCCCGCGACGGACGGAAGACGTCCACCAGGTCGACCGGCTCCGCCAGGTCCGCCAGGGTCGGGACCGTCTTCACCCCGAAGACCTCATCGACGTACGGATTGACCGGGATGATCCGCCAGCCGTGTCGCAGCATCTGCAACGGCACCGCGTGCGCGGGCTTGAACGGATCCCGTGACGCGCCGACCACCGCGATCACGTTCGCCTCGGCCAGGATCTGCTGAGCAGTACGCATACACCGACTCTAGCCAGGCGCGGGTGGGGTCACAGCAGCGTGAGCTGGTCGGCGCGGGGTGCGGCCGGTGCGGGCCCGGCCGGGTCGGGCAGGGTGCGGAACTCGGCCGGAGTGGGGCGGTGCAGGCCGTGGCGCCGGGCGGCCATCCGGACCCGGGCGGCGAGCTCGTCCTGATAGCGCCGCGGTGAATAGGCGCCGTCGGCGAACAGCTCGCGGTGCCGGGGGACGAGACGCGGATACTCCCGGGCCAGCCAGGACGCATACCACTCCCGGGCGCCGGGGCGCAGGTGCAGCGGGATCGGGGTGACGCTGGTGGCGCCGGCCGCGGCGACGGCGGCGACCGTCGCGTCGAGCGACTCCTCGGAATCGGTCAGCCCGGGCAGGATCGGGGCCAGCAGGACGCCGACCGCGAAACCGGCGTCGGTCAGCCGGCGGACGGCGTCGAGCCGGCGGCCGGGGCTGGGCGTGCCCGGCTCGGCGGAGCGCCACACCTGCTCGTCCAGGAAGCCGATCGAGAAGGCCAGGCTGACCCGGGCCACCTCGGCGGCCTGCCGGAGCAGCTCCAGGTCGCGCAGGATCAGCGTGCCCTTGGTGAGGATCGAGAACGGGTTGGCGTGGTCGCGCAACGCGGCCAGGATCTCCGGCATCAGCCGGTAGCGGCCCTCGGCGCGCTGGTAGACGTCGACGTTGGTGCCCATCGCGATCGGGGCGCCGGACCAGCGGGGCCCGGCGAGCTCGCGGCGGATCAGCTCGCCGGCGTTCACCTTCACCACGATGCGGGTGTCGAAGTCGCGGCCGGCGTCGAGGTCGAGGTATTGGTGGGTGCTGCGGGCGAAGCAGTTGTGGCTGACCACGCCGTCGGCGATGAAGTCGCCGGTGCCGGTGGAGATGTCGAAGAGCGGCAGGGTGAGGCCGAGGTCCTCGATGTCGACGACGGTGAGCCGGCGGTCGCCGCGGACCCCGACACCGGACGCGTCGAGCGGGGCGTCCAGCACGCCGGTGAGGTGCCGGAAGCGCAGCGCCGACCAGAGGTCGCGCCCGGTCTCCACCCGGCCGGCGTCCGCCCCGCCGGACCGGCCGGACCGGCTGCGGGCCGGGGTCCGGCTGGTCAGGCCCAGGTGGGTGAGCGCCTCGGTGATCCAGCGGAGGTAGATCCGGTCGGGGCTCTCGAAGACGACGGCGAGCCGCTCGCAGCGCCCGACCGCGCCGAACGCCCCGGCCAGGAAGCCCCGGAACCAGTCGCCGGAGGGCAGCTCGGGCCAGCGCAGCGCCTCCGGCAGGGAGACGTCGTGCAGATAGCCGTCGGCGCGGATCCAGGAGTCGCCCTCGCGGCCGATCCGGCCGGCGGCGTCCCCGCGGAGCAGGCCGCAGAGGAAACCGGCCTGGTAGTCGGGGGACTCCTTGGGCGGGTCGGCGAACCGGCCCACCCCGGACATCAGGTCGCCGATCGCGAGGGCCGGCTGGTGCGGCCGGCTCGGGCTGACGTGCCGCCACCCGCGGTCGGTGAGGAACCGGTGATCGCCGCTGGAGACCAGCCGGGTGCCGTCGGCCAGGGTGACCCGGAACGCCGGCTTGCTGGTGGCCCAGTGGTCGAGCACGGTGGTCGGCACATACCGCCGGTGCGGGCCGGCGCCCATCGTGCCCAGCACCGAGTCGCCCGGGCGGATCTCGGCGAGCGGCCGGGTGGACCCGTCGGCGAGCAGGATCGGGGTGTCACCGGACAGGCAGTACGTGCAGGCGTGGGAGCAGCCGCGATAGGGGTTCACGGTCCACTCGAACGGCACGCGGGAGGCGCCGGGCACCCGGTTGATCAGTGACTTGGCGCGGATCTCGTAGAACGTCATGCCGGCGAACCCGGGGGTGTCGAAGGTGCGCACGGTCGCGCCGGGCAGCGCCAGCGGCAGGGGAGGAGCCGTTGCCGCCGCCCCGTCCGGGAGCGCGCCGTCGCCGGTCGGAGCCGACAGGTGAGACCATCGCATGGCGGATATTCGAACACACGTACGAGTCGCTGTCCATCACTTCCGCCGACCGCGGACACGGACGGCGTACGGCGGCGGACAGCAAAAGGCCCGCGGACCGGAACCGGTCTGCGGGCCTTTGTTTCAGCTGGTCAGCTCGTCGCGCCACTGGTGGCGCGGGCGGGCTCCTCGGTGCTCGGTGCCTTGGTGTCGTGCGTCTTCTTGTGCGCCGCGACCTGATCGCGCACCTCGGTCATGTCGAGTTGCTCGACCTTCTCGATGAGGCTCTCCAGAGCCGACTCGGGGAGCGCGCCGGGCTGCGCGAACACCACGATGCCGTCGCGGATCGCCATGATCGTCGGGATTGACCGGATGTCGAACTTGGCCGCCAGAGCCTGCTCGGCCTCGGTGTCCACCTTGCCGAAGGTGATCGCCGAGTGCTTCTCCGAGGAACGCTCGTAGGTCGGCGCGAAACGCACACAGGGCCCGCACCAGCTGGCCCAGAAGTCGACCAGGACGATGCCGTCCTTGCTGGTGACCTCGTCGAAGTTCGCTGCGGTCAGCGCAACTGTCGCCATGATGCCTCCGTCTGCGGGAATCGCTTTCGTCGGGTGAAACTCCGGGTACCTGTTCACCATTCCCGCTCCTGGGGCCGCGACACGTGTCCTACGGCACCTTCGGCGCGAGACGGTCTTCAGCGACCTGAGAGTCAATATCGTAACTGATAGTAGGCGACCGGTGTCATTTTGCCGACACGGACTTACCGGGGGATCTATCCATGATCACGCCATCTGGGGTATTTGCCCATGCGGCGCATCCCCCATGGGAACGAGACCACGCGACAAAAGTAATGGTTAATAAAGTTAAATGTGACCTGGGTCACATCTGAAAGTCCTTCACATGGATACGGACGGTAAGGCAAAATCTGTCCCAACAGAGCGTGGGCGGCGGGTGCCGGGGAGGGCCCCGCCGCTCATTGCGTCCCCTGTCGTTTCGGGGAATTCCGCGGGATCCCGTGCCGCGCACCGGGTGACCATGGCCCCGGGCGGCCGGATGAGTAGCCTAACGCCCCATGACCGTGGGCGAGGACGAATCCACCGAGGTCGGCGTGGGCCCCTGGCCGGGCGAGCGACCGGCCGGCGACCGCTACGACCCCGAGCTGCTGGAACTCGGTGACCGGCGCAACGTGGTGGACCGCTACCGGTACTGGAGCCGCGACGCGGTGATCGCCGACCTGGACACCAGGCGTCACGACTTCCACGTCGCGATCGAGAACTGGCAGCACGACCTGAACATCGGCACGGTGGTCCGCAACGCCAACGCGTTCCTCGCCGCCGAGGTGCACATCGTGGGCCTGCGCAAGTGGAACCGGCGCGGCGCCATGGTCACCGATCGCTACCAGCACGTCCGGCACCACCCGACGATCGAGGAGTTCGTGGGCTGGGCGGCCGGCGCCGGGATCCCGGTGATCGGCATCGACAACCTGCCCGGCTCGCGGCCGATGGAGACCGTCACGTTGCCCCGGCGCTGTGTGCTGCTCTTCGGACAGGAGGGGCCGGGCCTCTCCGACGCGGCGCGCGGTGCCTGCTCGCAGCTGTTCTCGATCGCCCAGTACGGCTCCACCCGGTCGATCAACGCCGGGGTGGCCAGCGGGATCGCGATGCACGCCTGGATCCGGGCGCACGCCGGGCCGCCGCCCTCTTGACCTTTGGCGGTTCTTCCGATCCGCTTGACGGCGGCTGCCGGGACCCGCACGGTATGGAGTGTGGGTGTCACTGTGAGTTGCCCCAGATGTGCTGGTCAGGTCCGCAAGCCGGACCTGATGCACAGCAACTGGCGCTGCGACGACTGTGGCGACGTTCCGCCTTTCCACGTTGCCGAGCACATCAGCGCGGAGATCGTCGGCACGGTGCTGCGGGAATCTGCGTCGGCCGGCGCGGAGCGGATGCCGCTCTGGGCTCCCTGGCCGTTGCCGCCCGGGTGGACCGTCACCGGGGTGGGCTGGGCCGGCGACGACCGATCCGGGGTGCGGGCCACCACGGTCGCCTGCAGCGGCCCGGAGCCGCTCGGCGGTGGTCCGGCCGACCTGGTCTTCATCGCCGAGCAGCCGGGTGTCGGTCTCGGCAACCGGTTCGCCGGCATCGCCGGCATCGACCCGGGCTATCTGCTCTCCGAGTCGCTCTCCGCGCGGGGTGCCGGGAGCGGCCCGCACGCGAAGATCAAAGTGGGCGGTCACCCGACTCCACTCTGGTGTGTCAAGTCACCGGAAGATCGAAGCGCGTACGTGAGTGAGGCCAAAGGAATCTGGCTCTATGCGGTAGCGTGGCCGGCAAGCGCGGGCTATCTCCTCGCGGAGCATGTCGTCCTGCACGACCTCTCCGAGGGAGTGCCGCCCGAGTTGGTGTTCGGGGCGCCCTCGCCCTATCTGCACGGTCGTGTGTGATCCCTCGTTCGAGGGTGAAACACCCGCCCGCCGCAATCGGCGATCTGGGCACTTTGTTCACACGAAGCGACGAAGCTGATACCGTCAGTACTGCCGCGGCGCTGTTAGTCACCCGCCTCAGAGGAGAAGGTCCGCCATGATCAAGAAGGTTCTCACCTGGCTTGGTATTGCGTTCTTGATCTTCTTTATCGCCTTCAACCCGAGATCTGCCGCCGCTGTCTTCGAGTCACTCGGAGGCACGATCGCGGACATCGCACGAGGCTTCGGCACCTTCTTCACCTCCCTCGTCGCATAGCATCTCTCTATGGATCCTGGTGAGCCGCGCGACCCGCGAGGCGAGGGCGCCCGGCGCTCTCGGGACGACGATGAGGACTTCCGGTTTCAGGACCCGGCCATGGACGACACTGATCCTGGTCGGACACGAGCCGAGACCTATCCGGACGATGCCCGGTTCACCCAGGGTGCACGGCGTGCCGACGACTACGAGGATCCCGAGCAGTACGAGGCTCCGATCTTCACCGAGGAGGAGCTGGAAGGGCTCGACCGCTCCGGTGGTCCGCGCCGCTTCCTCCCCCTCGAGGACGAGCCGACCACCCTGGTCGCCCGCTATCTGTTCCCCACCGAGCGCTATCGCGGTGAGTGGAAACGGCACTGGATCCACCTGTCGCTGCCGCTGAGTGTCGGAGCCGGCGCCACGCTGCTGCTCGGCTACCTGGCCGGCTTCCTGACCAAGCAGGGTGTGGACGGTATGGTCACCGTCGCCGTGCTGATCTGGCTCGGCGTGATCAGCTGGGTCGCCTGGAAGGTCTTCGACTGGTATTTCGACCGCTTCATCCTGACCAACAAACGGGTGATGGTGGTCAACGGCATCGTCACCCGCAAGGTGGCGATGATGCCGCTGCTCCGGGTCACCGACATGAAGTACGAGCAGTCCGCCCTCGGCCGGATGCTCAGCTACGGCACGTTCGTGCTGGAGTCGGCGGGTCAGGACCAGGCGCTGCGCGAGGTCAAACACCTGCCCAACCCGAACGAGCTGTATCTCCGCGTGGTCGAGGAGATGTACGAGCCGCAGGCGGTCGAGGCCCGGCTGGGCAAGGACGACGAGGGAGACGACGCCTGAGCAGCCGGATCGATCTGCACTGCCACTCCACTGCCAGCGACGGCACGCTGGCCCCGGCCGATCTGGTCCGGGCCGGCGCCGAAGCCGGGCTCGAGGTCATGGCGATCACCGACCACGACACCACGGGTGGCTGGGCCGACGCCGCCGCCGCGCGGCCGGACGGTCTGCGCCTGGTCCGCGGTGCCGAGCTGTCCTGCCGCTGGCACGGGGCGGAGCCGTCGATCTCGCTGCACCTGCTGGCGTACCTGTTCGATCCGGCGGAGCCGGCGCTGGCCGAGTCGATGCGACGGCTGCGCGTGGACCGGGAGCAGCGCGGCGAGAAGATCGTGGAGAAACTGCGGGCCGACGGCGTGCCGATCACCTGGACCGAGGTGTACGGGTACGCCGCCGGTGGTTCGGTCGGGCGTCCGCACATCGCGCAGGCGCTGATCCGGGCCGGACTGGTCACCAGCGTGACCGAGGCGTTCGCGTCGAGGTGGCTGGGCGCGCGGTACTTCGTACCAAAAGCGGATCTTGATGTTTTTGACGCGGTGGCGGCGGTGCGTGCGGCCGGTGGGGTGCCGGTCTTCGCGCATCCGCGGGCGACCAAGCGTGGGCGGGTGGTCCCGGACGAGTTGATCGTGGCGCTGGCCGATGTGGGCCTTTTCGGACTGGAAGCCGACCACGAGGATCATTCCCCCGCGGAGCGGGAAGAGATCCGGGCGCTGGCGGACCGGCTCGGCCTGGTGGTCACCGGATCCTCCGACTTTCACGGTACGCACAAGACGGTCCAGCTCGGCGCGTTCGTCACGGCGCCCGAGGTGTACGACAAAATCGTCGCCGCGGCCACCGGTGTGCCCGTGCTCGGGTGACTATCGACGCACCAGCCTGCGCGGAGCGGCCCGGACACCTACCTTGATCGGGTGAATCTGAAGCTGTTCGGCGAGTTCTTCGTGACTCTGCTGGTGATCGTCGATCCCCCCGGCATGGTCCCGGTGTTCCTCGCACTCACCGGCGCCATGCCGGCGAAGGCCCGCAACCGGGCCGGCACCCAGGCCGTGCTGCTCGCCCTCGGTGTGATCATCGGCTTCGCGGTGGCCGGGCAGACCCTGCTCGACTACCTGCACGTGCAGCTCCCGGCCCTGCAGGCGGCCGGCGGTCTGCTGCTCGTGCTCGTCGCGCTGCAGCTGCTCACCGGCAAGACCGACGAGCCGACCGACGCGGCCGGCACCAGCAACGTGGCCCTGGTCCCGCTCGGCACGCCGCTGCTGGCCGGCCCGGGCGCGATCGTCGCCACCATGCTCTTCGTGCAGCGGGCGCACAGCGCCGACGAATACCTCATCCTGGGCGGCGCGGTCCTGGCCGTGATGGCCACGGTCTGGCTGGTGCTGCGCTTCTCCGGGCTGATCGTGCGGCTGCTGCGCCCGGCCGGCATCGAGGTGCTCACCCGGATCGCCGGCCTGCTGCTCGCGGCGATCGCGGTCCAGCTCATCGCGGACGCCATCTTCGCCTTCGTGCAGCTTTACGCGCCCCGGCTCTGAGACGGTTCTGTCGGGGGGTGCTGGCAGGATTGTCCCGTGCCCCCCATCAGGAACCGTGCCGCCGTTCCCGAGCAACTCGGCTTCGCCGGCATGCCCGAGCGCCTCTTCGTCTGCACCCCGAGCAAGCTCGGGGCATACCTGGACTGCCCCCGGCGGTACCGATATTCCTACGTCGACCGCCCGTCGCCGCCCAAGGGCCCGCCCTGGGCGCACAATTCGCTCGGCGCCAGCGTGCACACCGCGATGAAGAATTGGTACGCGTTGCCGGTCGAGCGGCGCGAGCGCGACGCCGTGCCGAAGCTGCTCAAGAGCACCTGGGTCCGTGAGGGTTATCGCGACGTCGAGCTCGAGCGCGCGGCGTACAAACGGGCGCTCGGCTGGCTGGACACCTACACGGCGACCCTTGACCCGGCCGACGAGCCGCTCGGCGTCGAGCGGGTGGTCGCCGCGAAGACCTCGGTGCTGGCGCTGAACGGGCGCGCCGACCGGATCGACGGGCGGATGGGCGAGGAGGGCCCGGAGGCGGTGATCGTCGACTACAAGACCGGGCGGACCGGGCTGGACGCCGACGACGCCCGCGGGTCCCACGCGCTGGCGCTGTACGCGTACGCGGCGCAGCGGGTGTTCCGCCGGCCGTGCTACCGGGTCGAGCTGCACCACCTGCCGACCGGGACGGTGGCGGCGCACGAGCACACCGAGGAGTCGCTGGCCCGGCAGGTGCGCCGGGCCGAGGAGACCGCGGCCGACATCATGGCCGCGGAGAAGGCGGTGGCCGCCGGCGGGGACGCGGACGAGGCCTTCCCGACCAATCCGGGGTCGCTGTGCGCGTGGTGTGACTTCCGGAAGTCCTGCCCGGCGGGGGCCGGGGTGACCGGGAAGGAGCCGTGGGCCGCGGTGGAGCACCTGGGCGCGGATTCCTGACGGTTTTGACGACCAGCCGAGCGGTCAGGCGGTGTCGGTGGTGCGGCGGCTCTGGCAGGCCGGGCACAGGCCCCAGAAGGTCACCTCGGCCTCGTCCAGGGTGAAACCGTGCGACTCCGCCGGCGTCAGACAGGGGCGTTCACCGACCGTGCAGTCGACGTCGGCGATCGCGCCGCAACCCCGGCAGACGATGTGATGATGATTGTCGCCGGTGCGGGCCTCGTAGCGGGCCGAGCTGCCGGCCGGCTCGATCCGGCGGGCCAGGCCGGCCCGGGACAGCGCACCCAGCACGTCGTAGACCGCCTGGGTGGAGACCGAGTCGAGCCGGGCACGGACCTGCCGGGCGATCTCGTCCACCTCGAGGTGCCCGCCACCGCTGAGCACGCCGAGCACCGCCAGCCGGGGGCGGGTGACGCGCAGACCATGCGTACGCAGCAGTTCCTCACCGGTGGACATCTATCCATGACAGCACGGCCGGGCGGTTTCCCCAACCCGTCCGTGACTGAACCGGAATCGGATTCGCGGGGTAAGTGGGGCCGAGGGGATGTTTGCGCCGTCACATAACTCTAAGCTGGCGATCACCCCGGACCGAGGAGGAAAAGTGTTCGACCAGGTCAACGGCTTGCCGGTTCATATTCTCGTGCTGCACGCCGCAGTGATTTTTGTGCCGCTGCTCGCGCTCGGCGCGGTCGTCTATGCGCTCGTCGCCAAGTGGCGGTCACGGCTGGGCTGGGCGGTCGCGCTGCTCGCCGTGGTAGCTCCGATCACCACGCTCGTCGCCAAGCTGTCCGGCACCGAGCTGTACAACAGCCGCATCTCGACCTTCTCGCCCAAGGGCAAGGAGATCCTCGACAACCACATGGACTTCGGCACCATGACGCTCTGGTTCGCGCTGGGCCTCGGCGTGGTCAGCCTGATCATGGTGGCGCTGACCTTCCGGGGGAAGGCTCTGCCGATGATCGCGCAGGTGACGTTCGTGGTGCTGACGCTGGCGCTGGCGGCCGGGAGCGGTTACTACATCTTCAAGACGGGTGACTCGGGCGCGACGGCGGTCTGGGGAACGTACTGACAAGGAGCCGCCGGGCGAGTCTTGTGCCCGGCGGCTCCTTGCTGTGCTGGGCCCGGCGGGGCTAGAACAGGGCGCGGCCGCAGAGCAGGCAGATCAGGATCAGCGCGACGGCGCCGGCGACCAGGCCCACCCCGAACGTCACGGTGCGCGCCGAGCCCTCGGCCTCCTCGATGGCGTCCATGTTCTGACCCGGCATGTGGCGCGGCTCGGGCGGTGTGGCGATGGTCGGTGGCCGCCAGTGCACCGACGGCGGGTCGGTGCGCGGCGGACCCGGGTACGCCGGCGGCTCGGGTGTGGCGGGCTGATCCTGGGGCGGCCGGCTGAGCGATGCGGCGTCCGGGTCGGGCCGCTGCCAGTACGCGTCGCCGGGCGGGCCACTCGTGGGGGAGCTCACGTTCACCGACGGTACAGCCGGAGGGGGAAGACGGCCGAAGCGATGTCGGCTTACCCTTCTAGGTGTGGACATCCTGGACGGCCCCGAGCGGGATCACGACGCCGAGCGCGCGGTGGACTTCGAGTCGGAGGAGGCTCCGTTGCTTCCGGACCAGACTCAGGACGACACCGAGCGTGGATGGGGCGAGGCCGACTCCTCCAACGACGACCGGCTGCTCGCCGATCGCCCGCCGCACTGGGGCTGACCTCGCGACATCCTGACACCACCCGCCCGTGATCACGCCCGGGGCCGGGTGGCATCGCCGCGCGGCCTTGCGCGGTTCGGCCTTGCGCGGTTCGGCCTTGCGCGGTGCGGCGCGGCCTTTGTGCGGCGCGGCGCGGTCAGCTGGGGTGGAGCAGGATGGCGAAGCCCGGGCCTGAGGGGTCGGCGGCGAGCGCGGCCTTGTCGCGGTCGAGGGCCAGCAGCAGGCCGCCGGTGAGCGGGTCGGCGGACACGTCGAGGACGAGCGCGGCCTTTGCCACCTCGGTGGTGTGGCCCTTGCCGTCGAGCCGGAGCAGGTCGACACGGTCGCCGGGGTGGGTCAGCGCGAGCGCGGTGGGGTCGGCCAGGCGCACCGGGACGCCGACGGCGCCGTCCGGGACAGGCGGCTTGCCGGCGGACTCTTGAGACGAGACGGGGGTGCCCGAGACGGGGCTGCCCGGGGTGGGTTGCCCGGCGGCGGGTCCCGGCGACGGGGTGGTGCCGCCGACGGCGTGTGCGCCGGTTGCGGCCTTGCCGGTTGCGGCCTTGCCGGGCGGAGTGGAGGGGGCCGGGGGCGCGCAGGGTGTGGTGGTCGGCCGGAGCCAGAGCAGGCCGGCGGCGGTGACCAGCAGAGCTGTGATCACGGTGAGCCGGAGCAGGGTGCCTCGGGTGGGTGCGCGGCCGCGCACCGGGTCCAGGCGCTCGTTGCGTGTGCCGGATCGGCTCATGGTCTGCCCTCCCGCCGTCGTCTGCCGTGTGCGAGCAGGAAGCTAGGCGGATTCCGGTGCGATCGCCGGGCGGGCTGTGGACGAGCCGGGACTGTGGAAAACCCCGCGGCGCCGCGCGGACGGGCCAAGATGGCGTGATGCGGGGCGCGGGCCTGGCGAGGAGCCGGGCCCGAGGCACCTGGCGCGGAGCGTGGAACGTGGGGGGCACGGCGGGCACGGAGCGGCAGGCCCGGAACGGCGGGCACGGAGCGGCACGGCGAGGCACGGCGGGGCACGGCGAGGCACTGCGGGGCACGGGGTGGAGGGCCGGGCGCGGAGGTGCTTGCGCGTGGGCTGGAGGCGACAAAAAGGCATGCAGAAAGGGCGTGCCGGGAGTGGCACGCCCTTTCTGGTGGATCAGGAAGCGGCGGCGGTCTTCGCGCCGGAGGACGACGAACTGCTGCTGGACGAGCTGGACGAGCTGCCGCTGGAGCTGCCGGCCGCCGCGGGGGCCGGGCTGCTCGTCGACGGGGTGCTCGACGGGCTGTCCGACTTCTCGGACTTCTTCGGGGCGGCGTCGGCGGTGGCGCCGGAGGTCTCGGTGCTCACGCTGCTGGAGCGGGAGTCGTTGCGGTAGAACCCGGAGCCCTTGAACACGATGCCGACCGAGTTGAACACCTTGCGGAGCTTGCCCTGGCAGTTCGGGCATTCGGTCAGTGCCGGGTCGGAGAAAGACTGCACGGCTTCGAGCTGCTCACCGCACTCGGTGCAGGCGTACTGGTAGGTAGGCACGTGCTCCTCCGGATCTGTCGGCTGCTGGCACTCGCCAACTCCGAGTGCCAATGTTGCGGCATCGGAGGTCAATTCGTCCACTCCGAGCGAGGTCTGAGGACCGTTGCGGGGTGTGACGAACTCCTCGTGAGCGCAACGAGGGTGCGCGCGGGCAGGTGCGCGGGCGAGTCAGGGCCGGGCCGGGCGGGTCAGGCCGGGCGGGGGGAGAAGCCGCCGCTCGGGGTGATGACGCCGTGGACCGGGCGGTCGTGCGGCTCGGCCGGGACCACGTCGAGGGTCTCGCCGTCGTGCAGCAGGGCGATCACCATCGGTCCGGGGTCGGGCAGGCGGGACAGGGCGCGGTCGTAGGAGCCGCCGCCGCGGCCCAGCCGGAGGCCCTCGCGGGACACCGCCAGGGCCGGTACCAGGATCAGGTCCGCGGAGCGGATCGCGTCGGGGCCGAGGCGTGGGCCGGGGGGCTCGCTCAGGCCGCGGCGGCCGGGGGCGAGCGGGCCGGTGAACTCCGCCCAGTCCAGATCGTCGTCGGGCAGCAGCACCGGCAGGAGCAGGCGGCCGCCCGGTGCGAGCGCGCCGCGCAACAGGCGGGGCAGGTCGGCGCCACCCGGCTCGGAGCCTGACGGGACGTAGGCGGCGACGGTGCTCGGGGCGGATCGTCGTACAAAAGTGAGGGTTTGATCGTGAAGTTGGGTGGCGGCGGCGATCCGGATGTCGTCCGGAAGTGATCGACGCGCCGTGAGCAGATGCCTGCGCAGTGTGATCTTGTTTTGGGGTGATTTTTCCGCGTCACCGGCCAAATCCGGCATGCAACACCCCTCTTGTGAAAAGCGGCAAACGGTGCACACTATGTCAGCATCGCTCCAAAGAGGGCCACTCCCGGGAGGATGTGTGACATTACGTGGCCGGCTCACCAGCGCCTTCCTGGTGGTCGTGCTCGGTCCGGTCCTGCTCGGGTCCATCTTCGTCGCGCTGACTGTCGCCGCGGTCAGTCGTGAGCGGACGGACGAGCGTCTCGACCATGCCGCGACGACCGTCCGGGCCGCCGTCGGCGCGATCTGCGGACAGCTGCAGGCGGCCGCCGACGCGGTCGCGGTGGTCCCGGCGAGCGCCCGGTCCAGTGTCGCCGACCAGCTGATCACTCGCGGACTCGCCGCCGATATCCGGATCACCGGCCCGGAGGTCGTGAGCCTGGCCCGGCGCGCGCCGCAACCGCCGGCCGGTGTCACCGGATGGCAGGACTGCACCGCGCCCCTGGGCACCCGGATCACCGCGCTGGCCGCCTCCGCGGCCGCGGCCGACGTCACCGTGCTCGCCGCGCTGCCGGTCGACGCGGCCCTGCTGAACCGGCTCGGCGTGGCCGGCGGGGTGACCGTCACGCTGTCCGGAACCGCGCCACCGGCGCCGGGCGGGGTGACCGTCACCTTGCCCGGAACCGCGCCACCGGCGCCGGGCGCGTCGACCCGCCGCCTCGGCGCCGGGCCGGGCCAGCCGCTGCCGCTCACACTCAGCGCGCCACCGGCCCGGCCGACCATCCGGTACGCGGTCCTGCCGCTGATCGTTCTGCTCACCGCGATCGTCGCGGTGATCGCGGCGCGCTGGCTGGCGCGGTCCACCACCCGGCCGCTCGGCGACCTGGCCTGGGCCGCCGACCGGGTGGCGAACGGCGACCTGGACACCCGGGTGCCGATCCCGCGGCCGGACGAGCTGGGCCGGCTGGCCGGCACGTTCAACCGGATGACCAGGGAGCTGCAGTCCTACGTGCAGGCGCTGACCGCCAGCCGGGACCAGCTGCGCCGGCACCTGGCGATCCTCGGCGACACCCTGTCCAGCACGCACGACCTGGACCGGATCCTGCCGGTGATCCTGCGCACCGCGATGACCGCCACCGGGGCCCGGGCCGGGCTGGTGCTGCTCGTCGACCCGGCCGACGGGACCCTCGCGGCCCGCTGCGGCGCCGGCCTGACCGGCGAGTGGGACCTGCCGCCCGCCGACCTCGCGGCACGGCGGCTGGCACCGGGGCGCGGGGTGCTCGGCGCGGTGGTCGCCTCCGGGACCCCGCTGCGCGGCACCACCGGCATGTCGGCCGAGGAGCCGGCGTGTGAGTCGTACCTCGCGGTGCCGATCTCGGCGCCACCGTCGAGTGACCCTTTCCTGTCCGAGTCCGAGGCCGGACCGGGCACGCTCGGCGTGCTGGCGCTCTACGACCGGCTCGGCGGCCCCACCTTCGACGACGCCGACCTGCGCACTCTCCGCACGTTCGCCGGGCAGGCCGGTGTCGCGGTGCACAACGTGCGGGTGCACGAGGAGGCCCAGCGGCTGTCGCTGACCGATCCGCTCACCGGATTGTGGAACTACCGTTATCTGCGCGAGGTGCTGCGCCGGGAGGTGGAGCGGGCGCACCGGTTCGGCCGGATGCTCACCGTCCTGATGCTGGACCTCGATCACTTCAAGGACGTGAACGACACGTACGGGCACCCGGTCGGCGATCAGGTGCTCGGCGAGTTCGCCCGGCGGATCCGGCTCGGGCTGCGGGAGGTGGACGTGGCGTTCCGCCAGGGCGGGGAGGAGTTCGTGGTGCTGCTGCCGGAGACCGACGCGTACGGCGGGGTGATCGTGGCGGAGCGGCTCGGCGCGCTGGTCCGGGATCGGCCGATGCAGATCGACCCGCGGCGTCCCGGCCTCACCGACCGGATCCCGGTCACCGTCTCGATCGGCATCGCGGTCTTCCCCGAGCACGGCGCGACCGCCCAGGAGGTGCTCGACGCCGCGGACGAGGCGTTGTACGCGGCGAAGAACGCCGGTCGCGACACCTATCGTCTCGCGGAGAGCGTTTCGTCCCGAGTGCCTGAGGGGAATTTCGATCCCACCCCGGCGGTGAGCGGGCCGCAGCCGCCGCGACACGGTTCCGGCCGATAGTCTCGCGGCATGCTCGGGCACGAACCAGCGAAGGTGCGGTGACTGATGACAACGGACGCGCAAGGTACCGGTAAGCGCGCGGTGAAAGCGGTGATCCCGGCGGCCGGGCTCGCGACGCGCTTCCTGCCGGCCACCAAGGCCGTTCCCAAGGAGCTGCTGCCGGTCGTGGACCGGCCGGTTCTGCAGTACATCGTCGAGGAGGCGGCCGCGGCCGGCATCACCGACGTACTGCTCGTCACCGGGCGGGGCAAGACCTCGATGGTGGACCACTTCGACCGCCGGCCCGACGTGGAGCAGCGGCTCGAGGAGAAGGGCGACCTGGAGCGGCTCGCCGCGGTCCGCCGCACCAGCGAGCTCGCCGACATCTACACGGTCCGCCAGGGTGAGCCGCTCGGGCTCGGGCACGCCGTCGGCACCGCCGCCTCGCACATCGGCGACAGCGCGTTCGCGGTGCTGCTCGGCGACGAGTTCGTCGACGAGGACAGCCCGCTGCTGCCGGACATGCTCGACCTGCAGGCCCGGACCGGCGGCATCGTGCTGGCGTTCATCGAGGTCAAGCCGGAGGAGACCAGCCGGTACGGCATCGCCTCGGTGCGCGAGTCGGATCTCGGCACGGACGTCGTCGAGGTGACCGGCCTGGTGGAGAAGCCGGCGCCCAGCGAGGCGCCGAGCAACCTGGCCGTGGTCGGCCGGTACGTCCTGCCCGCCAAGATCTTCGACGTCATCGCCGACACCAAGCCCGGCAGCGGCGGCGAGATCCAGCTCACCGACGCGATGGCCACGCTGCTCGAGGCCGGCACTCCGGTGCACGGCATCGTCTACCGCGGTCACCGCTACGACACCGGGCAGCCGCTCGGCTACCTGCAGACCGTGGTCGAGCTCGCGGTGAAGCGGGCCGACCTGGGCGCGGAGTTCCGGGCCTGGCTCACCGACTTCGTCGGTGGTCAGAAGGGATGACCGCTACGGCCGATGCCGAGGCGGCCGCCAACGAGCTGATGCCTCTCGCCGAGTACCTGGGCAGCGTGCTGCGCAGGTTGCGGGCGCTGCCTCCGCTCGACCTCGACCTCACCCAGGCGCACGGGAACGTGCTCGCGGCCGACGTGTTCGCGCCGCACCCGTTCCCGGCGTTCGACCAGGCCGCGATCGACGGGTACGCGGCCCGGTGGGAGGACCTGGCCGGCGCCGGGCGCCTCGGTGCGCACCCGGCGTTCGGCCACGCCGACGGATCGACCCGCAGCGTCCGGCTGAACGTGGTCGGCGACCTGGGCGCGGCCAGCTGGCGTCCGGTCCGGCTGACCGCGGGCACCTGTTTCTCGGTGGCGGCCGGCGCGCCGCTGCCGATCGGCGCGGACGTGGTCGTCCCGGTGCACTGGACCGACCAGGGCATGGCCGCCGTGGAGATCCTGCACGCCCCGAAACGCGGTTCCGGTGTGCGCCGGGCCGGCGAGGAGCTGGCCGTCGGGCAGGTGCTCGCGTCGGCCGGGTCGTACGTGTCGCCGCCGATGGTGGCCACCTTCGCCGCCGCCGGGATCGGGCACGTGATGGTCCGGCCCAGCCCCCGGGTGGTGGTGGTGGCCACCGGCGACGAACTCGTCGACGTGGGCCGGCCCAGCCAGCCCGGTCAGGTGGTGGACGCCAACTCGCACGCGCTGACCGCGGCCGCGGTGGAGGCCGGCGCGCTGGCGTACCGGATCGGGATCTGTGACGACGACCCGGAAGGGCTGCGCGGCCTGCTCGAGGACCAGACGCTGCGCGCCGACCTGATCATCACGACCGGGGGGACCGGCAAGGGACCCGGCGACATGCTGCGCCGGGTGCTGTCCCGGCCCGGCACCGGCCGCGGGACCGTGGAGTTCACCGACGTGGCGCTCTGCCCGGGCACCGCGCTCGGGTTCGGCACGGTCGGCGGCGAGGAGGTCCCGGTGGTCTGCCTGCCCGGCGAGCCGGGCGCCGCGCTGATCGGTTTCGAGGTGCTGGCCCGACCGGCGATCCAGCTGCTGGCCGGCGCGGAACCGGTGTTCCGGCCGAGCGTCAAGGCGCACCTGCTGGAGACCGTGTCGTCACCCGGCGGGCTGCGTGAGTTCCGTCCCGCACACGTCGCAGAACGGCGGGGCGGTGGTTACACTGTGCAGCCGCTCGCCGGTGGGCCGTACACGCTCTCCGGGCTGGCCGAGGCCAACGGACTGCTGGTGCTCGGTGAGCGGGTCACCACGGCGGCGGCCGGCTCGACCGTGGACGTGTTGCTGCTCGACCGGAGGCGATGAATGCTCGGGGCGACCCCCGGCTGGCCCGCTGTGCTGGCGGACGGGCCGGTGTTGCTGCGGCCGTACAAACGAAGTGACGCCCGTGCCTGGTCCGAACTGCGGATCGCCAATCAGGCCTGGCTGGCGCCCTGGGAATCGGCGCCGCCCGGACCGTGGGCGGAGATGAACTCGACCCGGGCGTACGCGTTCGTGTACCGGGACATGCGGCGGGCCGCCCGGCGCGGCGACAGCATGCCGTTCGCCGTCTGCCTGCGCGAGGGCGGCCGGGAACGCCTGGTCGGGCACGTGAACCTGGGCAACATCGTGCGGCGCGCGTTCGCGTCGGCGTACGCCGGCTACTGGGTGGACTACCGGGTGGCCGGCCGCGGGGTGATCCCGACCGCGCTGGCGCTCGCCGTGGATCACGCGTTCGGGCCGGGTGGACTGCACCGCATCGAGGTGAACATCCGGCCGGAGAACGGGCCGAGCCGCCGGGTGGTGGAGAAGCTGGGCTTCCGCGAGGAGGCATACCACCAGCGCTACATGCACATCGACGGAGGGTGGCGTGACCACCTGGGATACGCCATGACCAGCGAAGAGATCGCCGCCGAGGGTGGCCTGCTGACCCGATGGAAACGCGTCCGCACGCCTAAATGATCTTGAGCGCGCGAGTGCCGTCGGCGCGGCGCGCGAAATATCACGGCTACCGCCCGTAACCTCGCATTCGTCGTGTCATTCAAAGAGTGACTTGTCATGTCGCTCGGTCTCTCGACGTGTGACCTGTCGTGGCGGAACGAAAGGGGTGAGGGTGCCGACCTCGGTGCTCCTCGCCGTCCTCGCCGCGGCCGGGCTGCTCGCCCTCGCCCCGGCGCTGGTACGCCGGTACGACGCCACCGAGCGCCTTGCCGCGGAGCGGGCGACGTCGACGGCGCGGGTGCTCCAGCGCCACCGCCGTCGCCGTACCGTGCCCGGACGCCGACCGATCAACCCCGCACGCCAGGTCACGGTTACGCTGCCCGCTCCATCGGGTGAATCCGCGTCCCCGCCGGCACGCCGCTTGCGCCTGGTCACCGGCCGCCGTCCAGCCCGCCGGGTTCCGCGCCGGCGCGGCACTCCCGCGGTGGTCCGCCGCCGCCGGGTGTTCGCCGCGCTGGCCCTGCTCAACGCGATCGAGCTGGTCGGCGTACTGGCCGTGGGACCCGGGTTCTGGATCGGGTTCGCGGTCACCGGCAGCCTGCTCGGGCTCTACCTCGTGCACCTGCGCAACCGGGCGATCGCCGATCGGCGCCGCCGCAAGGTCCAGGCGCGGGAGGCGGCCTGGCTGGCCGCGCGGCAGGCCGAGGTGCGGCGGGAACAGGCCCGGCGGGCCGCGGCACGGCGGGAGACCCAGCGGCGGCTGGTGGCTCAGCGGGAAGCGGTCCGGCGAGCGGCCATGGGACTGGACCGGGAGCCGTCGGACCTGCCGGTGGCGGCCAACGGAGGGTCGGTGTCGTATCGGCGTCGCGGTGGGTTGCGGGGGCGTGCGTACGAGGCCGGCGGCCGGCACCACACGGCCTGAAATCAAGAGCTTCTTGTCGTGCGTCCGCTGTGGTGCGGACCGTCGCTCCCGCCGGGACCCCTGCGGGCTTCGCTGGCCGCTGGCGCGTCCAGAACGCGAAGCCCTCCGGGGCGACGTCCGCGGGTGGGCGCGGTCACCCCACCACACCCCGAGCGTGTGAAGTAACGGCGAGCTCCGCACCCGAACTTCACACACTCGGGGTTTCTGCGCCGTGCGTGGGGACTTCGGGTGCGGACCGCACCGAAACTTCACACGCCCGGCGGGGGTGGTTCGCGGGGGTGCCGGGGGACCTGTTAGCCTTTCGGAGGTCCCAAGGTGAGGTACTGCCGCAGGACTGGTTTAGGGGCTGTGGCGCAGTCTGGTAGCGCACCTCGTTCGCATCGAGGGGGTCTGGGGTTCAAATCCCCACAGCTCCACGAGTAAGACTTGGGAACGCCTTCGGTTCACGGAAACGTGGACCGGGGGCGTTTTTTCATGCCCGGGATCGGGTTTGCCGGGCGCGGCTGGCTCTCCGGGGTGTCTCCGCCGGTCGATGGCACCCCTGGGGGCCAGCCGGGGCCTGGGGGCGCGGGGCGGTCGTGAGCGGCAGCGGCCTGGCGGGGGCACGGGCGGGACGTGGCTCGTAGCCTGCGGACGGGACTCGGTAAACGTACCCAAAAGGGTTTCAGGTGTGGTGGAAGTGGAACGCGGCGATCTCCTCGACGCGGGAGCGGAAGATGCCGGCGCGCTGTTCGATGGCGAGAGGGTGGCCGGTGGGCTCCAGCTCGATGTAAGGGGGCTGGCCGACCGGGCGGGTGTGCAGGTTGGTCTTGAGGTTCAGCGTGGTCGGCTGGTAGCCGGCGATCTCATTGGCGAGCCAGCCGAAGTACGGGGGCTCCTCCTCGCGGCCGGGCTGTTCCCAGACGTCGACCGCGCGGGTGAAGTTCGGGCGGCTCAGCGAGACCCACATGCTGTAGGTGAAGATTTCGCCGGTGTCCCAGACGGGCAGTTCGATCAGGCCGCGGATGAAGAACCGCTCGCCGGTGATCACGCACAGGTCCGAGTCGAGCAGGCAACCTTCGATGTCGGCCATCTCCGGAAGCCAGACGTCCGGGGCCTGCGCGGCGAAGCTCAGCGGGGGTCCGCTGTGTGCCGAGCCGCAGGTGCCGCACGCGAACTCGTCGGTGTTCATGGCCGCGAAGCATACGGCCGCGAGCCGAGTTGATCAGCGGCAGACCGGGGAAGTCACACCCGATGATCGTGGGATCTGAGCGTGGTGCTCATGGGATCTGAGCGAAATGTGAGGGTGGCTACTTTTGGGTGGTACCTCTTGAGCAAGTCTCGGAGGTGACCCGTTATGAAAGCACTCCTGCCCGACAACGAGATCGAGCGGCTGGCCGCGCTCTACTCACTCGACATCCTGGACAGCCCGGCGGAGAAGGACTTCGATGACATCGTCGCGCTGGCCGCCGCGGTCTGTGAGACGCCGATGTCCATGGTCAGCCTGATCGACGCGGATCGGCAGTGGGCCAAGGCCGGGACCGGCGCGGACTTCGCCGAGACCACGCGGGACCTGTCGTTCTGCGCGCACGCCATCCTCGGCCGTGACCTGCTGATGGTCCCGGACACCCGGAAGGACCCGCGGTTCGCCGACAACCCGGCGGTGACCGCGGCGGACGGCATCCGGTTCTACGCGGGTGCGCCGCTGATGACCACCGACGGCTTCGCGCTCGGCACGCTCTGCGTGATGGACGTCGAGCCGCGCCGGCTGGCGATGGACCAGCAGCAGTCGCTGCGCGCGCTGGCCCGGCAGGTGACCGCCCAGCTGGAGCTGCGGCGGTACGCGTACGCGCTGGCCAACACGACGGCCCGGCTGCAGCAGCTGGAACGTCGCAAGGACGACCTGGCCGGCCTGGTTGGCGGGGAGTTGCGCTCGTCGCTGCGGCTGATGTCGTCGTACCTGGAGAACCTGGGCGACACCGGGCGGCACGACGCCGAGCTGGCCGATCTGGTCGGCCGGGCCACGGCGGCGCACGTCCGCGGCTTCCGTGAGCTGATCGACCACCTGACCACGATGGCCGACGCCGGGCTGGGCGGGGACAGCCTGCACATGCGGGAGTGCGACCTGACCCGGGTGACCCAGCGGGCGGTCGAGGCGGTCCGCCCGATCGCGGCCAGCAAACACATCTGGATCCTGAACCAGGCCGGCGGCCCGTCGCTGCCGATCATCGCCGATCCGGTACGACTCGAGCAGGTGCTCACCCACCTGCTGTTCGCCGCGGTGAAGTACACGCCGGAGGGCGGCCGGGTCCGGGTCGGCACCGAGATGGAATCCGGCCCGGCGGTGCGCCTCGACGACATGGACCTGCCGGACGGACTGCGCCCCGACCTGTTCCCGCACCTGTTCTACGGGACCATCGCGAACCCGGCCGACGTACCCGGCCCGGACCGGGGCCTGGCCGTGGCGAAACGGATCCTGGACGCCCACCACGCGACGGTGGCGCTCTCCGACCGGCCCGGCGACGGCACGTCGTTGCACGTGGTCTTCCCGTACGCGGATCTGACCCCGACGGAGCTGGTCCACGATCTGGCCGTGGCCTGATCATTTTCGGGCGGGCTCGGTTTGGACGCTCGGTTTGGACGCTCGGTTCGGACGCTCGGTTCGGACGCTCGGTTCGGACGCTTGGTTCGGGCGCGAAAAGGCCCGCATCCCACCGGCTGCAGTTCGGGGGATGCGGGCCTTGTCTGTGCGCGCCTACCGCGGCGGTGACCCCGCGTGCGGCAGGTCGTAGTCCTCCCGGTGGGCCTGATCCTCCCGGTGGGCCTGTGACGGCACCGCCGGGGTGGTCGGCGGCGCCACCGCCCGGCCGCGCGCCTGCTGGCGTGGTGCCGGCACCTCCGACGGGGCCGGCGGCCAGCCGTGCACCTGGGGCGCCACGGCCGCGCCGGCCGGTGCGGGCGGCGGGGGTGGGGTGTCCGGGCGCGCGGTCAGCCCGGCCCGGTTCAGCTTGTGCCAGCGCAGCCGGCCACCGGTCAGTGCGGTGGTCGCGGACTGGATCAGCACCAGGTACATCAGCTGGCGGTAGGCGAACTGCTGCAACGGCAGGCGCCAGAGCGGCTTGAGCGGCTCCCGGTCGAAGCGGAACGCCACCGCGGCGGTGAACAGCTGCAGCGCCAGCATGCCGAGCCAGGCGATCAGGGTCTCCTTGAGCTCCCAGAAGACCAGGCCGTAGACCAGCATGATGTCGACCACCGGGGCGAGCATCGGCAGCGCCACCCCGAACAGGGCGAGGAACGGCAGGCCGACCCGGCCGAAGCGACCGGACGGGCCCTTGTCGAACACCGCCCCGCGGTGCTTCCACATCGCCTGCATGGTCCCGTAGCTCCATCGGTACCGCTGGCGGTAGAGCTGCTCCAGGGTGGTCGGCGCCTCGGTCCACGCCTTGGCGTGCTCCTCGTAGACGACCCGGTAGCCCTCGCGGCACAGCGCCATGGTGACGTCGGTGTCCTCGGCCAGGGTGTCGTCGCTGACCCCGCCGACCTTGGCCAGGGCCTCGCGGCGGAACGCGCCGATCGCGCCGGGGACGGTCGGCATGCAGTTCAGCGTCTCGTACAGCCGGCGGTCCAGGTTGAAGCCGATCACGTACTCGATGTGCTGCCAGGTGGCGACGAGGCTGCCGCGGTTGCCGACCTTGACGTTGCCGGCCACCGCGCCGACCGTCGGGTCGCCGAACGGCTGCACCAGCCGGCGGATCGAGTCCTCCTCGAAGATGGTGTCGCCGTCGACCGTGACGATCAGGTCGTGCCGGGCCAGCGCGACGCCGGTGTTGAGCGCGTTCGGCTTGCCGCCGTTGGGCACCCGGACCACCCGGACGTTCGGCAGGCGCAGACCCTCCACGATGTCGGCGGTGCCGTCGGTGGAGCCGTCGTCGACCACCACCACCTCGATCGTCGGGTAGTCGCCACCGGCCAGCGAGCGGACGGCGGCCTCGATGCCCTCCTTCTCGTTGTAGGCGGGCACGATGACCGACACCGGGTCGGTGATCGGCGGGCCCCAGCGCCAGTCCGGTCTGCGGCGCTGCCGGGCGTGCCGACCGGCGAGGGCCAGCAGCAACACGGTGCGGGCGATGGTCAGCAGCCCGACCATCAGGAACAGCCCGGCGACCAGGTAGACCAGGCCGTCGGCCAGCCGGACGGTCCAGATCAGCGCCGCGCCGCGCCACTCGTCGCCGGCCGCCGCGGCCGGGTTGAGCGGCAGCGCCGGGATGACCGAGGCGCTCTCCGGCCCGCGCCCGGCCTTAATGTCCGCGGCCTGTTCCGCGATGCCCAGGTTCAGGCCCTCGGTGACGGTGGTGAACCGGTAGCCGCGGGCCTTCATCATCGGGATGAACTTGGCCAGCGCCGCGACGGTCTGCGCGCGGTCCCCGCCGGCGTCGTGGAACAGGATGATCGCCGAGGTGTCGCCGGCCGGCAGCGCGTTGTGCACGATCTGGTCCACGCCGGGCCGCTGCCAGTCCTCGCTGTCCAGGTCGTTGACGACGATCAGGTAGCCGGCCGCGCCGGCCTCCTTGACGATCTTCCAGTTGGTCTCGTCGATCGCCTCGGTCTTCGACGAGTACGGGAACCGGGCCAGGTTGGTGTGCACGCCGGTGGCCCGGGCGATGGCCACCTGGTTCTGGGACAGCTCCAGACGCCGCCGCCACGGCGCGAGCAGCTGCATGTTCGGGTGGGTGAAGGTGTGCAGGCCCAGCTCGTTGCCGTCGTCGACGATGGTCTTGGTCAGCTCCGGGTGCCGGGCGACCTGCGAGCCGACCACGAAGAACGTGCCGTGCGCGTCGTTCTCCTTCAGCACCTGGAGCACCTTCGGGGTCCAGATCGGGTCCGGGCCGTCGTCGAAGGTGAGCGCGATGGTGCGTGCCGGCAGGCGACTGGTGGTCTCCTGTCCGCCGGTGGTGTTGACGATCGGCCCTCCGCCGCGGATCGACAGTGGCACCCCGGCCTGGTCACCGACCTCGGTCTCCTTGTGGTCGGCGGTGAACTCGGCGTTGATGTACGCCTGCACCACGAGCACCGAGACGAAGATTCCGAGCAGCAGCGCGCCGAGCATCACCCGGGGGCGGGGCAGGATGCGCCGCCGGCTGCGGCCCCGGGTGCGCCGGGTCGGGGTGCTCGTCACACCGGCTCCCCGGACTCGTGCGTCTCCGGTTCGGCGGTGGTCGGGGCGGGCGAGTCGGCCGGGTCGTCACCCGGCTGGCTCAGCGGGGGCAGTTCGACCGGCTGGCCCAGCGTGGGCAGCGCGACCGGCTCGACGGCCGGGGGCTTCGGGGCCACCGGTGAGGCGGACGGCTTCACCTCCGGCGAGGAGCTGACCGGCGGGGTGGTGGTCGACTCGGTGGGCCTGGACGAGCTGACGCTCGGCTTCGGCTTGGCCGGGGTGGCCGACGGCTTGGCGGCCGGCGTCTTGGTGGCCTTGCTGGTCGCCTTCGGTTTCGGCGAGGCGGACCTGGCGACCGGCCGCTGCGCCGGTCGGGCCGGCTGGTTCACCGACTCGATGATGGGTCGTTTGCTCGGGGTGCTCGTCTGGCTCGTCGCCGGCGCCGGGATCGGCCGGGGTGGCACCGGATCGGCCTTGTCGTCGTCGTCCACGCCGGGCAACGGCAGCACGGCGCTGGAAGCCACCGGGCCGCCGGCCAGGCTGACGCTGACCAGCCCGCCGTAGGAGACGACGAGGATGCCGAACGCCAGGGCCGTGCGGCGGAGCAGACGGCTCCGTCGTCCGGTGGAGTCGACGAACACCGGGGCCGGCGTCGCGATCGCGATCACTTCGGTCCGCTGCTCGGTGGTCTTCTGGTGGTGGGGCTCCTGCGTTGTCACGCGGCGAGCCTAGGAACATTTATCGCGATCTTGGCACATGTCACTCATCCGGGGGATGGCCGACTGATCCCCTGAAAAGGGACGAAATGATGAGGCCGAAGAATTGACCCGATGGCGCCGATGTGTGCCCGGCGAGAGCGCGCTCCGCTGAGCTGCGGTGCGGTGCGTGATCGAAATACGTTACGCCAGATTCGACATTGATTTGCTGTCGCATTCCTGACGCTGAAGTTGAATCGTATTCATGAGATGTTATGCGTAATAAAGACTATATAGGTTGAATGTCCGAATAGCCGGGATGTTGGGATCGGCACGGTATTCGGTGGCGATGACCCGTTGTGCGGCTCATCCATGCTCGTTAAGCTGCATCTTGCGCGCCCCTATCGACCGCTTCCCCCGTGGCAGTCGATCGGGGCGCGCCCTATTTCCCGCGCTGTGCAGTCCCGGCAGCGACCTCGTGATCTGCGAAAAAGACGAAGCCCGGCGAATTCGCCGGGCTTCGGTCATCTCACGCCACCTCAGATCCAGCGACTGCCCAGCCACATTCGTACCGACCAGTCGTCGTACGGCATGGTCGTGCCCACGAAGACCGGGAAGAAATAGGCGAAACAGAGCGCCACCAGCACCACGTACGTCCCGGCGACCACCGTGCCGATCAATTGCCGGTCGCTGCGGGCCGCCCCGCGGGCCAGCCCGCCCGGTGGCGTCATGATCGCCCCGAGCACGTAGACCACCGCCAGGATCAGGAACGGCAGCGCCGGCAGCACGTAGAACGAGAACATCGTGCGCCCGTCCTTGACCGCGAAGTAGAACCACGGCAGCAGGCCGGCCATCGCACCGGAGAAGATCGCGTACGCCCGCCAGTCCCGCCGCGCGATGCCGAACCAGACCAGCGCGACGAGCGCCGGCAGGAACGACCACCACAGGATCGGTGTGCCCAGCAGCAGGATCTCGGCCGCGCAGCTGGACGCCCCGCAGTTGCCGTTGCCGTTCCAGTAGAACGCCACCGGCCGCCCGAGCATCAGCCACTGCCACGGCCAGGACTGGTACGTGTGCTTCTCGGTCAGTCCGCTGTGGAAGTTGTACGCCTCGGAGTGGTAGTGCATCAGGTTCAGCAGCGCGCCCAGGATCGGCGGCTCGCTCAGCCCGTTCGCCTCCCGGTAGTGCCGGAAGTAGCCGGTGTCGGTGAGGAACCAGCCGGCCCAGGTGGCCAGGTAGAAGACGATGCTCAGGACGAAGCTGAGCACGAGATAGCCGAAGTCGCCGAGGATGCCGGCCACGAACGGGCCGCGGACCCGGGCCGACCGGCGGGCCTGCCAGCGCCAGGCCACCACCAGGCCGGCGAAGAACGGCGCGAAGAACAGCGCGCTCCACTTCACCCCGCAGGCCAGGCCGAACATCACGCCGCTGGCCAGCAGCCACCACGGCACGATCCGCGGGATCTTGTGGGTGGTCGTGGAGTCGAAGCCCTCCGCCACGGCCCGCTGCCAGCGCCGCCGGTAGTGGTCCCGGTCGAGCACCATGCACGCGAAGGTCAGCAGGATGAACAGGCCGAGGAAGATGTCCAGCAGCGAGGTGCGCGACAGCACCAGCTGGAAGCCGTCCAGAGTCATCAGCAGACCGGCCATCCCGGCCAGGATGATCGAGTGGAACATCCGGTAGGCGACCCGGATCAGGATCAGGATCATCAGGGTGCCGGCGATCGCGGCCGGGAAACGCCAGCCCAGCTCGGTGTTGCCGAAGATCTTCTCGCCGATGGCGATCAGCCACTTGCCCAGCGGCGGATGCACCACGTACGCCGGGCCGTTGGTCTTCTCGTCCCACTCGACGCCGTGCTGGAGCATGTCCCAGGCGTCGGTCGGGTAATACACCTCGTCGAAGATGAAGCCCTTCGGCTTGTCCACCCCGGCCAGGCGCAGGATCGCGGCGGCCGCCACGATCACCGCGGTCACCAGCCACGAGTACGGATCGAGCCGGGTGTCCAGCGTCGACAGGCGTCGCCGGACGAGTTCGGGCACGTCGCGTACGCCACGGGACGACTCCGCCTCGGCGGGGGACTCCGCGATGGTCGGGTCTGTCTCAGCTGTCGCCGTTGTCACCCCGCGATCGTAGGCTGCCTGGCTTTGAAGTGATGCCCGGGCGTGTGGTGGACTTTTCGGGTGTCTCGAGAAGAAGCAGGTACCGGGCGGGTCGTTCTGGCAGGCGCGCCGCTGGGCAACGTCGGTGACGCCTCGGCCCGGCTGCGGGAGGTGCTCGCAACCGCGGACGTGATCGCGGCCGAGGACACCCGGCGGCTGTCCCGGCTGGCCAAGGACCTCGGGGTGACGGTGCGCGGGCGGGTCGTGTCGTACTTCGAGGGCAACGACGAGAAGCGCACCCCGGAGCTGGTGGAGGCGCTGGCCGGCGGTGCGGTGGTCGCGGTGGTCACCGACGGCGGCATGCCGAGCGTCTCCGACCCCGGGTACCGCCTGGTCCGGGCCGCGCTCGACGCCGGGTACCCGGTGACCGCGGCGCCCGGCCCGAGCGCGGTGACCACCGCGCTGGCCCTGTCCGGGCTGCCCAGCGACCGGTTCGTGTTCGAGGGTTTCCTGCCGCGGACCGGCTCGAACCGCCGGTCCCGGCTGCGCGAGCTGGCCGCCGAGCCGCGCACCCTGGTCTTCTTCGAGGCGCCGCACCGGATCACCGGCGCGCTGGCGGACCTGGCCGCGACGTTCGGCGAGGACCGGCCGGCCGCGGTCTGCCGGGAGCTGACCAAGACGTACGAGGAGATCCGCCGCGGCACCCTGAGCGAACTGGCGGCCTGGGCCGCCGCCGGGGAGCCGCGCGGCGAGATCACCGTGGTGGTGGGCGGCGCGCCGGCCGGTCCGGGCGAGCGTCCGGACGACGACGAGCTGCGCGCCGAGGTCGCCCGGCGCGAGACCGCCGGCGACTCACGGCGCGACGCGATCCAGGCCATCGCTGACATGTACGGCCTGAAGAAGCGGGATGTCTACACGCTGGTGCACGCTCAGTAAGCAGCCGCCAGGAAGCCGGCCAGCAGCAGGATCGGGCCGCCGACGCTGGCCAGCAGGGCGTACCGCCGGGACCTCGGCGACTCCAGCCGCCGGGCACCGGTGGCGCCGGCGATCCCGTACCCGCAGATCAGCACGAGCAGGAAGCCGAGCGCCCAGCGCAGGTGCATGAGCAGCCCGGGCGGCGCGGTGTAGGCCTGGTCGCTGCCCGCGCGGACCATCCGGGCGCCGGTGACCGCACCCGGCTCCCGGGCGCCGCCGGAGATGCCGAGCAGGGTCACCCGGCCGGCCGTGAAGCTGCCGTCGGCGGTGGCGAACCGGCCGGTGCAGTGCTGGGTGAGCCCGGCGCCGTCACACTGGGTGGTGATCGCGTACCCCGGGTCGCCGTGCCCGGTGGCCAGCCAGAACGGCTCCGCGCTGACCCAGGCGAAGAACGCCGCCACCAGGCTCAGCCCGACCAGCGAGACCATCGCGGCGACCGGGTTGGCGGCCGGTGGCCGGCGGCGCCGCCCGGGACGCGGGTCGTTGCGGGCCTCGGCCGCGATCCGGGCCTCGTCGGTCGACCAGAACGGCGAGTTCTCCATCCGCTCCAGCCGGGCCTCGGTGACCGGGGTCGCGCCGGCCGGCAGCGGCGGCAGCGGCGCGCGCGGCGGGCGCCGCGGGTCCAGGACGACGGTGGGCCGATCGCCGGCCTTCCCCTCCGGCGCGGCCGCCGTGGTCGCGGCCTCCGGCACGGCCGCCGTGGTCATGGTCCCCGGCACGGCCGCCGCCGTCGACGCGGTCGCCTCGTCGCCGAGCCGGCCCGGCTCGATGATCATCAGCTCGCCGGCCGTGGCGAGGCGCTCGCCCGCGGGGTCCGCCGGCGGCGTGAGCCGTTGCGTGACGTCCTGCGCGCCGGCCGCCCGGGCCGCGTCGCCCGCCCGGTCCGCCCAGTCCTGCGAGGTGGGGTCCCGGTCGGCCGGGCCGTGCCACCACGTGGCGTCCGGCTCCGTCTTGCCCCACGGGTTGTCCGTCGGCGTTTCCCCTGGTTGCGGCGCGTTCCCGGTCACCCGTCCAGTGAACTACGCGGCTCGGTGACCGGCCCGCCAATGTCCGGGCGTGTCGGGACAAATCGGTCGGCCGCCTATCCGTTCGCCAAGCTCCGGGGCGGGTCACTACGCTTAGTCGTCATGAGTCACGTTCTCGCCGCGGTCGCCTGGCCCTACGCCAACGGCCCGCGCCACATCGGTCATGTTTCCGGCTTCGGGGTGCCGTCCGACGTCTTCAGCCGGTACATGCGGATGGCCGGCCACGACGTGCTCATGGTGTCCGGCACCGACGAGCACGGCACACCCATCCAGGTCCAGGCGGACGCCGACGGGGTCACCCCGCGCGAGCTGGCCGACCGGTACAACCGGGTGATCGTGGAGGACCTGCACGGTCTCGGGCTCTCCTACGACCTGTTCACCCGGACCACCACCCGCAACCACTACGCCGTGGTGCAGGACCTGTTCGAGGCCCTGCACGCCAACGGGTACATCGTGGCCCGCACCACGCTCGGCGCGATCTCCCCGTCCACCGGCCGTACCCTGCCGGACCGCTACATCGAGGGCACCTGCCCGATCTGCGGGTACGACGGCGCCCGCGGCGACCAGTGCGACAACTGCGGCAACCAGCTCGACCCGGAGCAGCTGGTCAACCCGCGCTCGCGGATCAACGGCGAGACGCCGAACTTCGTCGAGACCGAGCACTTCTTCCTGGACCTGCCGGCCTTCGCCGAGGCGATCGGCGGCTGGCTCGACCAGCGGGAGAACTGGCGGCCCAACGTCCTGAAGTTCTCCCGCAACCTGCTCGACGACCTGCAGCCCCGGGCGATCACCCGTGACCTGGAGTGGGGCGTGCCGATCCCGCTGGACGGCTGGCGGGACCGCGCCGACAAGCGCATCTACGTCTGGTTCGACGCGGTGATCGGCTACCTCTCGGCGTCGATCGAGTGGGCCCGGCGCACCGGCGACCCGGAGGCGTGGCGCCAGTGGTGGTCGGCCGACGCGCAGGGCAAGGACGCGTCCGCCTACTACTTCATGGGCAAGGACAACATCGTCTTCCACTCGGTGATCTGGCCGGCGCTGCTGCTCGGCTATTCCGGCGAGGGCGACAAGGGCGGCCAGCCCGGCCCGCTGGGCAAGCTGAACCTGCCCACCGAGGTGGTCTCCAGCGAGTACCTGACGATGGAGGGCAAGAAGTTCTCCTCGTCCCGGCGCGTGGTCATCTACGTGCGCGACTTCCTGGAGCGCTACGACGCCGACGCGCTGCGGTATTTCATCGCCGCGGCCGGCCCGGAGTCCAACGACACCGACTTCACCTGGGCCGAGTTCGTCCGGCGCAACAACGACGAGCTGGTGGCCGGCTGGGGCAACCTGGTCAACCGGTCGATCTCGATGGCGGCGAAGAACTTCGGCGTGATCCCGCCGGCTGTCGACCTGACCCCGGAGGACCTCGCGCTGCTCGAGGTCGCCCGGACCGGTTTCACCACGGTCGGCGAGCTGATTGGCAAGCACCGGCAGAAGGCCGCGATCGGCGAGGCGATGCGGGTGGTCGCCGAGGCCAACAAGTACCTCTCCGACCAGGCGCCGTGGAAGCTCAAGGACGAGTCGCAGAAACAGCGGCAGGGCACCGTCCTGCACGTCGCCCTGCAGGTGGTCAGCGACGCGAACACGCTGCTCACGCCGTTCCTTCCGCACTCGGCGCAGAAGGTGCACGAGCTGCTCGGCGGTGTCGGCACGCACGCGCCGATGCCGGAGATCGTCGAGGTCGACGACCTGGACGGCGGCCCGGGTTACCCGGTGCTGATGGGCGACTACACGGTCGGCGCCCGCTGGGAGTCGGTGCCGCTGGTGGCCGGCACGGTGCTGAACGCGCCGAAGCCGGTCTTCCGCAAGCTCGAGCCGACAGTGGTCGAGGAGGAGCTGGCCCGCCTGGGCGGCGACTCCTGACCCCGCGTTCCACCGAGAAGGCCCGGCTCTGCCGGGCCTTTTTCGTGACCGGGAGCTGACGCCCGGGTGTCCATTCCCCGGTTTCCTGACAGTTGTGCCCTACCGCACTGCGGGCTGATCAAAACGGCATTGATCGCGGTCGTGTCGACCGGCTACATTGATCGCTGCCACGGGGGAACGTTGGCGTTCTGTCGATACGGGTACGTCCTGACGTAGTCCGCATCGTCCAACATTGCCCTTCATGTGGTTTTCTTACCCCTCGAAGGACTGGAATTCCCTTGAAACCACGTCTGGCCCGGCCGCTGCTCGCGGCCATCGTCGGCGGTGCGCTGGCTGCCGGTGGCGCCGTCGCCGCCTCGCCGGCCTTCGCCGGTAGCTCTCCCGTGCGTGCCGCGATCGCCGTCGAGGAAAGCGGCGAGCCGACCGCTTCCGCCGAGCCGTCGCCGAGCGACAGCGTCACCTCCGAGCCGGCGCCGAGTGACAGCGCCTCCTCCGAGCCGGCGCCGAGCGACAGCACCTCCGTCGAGCCCGCGCCGAGCGACAGCACCTCCGTCGAGCCGAGCACCCCGGCCACGAGCCCGAGCGTCAGCCCGAGCGTGAGCACCCCGGCGCCGGACACGATCCCGCCGAAGGGTGCCTACAAGCTGTCGGCAACCTCGATCTGGACCGGTCAGTTCGTCAAGTTCACCCAGACCTCCGCGGACTTCAGTGACAACGTCACCCCCGACGCGCAGATCAAGCGGACTGTCAACTGGGGCGACGGCACTGGCCTGCTCACGCTCACGGCCTCGCAGACCGTCGTTCAGCACAACTACAACAAGCCCGGCACCTTCACGCTTGTCGAGCGGCTCACCGACAAGGCCGGCAAGTTCAGCGACATCAAGAAGACCGTCAAGGTGTCGAACGCCGCGACCAAGCTGGTGAACAGCAAGACCAGCGTGTGGAGCGGTCAGCGCTACTACGTCACGGTCAAGGCCGTCCCGGCCGGCACCCAGTACGTGCTGGTTGAGAACGGTGACAACTGCCCCGGCTACGAGTTCAAGTGGACCGGCAAGGCCAAGGTCATCAAGATGTTCCTCTGGAAGGACTGCGTGACCGGCCGGGTCATCACCGGTAAGCGCCCCGCCAAGGTCAAGTACCGGAACGCGAACGGCTACAGCGCCTGGTTCTCCGGCGCCGGTGTCTCCGTGAAGAATGACGCCTGGGGGCCGAAGGTCACGGTCACCAAGCCGAAGAACTCCACCAAGCTGTCGGCGTGGAAGTACGTCACCGGCACCGCCTCGGACAAGGGCTCCGGCGTCCGGGTCGTGTGGGTCTCCCTGGAGAACTACAGCAACGGCCAGGACTACTGCCTCAACATCAACAAGAAGTGGCAGAAGGTCAACAACGACACCTTCAACGACGTCTGCTACTCGTGGCAGGCCCCCGTCGCCGCGAACGGCAAGTGGAAGTTCAAGGTCCCTGCGGGCCTGAAGAAGGGCCTCTTCTGGCCGGCCGCGAGGGCCGAGGACTGGTCCACCAAGCGGAGCGGCTGGAAGTACATCGAAGCGAAGATCACCCGTAGCTGATCTTCCGTAGGACAACGAGAAGCGGGGCCGGAGCGATCCGGCCCCGCTTTCGTGTGTCTCAGAGCTGGTACGCGAGATCCGAGATGTGGTGGTCGGCCAGCTCGTCCACCGGCGCCCACGCCTCGTACACCCCGCGCTCGTAGCAGCGGGCCCCGGTCGCGCTGAGCGCGTCCACGTCCGGGCGCAGCAGCCGCAGCCGGGCCCAGGTCTCGTCCCGCTGCAGCACCCAGCACGGCACCCCGCGCCACAGCGCCTGCTCGGCCCGGCGGCTCAGGGTCTGCACCGAGTAACGGGCGGCGCGGGTCAGCGCCCGGACCCGGAACTCGTTGGGCGGGTCGGCGACCGCCTCGTACTCCTTGCCGTCGATCGTGCCGACCAGGCGGGCGGTGCCGGCCGCGGTGCACGGCACGTACTCCCGGTCCGGGCTCACCCCGGGCAGCTCGTCCAGCAGGCCGCGCCAGCGGGGACCGGCCAGCCGCAGCCACCCGTGCTGCTCCGGCTGGTACGTGTAGAGCACCACCTCGTCACCGCCCGGGGCGTACGCGATCAGCTGGGCGTTGCCCGGCAGCGGCAGGTCGGCGAACCCGGCGGTGATGTACTCCGGGATCAGCTCGTCGGTGCTCGGCGTGAACCCGGTGCCCAGCACCATCGCGCCGATCCGGGAGTGTGCCGGCAGCGCGGCCAGTCCCGGCTGACCGGGATCGGCGGGCAGCTCGAAGTCCATCGGGTCGGTGGCCCGCCAGCGCAGCCCGTACGCCACCCGGCCGTCCACCGCGCCGTCGGTGCGCAGCAGGTTGAGCTGCTCCGGATCGGTCAGGTGGGCGATGTCGCAGGCCCGGTAGCAGAAGCCGTACGGAAGCCAGCCGCCGAGATGCCCGGCGACCTGGGCCGGCGACAAGATCTTGGTCATCCGGGTGCCGCGCCGGACGATCGCGGTCTCCCGGATCCGGCGCATCGTCGCATCGTCGCGATACACCGCGGACTGACTCATCGACTGCACGTGCTGCCAGGTCAGGTCGCGGCGCAACGGTGCCATCAGGGGCGGGTCGAGCGGGTCGGCGCCCAACTGGCTGTCCTCACCGGTCACGGTCACGGCCGGAACTTAAGTGACGATGGTGGATATCGGATGAACATGCGGTTACCGGTACAGGTGCCGTGCAGAATGTCTCACATGCCATCGACACCCCCCACGTCGCCGACGCCGTCCGAGAAGCGCCGGGCGAAGGCCGCCCGCCGGGCCGGCGAGTTCCCGCCCGCGCCGGAACCGCTGGCCGTGCCGGTCTTCGACAGCCACACCCACCTCGATCTGACCGTGCAGGAGGCCGGTGTCCCCGGCGGCGCCACCGGTGACCCGGTCGAGGCGCTGATCGCCGCGGCCGCCAAGAACGGTGTCGACCGGCTGGTCCAGGTCGGTGTCGATGTGGACTCGTCGCGGTGGGGCGCCGAGCTGGCCGGCCGGAACGACGCGGTGCTGGCCGCGGTGGCCCTGCATCCCAACGAGGCGCCCCGGCTCGCCGATCTCGACGAGGCGTTGCGCGAGATCGAGGCGCTCGCGGCCCAGCCGCGGGTCCGGGGCGTCGGCGAGACCGGGATGGACACTTTTCGTACGGGTGACGACGGCCGGTCCGCGCAGGAGACGAGTTTCCGGGCGCACATCGCGATCGCCAAGCGGCACGGCAAAGCGCTGATCATCCACGACCGGGAGGCGCACGCCGACGTGCTGCGGATCCTCGACGACGAGGGCGCGCCGGACACCGTGGTGCTGCACTGCTTCTCCGGCGACGCCGAGTTCGCCGCCGAGTGCGTGCGCCGGGGCTACCACCTCAGCTTCGCCGGGACGATCACCTTCGGCAGCGCGGCGAACCTGCGCGCGGCGGCCGCGATCACCCCGCCCGAGCTGATGATGGTGGAGACCGACGCGCCGTACCTGACCCCGGCCCCGCACCGCGGCCGGCCCAACGCGTCCTACCTGATCCCGATCACCGTGCGGGCCCTGGCGGCGGCCCGCGACATCGACGTGGACGAGCTGTGCGCGACCATCTCGGCCACCGGGGAGCGGGTCTTCGGTCCCTGGAGGTGAGCCCCGCCGGCGAGCGCCGCACGGGGCCGGGTGTGCCCGCCGGGTCCGGCCGGTGACCGGCCTCCTAGGCTGCTCCTATGGCTGACGGACTCCTCGGCCCGGCGGAGATCCGGGAACTCGCCGCACGCCTGGGCGTCGCGCCGACCAAGAAGCTCGGCCAGAACTTCCTGCACGACCCGAACACCATCCGGCGGATCGTGGCCGCCGCGGCCCTGCGCCCGGACGACGTCGCGCTGGAGGTCGGGCCCGGGCTCGGCTCGCTGACCCTGGGCCTGGCCGCCGCGGTCCGGCACGTGCACGCCGTCGAGATCGACCCGGTCCTGGCCGCCGCGCTGCCGGCGACCGTCACCGCCGCGCACCTCACCGTGCACGCGGCCGACGCGCTCCGGGTCACCGGCGACCGGTTCGACCCGGCGCCGACCGCGCTGGTCGCGAACCTGCCCTACAACGTGGCCGTCCCGGTGGTCCTGCACCTGCTCGCCGAGCTGCCGACGCTGCGCAGCGGCCTGGTGATGGTGCAGAAGGAGGTCGCCGACCGGCTGGTCGCCGGTCCGGGTTCCAAGGTGTACGGCGTGCCGTCGGTCAAGCTGGCCTGGTACGCCCAGGCCAAGTCGGCCGGGAAGGTGCCGCCCGCGGTGTTCTGGCCGGTGCCCAACGTGGACTCCGGGCTTGTCGCGTTCACCCGCCGCGAGCCGCCGACCGGCGCGGAGCGGGCCGACGTGTTCCGGGTGATCGACGCGGCGTTCGCGCAGCGCCGCAAGACCCTGCGGGCCGCGCTCGCCGGGTGGGCCGGCGGGCCGGGCAAGGCCGAGGACGTGCTGGTCGCGGCCGGGATCAGCCCGCAGGTCCGCGGCGAGATGCTGACCGTGGAGGAGTTCGTCGCGATCGCCGCGGCGGCGAAAACGTCAGGGTACGGCGGTAAGCTCAGCCCGTCCGGCGCACAGCCCGAGGAGGTGGACTCATGACCGCTGAACCGATCGGTGAAGTCGTGTGGGCTCCTGACCTTGTCAAGCAGCGAAAAGCTGGATACACGATCGAAGACGTCCTCGCCCTGCCTGATGAGGCGCCTCGCGTGGAGCTGTCGGATGGAGTCTTGATAGTGGTTCCTTCGCCCTCCGCCCGTCACCAGAAGCTCAACTGGAGACTGGCGAGCTGGTTGGAGCGACACGTGCCGAAAGGCTTCGAGCCGCAGATGGCGGTGGGGGTGGCGGTCGACTACACCAGCACCCTCGAACCGGATGTGCTGATCCTGCACGGTCCGGTCGACCCCGATCGTCACTACTTCTCGCCTGATCAGGTCGTCGTCGCCGTCGAGATCGTTTCGCCCGGGACCAAGCGGCGTGATCGACTGGAGAAACCAGGCGTCTACGCCGCCGCCGGAATTCAGCATTTCTGGCGCATCGAGTTGAATCCCGTGCACGTCTTCGCCTATGACCTCGTCGATGGTCGCTACGAGCTGGTCGCGGACGCGAATGACGAACTGGTGCTGGAGAAGCCGTTCGAGATCCGGTTGCCGATTCGGGAACTCGCTCCGTGACCGAGGCCTGGGGACCGGACGACGACGAGCCGCGTCCGCACATCGGCCCGGTCAAGGTCCGGGTGCCCGCGAAGATCAACCTGCACCTCGGCGTCGGCCCGCTGCGGATGGACGGCTATCACGAGCTGAACACCGTCTACCACGCGATCAGCCTGTTCGACGAGATCACCGCCCGGCACGGCGACACCCTCACGCTGACCATGGAGGGCGAGGGCACCGGCGAGCTGCTGCTCGACGAGACCAACCTGATCATGCGGGCCGCCCGCGCGCTGGCCGCCCGGGCGCGTGTCCCGGCGTACGCCAGGTTGCATCTGAAAAAAGTGATCCCGTTGGCCGGCGGCCTGGCCGGAGGCAGCGCGGACGCCGCGGCGACGCTGATCGCCTGCGATCTGCTCTGGGGTCTCGGGATGTCCCGTGACGAGCTGGCCGAGGTCGGCGCGCAGCTCGGCTCGGACGTGCCGTTCCTGCTGCACGGCGGCACCGCGCTGGGCACCGGGCACGGCGAGGCGGTCAGCCCGATCCTGGCCCGGCCGACCATCTGGCACTGGGTGGTGGCGATCGCCGACGGCGGGCTCTCCACCCCGGCGGTCTACCGCGAGCTGGACACCCTGCGGGCCGGCTCCTGGCCGCCTCCCGCGCTGGAGAACGCGGACTCTCTGATGTCCGCGCTGCGCCAGCGCAACCCGGAGGTGCTCGGCGCGGCCCTCGGCAACGACCTGCAGCCGGCCGCGCTGTCGCTGCGCCCGCAGCTCGCCGACGTGCTCAAGGCCGGCACCGAGGCGGGCGCCATCACCGGTCTGGTCTCCGGTTCCGGCCCGACCTGTGTCTTCCTGGCGGCCGACGCGGCGCACGCGCAGGAGGTCGCCGAGGGGCTGACCGCGGCCGGGGTCTGCCGGACGGTGGTCACCGCGCGCGGCCCGCAGCCCGGCGCGCGGGTAATCTAGAGCCATCGTGGCCAATATCATCAACCTGGACCGGGTCAACAAGGGTTACGGCGCCGCCGGTCAGCTGCTCACCGATGTCTCGCTCGGTTTGGACGACGACGCCCGCTTGGGCATCGTCGGTCTGAACGGGGCCGGCAAGTCCACCCTCCTGCGGATGCTCGCCAAATCCGAGGAGCCGGACTCGGGTCGTGTGACGCACCGCCGAGACCTCCGGGTCGCCACCCTTCCGCAGACACTCAACCTGGCCGCCGAGGCGACCGTGCGCGATGTCGTGCTCGGCACCGCCTGGCTGCCGCAGGGCATGGGCGCCGAGCACGAGTGGGCCGGTGACTCCGGTGTCCGCCTGATCCTCGACGGCCTCGGCATGGGCTATCTCGGCCTGGACACCCCGGTCGGGCCGATGTCCGGTGGCGAACGCCGCCGGGTCGCGCTCGCCGCGCTGCTGGTCCGGGAGAGCGACCTGCTGGTCCTCGACGAGCCCACCAACCATCTGGACGTGGCCGGTGTCGACTGGCTCGCCAAGCACCTGCTGACCCGCCGGGGCGCGCTGGTCGTGGTCACCCACGACCGCTGGTTCCTGGACGAGGTCTGCACCGCGACCTGGGAGGTCGTGGACGAGCAGGTGCACATGTACGAGGGCGGGTACGCCGCCTGGATCCTGGCCCGCGCCGAGCGGCAGCGGGTCGCCGCGACCGTCGAGGCCCGCCGGCAGAACCTGCTCCGCAAGGAGATCGCCTGGCTGCGCCGGGGCCCGCCGGCCCGGACGTCCAAGCCCAAGTTCCGGATCGACGCGGCCAACGAGCTGATCGCCGACGTGCCGCCGGCCCGTGACACGGTCAGCCTGCAGCGGCTGGCCACCACCCGGCTCGGCAAGCAGGTCTACGACCTCGAGCAGGTCACCCTGAACGCCGGCCCCAAGCCGATCTTCCGGGACCTGACCTGGCAGGTCGGCCCGGGTGACCGGATCGCGATCCTGGGCGCCAACGGCGCCGGCAAGACCACCCTGCTGCGGTTGCTGGCCGGTGTCACCAAGCCGGACGGCGGGCGGCTGATCACCGGCTCCACCGTGAAGCCCGCGTTCCTGTCCCAGGAGCTCAAGGAGCTGCCCGGGCACCTGCGCCTGCTGGAAGCGGTCGAGGAGGTCGCCCGGCGGGTCCAGCTCGGCGACCGGGAGCTCTCCGCCGGTCAGCTCGCCGAGGTGTTCGGCTTCACCGACAAGCGGATCTGGACGCCGGTCAGCGACCTGTCCGGTGGTGAGCGCCGCCGGCTGCAGATGCTGCGCCTGCTGGCCACCGAGCCGAACGTGCTGCTGCTCGACGAACCGACGAACGACCTGGACACCGACACCCTGGCCTCGCTGGAGGACCTGCTCGACTCGTGGCCGGGCACCATGGTGGTGGCCAGTCACGACCGCTATCTGGTCGAGCGGGTCACCGACGTGGCGTACGGGATGTTCGGCGACGGCAAGCTGGTGCACCTGCCGGGCGGCATCGACGAATATCTGGCCCGGGTGCAGACCCCGATCATGGGCGGCGACGCCGGTTACGTGTCCGGCGGCGGGTCGGCCGCGACCGGGCCGGGTCTCTCCCAGGCCGAGTTGCGGCAGGCCCGCAAGGACCTGTCCCGTCTCGAGCGGCAGATGACCAAGCTCACCGAGAAGGCCGCCAAGATCAACGAGCAGCTGGCCCAGCACGGCAGCGACTACGACAAGCTGGTCGAGCTGGAATCCCAGCTCAAGGCGGTCAAGCAGGAGCAGGAGCAGATCGAGCTGGCCTGGCTCGAACTGGCCGAGCAGGTGCCCGGAAACTGAACTGGGGGGTGTACCTGCGCCGCTTGTCGCGGATACGCGAGAATCGGAAAGACAACACCTGACCTTGGAGACGGACAGCATGGCGCATATTCCGGTCAATCACCCGCTTCGGCCGATCTACCGCCTGGTGGGCTTCGCTTCCGGGGCCTACCTGGTGGTCTACGGCATCCTCGGCCTGATCGGCACGGCGAGCGAGGGCATCACCGGTCACCCGGTCGACCGGGTCCTCGGCCAGAGCACGAACCTGCTCGGTGCGATCGTCTCGCTGGCCGCCGGTGGTCTGGTGCTGCTCGGCACGGCCGTCGGCCGCAACGTCGACGTCGAGGTGGACAAGTTCGTGGGCTGGGGCCTGCTGGTGGTCGGCAGCTACTCGCTCGCCACCATCCGCACCGACGCCAACTTCTTCGGCCACAGCATCTCCACCGTGATCGTCATCTACCTGGTCGGCACGCTGCTGGTCGCGGTCTCGCTCTACAGCAAGGTCGCCGCGCCCGGCAAGGCCGGCGCGCCGCGGCAGGTCCGTGAGGGCCGCGCTGCCTGATCGCCGCACCCGATCGTTCGCACCGACGACCGCCGCCCTCACCCCCGAGGCGCGGCGGTCATCGCGTCTTACGGGTGATCAGGCCGGGCTTGGCCTCCAGGTGGGACAGGCCGTTCCAGGCCAGGTTCACCAGGTGCGCGGCGACCATCTCCTTCTTCGGCTTCCGCGCCTCCCGCCACCACTGCCCGACCAGCGCCACCATCCCGACCAGCGCCTGCGAGTACAGCTCGGCGAACTTCGGGTCCAGGCCACGGCTGGTGAACTCGGCGCCCAGGATGTGCTCCACCTGGTGCGCCACGTCGTTCATCACGCTGGAGAACGTGCCGGCCGGCGCCAGCACCGGCGCCTGCAGGACCAGCACCCGGAAGCCGTGCGGCTCCTCCTCGATGTAGTCGAGCAGCGCCAGCGCGGCCTGCTCGAGCAGCTCCCGCGGGTGGCCGGCGGTCAGCGCCGCGGTGATCCGGTCCAGCAGGGCGCGCACCTCGCGGTCGACGACCACCGCGTACAGGCCCTCCTTGCCGCCGAAGTGCTCGTAGACCACCGGCTTCGACACCTTCGCCCGGGACGCGACCTCCTCGACGCTGGTGCCGTCGTAACCGCGCTCGGCGAAGAGCTGCCGGCCGGTCGTGATCAGCTGCTCGCGGCGCTGGGCGCCGGACATCCGGACCCGGGGTGCGGGCTCGGGGCGGGCCCGGCGGGGACGCGGTGGATCTGTCGCCTCGGTCACCGGGCCATCCTGCCAGGAGACCCGCCCGCGCAGCCCCGAGTGAAGATCGACGGCCGCCCGCTATCATGTGACACGGTAGGCATGGCCCGAGGGAAATGCCGGAATCAGTCCCGGATCGTCTAATGGCAGGACCACGGCTTTTGGTGCCGTTTATGGGGGTTCGAGTCCTCCTCCGGGAGCTTTTCACACTGCGGCCGGGCCGTGCTCGGCTGCATCGTCTGCCGACAATTGCCTACTGCGAACTTGGAGTTCCGCGTGAGCCAGGCCCCCAGTCGTACCGTCGTCGTCCTCGCCGCCGGTGAGGGCAAGCGGATGAAGTCCGCGACGCCCAAGGTTCTGCAGCCCCTGCTGGGCCGCACCCTGCTCGGCCACGTGCTGGCCGTCTCCGCGGCGATCAAGACCGACCGCACCCTGGTCGTGGTCGGGCACAAGGCCGACCAGGTCGGCGCGTTCCTGTCCGAGGTCGCGCCGGACGCGACGCCGGTGCTGCAGGCCGAGCAGAACGGCACCGGCCACGCGGTGCGGATCGCCCTGGACGCCGCGCCCGAGCTGACCGGGACCGTGGTGGTGCTCAGCGGTGACGTGCCGCTGCTGCGCCCGGAGACGGTCGAGGCGCTGCTGGCCACGCACGAGCGGGCCGGCGCGGCGGCCACCGTGCTGAGCGCCGAGGTGGCCGAGCCGGGCGGGCTGGGCCGGATCGTCCGGGACGCCGGGGGCAACCTGGAGCGGATCGTCGAGGCGAAGGACGCGTCGGCCGAGCAGCTGGCGATCCGGGAGATCAACTCGGGGATCTACGCGTTCGACGCGGCGCTGCTGCGCGAGGCGCTGGGCAAGCTGTCCACCGACAACGCGCAGGGCGAGGAATATCTGACCGACGTCTTCGCGATCCTGGCCGGTCAGGGCCAGCCGGTGGCGATCGAGATCGCCGAGTTCGCGTACGAGACGCTGGGCTGCAACGACCGCGCCGAGCTGTCCCGGCTGCGGGTGCTGATGCGCGATCGGGTGAACGACGGCTGGATGCGCGCCGGCGTGCTGCTGCTCGACCCGGCGACCACGTGGATCGACGTGACCGCGACGCTGGAGCCGGACGCGGTGGTGGATCAGAACTGTCAGATCTCCGGCACCTCGTCGGTGGCCACCGGCGCCGTGATCGGGCCGGATTCCACGCTCGTCGACACGTCGGTGGCCGAGGGCGCGACGGTCCTGCGTACCCATGCGATCGGTGCGGTGATCGGCCCGGACGCGACGGTGGGCCCGTTCTCCTACCTGCGCCCGGGGACGACGCTGGCCCGCAAGGCGAAGGTCGGCGGGTTCGTCGAGACCAAGAACGCCGAGCTGGGCGAGGGTGCGAAGGTGCCGCACCTGTCGTACGTGGGTGACGCGCAGATCGGCGCGAAGGCGAACATCGGCGCCGGCACGATCTTCGCGAACTACGACGGCGTGAAGAAGAGCCGGACCGTGGTCGGCGAGGCGGCCTTCGTCGGGTCGGACTCGGTGCTGATCGCGCCGGTCGAGATCGGGCCGGGCGCTTACGTGGCGGCGGGCTCCGCGGTGGTGAAGGATGTTCCTGCGGGCAATCTCGGGGTGACGCGGGCGCAACAGCGCAACGTCGAGGGCTGGGTGGCGTTGAAGCGACCGGGGACGGTGTCCGCCGAGGCCGCCGACCGGGCCCGGATTATCACCCCTGAGCAGGACTGATCCAGCGGGGGTGAGGCATCCCACGTAGTGCCCCGGAAACATGGCGGTTACGTGTCCGGCAGGGATACTTCACTCGAACCCAACACCCCCTAATTCAACGGGAGCAGCGAGCCGATGGGCAGCATCGTCGCGGAGAACCGTAAGAGTTTGATGCTCTTCACCGGCCGGGGGTTCCCCGAGTTGGCTGACGAGATCGGTCAGGTGCTCGGCGTGGCACCGACCCCGTCGGACTCGTACGAGTTCGCCAACGGTGAGATCTTCGTCCGGTTCAAAGAATCGGTCCGGGGCTCCGACGCGTTCGTGGTCCAGTCGATCACCGAAGGGGTGAACCGCTGGGTCATGGAAACGCTGATCATGGTGGACGCGCTGAAGCGGGGGTCGGCCAAGCGGATCACCGTGGTGCTGCCGTTCTACCCGTACTCGCGTCAGGACAAGAAGCACCGCGGCCGGGAGCCGATCTCGGCCCGGCTGGTGGCGGACCTGCTGAAGACGGCGGGCGCGAACCGGATCCTCACGGTCGACCTGCACACCGCGCAGATCCAGGGCTTCTTCGACGGTCCGGTGGACCACCTGTTCGCGATGGACATCCTGGCCGAGTACGTCGAGCGCAAGTTCGCCGGCCGGCCGATGACCGTGGTCGCGCCGGACTCCGGCCGGGTGCGGGTGGCCGAGCGGTGGACGGACCGGCTGGGCGGGTGCCCGCTGGCGTTCATCCACAAGACGCGTGACCCGATGAAGCCGAACCAGGTGGTGGCGAACCGGGTGGTCGGCGACGTCGAGGGCCGGGTCTGCCTGATCGTGGACGACATGATCGACACCGGCGGGACGATCGCGAAGGCCGCGGACATCCTGTTCGACGAGGGCGCCGCGGACGTGATCGTGGCGTCGACGCACGCGCTGCTGTCCGACCCGGCGACCGAGCGGCTGAAGAACAGCCGGATCTCGGAGCTGGTGGTGACGAACACGTTGCCGCTGGCGCCGGAGAAGCAGCTCGACAAGATCACTGTGTTGTCCATCGCGCCGCTGCTGGCGCGCGCGATCCGTGAGGTGTTCGACGACGGATCGGTGACCACCCTGTTCGGTGGCTTGAGCTAAATCACGAGGGGTGAGGGCGTCCGCCGTCGGCTGTGGCCGGTGGCGGGCGCTCTCGCGTGTTTCCGATGTGCCCGCCCGTGGTCTTCTCCCGGGTGGATTTTTCCGCGGACGCCGTGTTCCGGCGGGACCCGCTGATGTCCGCCGGCCGACAGCAGGTAGGGTAGAGGGGTTGCCACGGCGAGGGTGCCCCGCGGTCTGCTGAGGTTCGCAGTCCGCTCGAGGCTCCGTGATCGACGCGGTGCTCCGGGCCTGTGCCCAGCGCGCCCCCTTGCCCGGCAGCGCCGGCGACGGCTTAGGCGTCGTCGGCGAGCACTACCGAAGCACTGCCGGAATACCGCAGCCGCAGCTTAGACGCAGCCCGATCCCAGAGTTTCAGGAGTTTCCCCGTGTCCGAGGTAAAGATCAGCGCAGAGCCCCGCACCGAGTTCGGCAAGGGTGGTGCCCGCCGCACGCGCCGGGCCGGTCTCGTGCCCGCCGTGCTGTACGGGCACGGCGAGGCGCCGCAGCACATCGCGCTGCCGGCCCGCGAGTTCGCCGCCGCCATCCGTAAGGGCGGCCTGAACCAGATTTTCACCATCGACATCGTCGGCAACGCGGCCGCCACCCTGGCGCTGCCGAAGGCGATCCAGCGTGACCCGATCAAGGACACCTACGAGCACATCGACCTTCTGATCGTCAAGAAGGGCGAGAAGATCCAGGTCGACGTCCCGGTGTCGCTGACCGGCGAGGCTGCGAAGAACACCCTGATCACGCACGAGTTCACCACGGTCGCCGTGATCGCCGACGCGCTGAACCTGCCGTCCGAGATCGAGGCGTCGCTCGAGGGCAAGGAAGCCGGTTCCACGGTGACCGCCGGCGACCTGAAGCTCCCGGAGGGTGTCGAGCTCGCGGTCGAGGCCGACCACGTGCTGGCGTACATCAACGCCGCGCAGAGCACCACCACCGCCGCTGAGGACGAGGCCGCTGCGGGCGAGTCCGCCGAGGCTTCTGCTGCCGCTGCGGAGTAATCTCGGCGCTTGCGTCGCGGTAACGCGGTAAATCGATCATCAGGGAAAGTGCCGACCGGCACTTTCCCTGTTGTGTATCCGGAGGGGCTTGAGGGTGAGCGACGAGTCGCCGTGGCTGGTGGTGGGTCTGGGCAATCCGGGCCGGGAGTACGCCGGCAACCGGCACAACGTGGGCTTCATGGTGGCCGACCTGCTGGCGTCCCGGATCGGGACGAAGCTGGGCCGGGCCAAGCGCGTCCAGGCCGAGGCCGGCGAGGGCCGTCTCGTCGGGGCAGGTCAGCACAGTGGAGGGCCGAAGCTGGTGCTGGTCAAGCCGCTGACGTTCATGAACCTGTCCGGGGCGCCGGTGGTGTCGCTGGCGCAGTTCTTCAAAGTGCCCGTGGCGCATGTGATTGCGGTGCATGATGAGCTGGATGTGCCGTTCGGCCAGGTCCGGGCGAAGAGCGGCGGCGGTGAGGGCGGCCACAACGGGCTGCGCTCGATGTCGAAGTCGCTGGCGAGCAAGGACTACGCGCGGGTGCGCTTCGGCGTCGGCCGGCCCCCGGGACGACAGGATCCGGCTGACTACGTGCTCTCCGACTTCTCCTCGGCCGAGCGCAAGGAGCTGGACTTTCTGGTGGACCGGGCCGCCGACGTGGTGGAGGCGATCGTGCTCGAGGGTGTCGAGTGGGCGCAGAACAAATACCACGGAAGTTGATGGTCCGGGTCGGAATGGCATGACCGGTTGGGTCGATTTGTCCGCCTAGCCATACCGTGACGCCGCAGCCGTCCGTCCGTTGGTCACCACAGGCGCACGCTTTCGATGCGCCGCCGACGTGACGGGGGTCGTGGAATGTCGCAAGACGTGTCCGAGAACCGGGCGGACGCGTCTACCGAACCCACGGTGAGCCTGCCGGTGACCCCGGTGGAGCCGCCGCAGGGTTTCGTGCCGGCCAATCATCCACCGGCCAACCACGGTCCGCAGCGCCCGCCGCTGCGTACCGCCTCGGGCCGGAACAACCGGATCCCGGTGCCGGTCGTGCCGGTGAGCCCGGCGCCGGCCGGTGCCGAGGCGCGGCGGGCGGAGAACGGGCCGCCGCACGCGGTGCGCGGCGTGGCCGATCCGGCCCGCAACAACGCCGGTGAGCGGCACTGGTCGCCGGCGCCGAACCGGTCCGCGGCGGCACGCCCGGCGACCCGGCCGTTCGTCCGGGCCCGGGGCCGGCACGCGGCGATGTCGCGGCGGCAGCGGTGGGAGACCCGGTACGTACGGACCCTGGTGCTCGCGGATCTCGCGGCCGGGACCGGTGCCGGCGCGGCCGGGTTCGGGCTGCGCTTCGGCGACGAGGTGACCCTCTACAACCGGGCGTACATGCTGCTGTCCGCGCTGCTGCCGGTGGTGCTGCTGGCGGTGCTGGCGGTGTCCCGGGCGTACGAGCGGCGCTACCTGTTCGTCGGGAGCGACGAGTACCAGCGGGTGATCCGGGGCGGGGTGGGGCTGATCGCCGGGGTGGCGCTGCTGTCGTACGCCCTCGATCTCGACCTGGCCCGGTCCTATGTCCTGGCCGCGCTGCCGTCCGCGGTCGTCGGGGTGCTGGTGCTGCGGTTCGCGCTGCGCAAGCGGCTGCACCTGGCCCGGGCCCGGGGCGAGGCGCTGCGCCGGGTGATCGTGGTCGGACACGAGTTGTCGGTCATCGGGATCACCCGTCAGCTGCGCCGGGAGCGCTATCACGGCCTCGAGGTGGTCGGTGCCTGTCTGCCGCCGGACGCGGACGGTGTGGGTGTGCGCGGCGGCCCGCTGGACCTGCCGGTCTACGGCACGTTCGAGGACGTGGCCTCGGCGGTGGAGCAGGCCGACGCGGACACCGTGGTGGTGCTGAGCTGTCCCGAACTGGACGGCGCGATGGTGCGACGGCTCGCCTGGCGGCTGGAGCGCGACGAGGTGGACCTGGTGGTCGCCAGCACGCTGATCGACGTCGCCGGGGCGCGGACCACGATCCGGCCGTTCGACGGGCTGCCGATGCTGCACGTCGAGCACCCGCGGCTGCACGGCGGCTCGCGACTGGTGAAGGACCTCGTCGATCGGGTCGGCGCGCTGGTGCTGCTGCTGCTGTTCGCCCCGGTGCTGCTGGGGGTGGCGCTCTGCGTGCGGCTGACGTCCCGCGGCCCGGTACTCTTTCGCCAGGTGCGGGTGGGACGCGACGGGCAGATGTTCCGGATCTTCAAATTCCGCAGCATGTATGTCGACGCCGAGGCCCGGTTGACCGAGTTGAGGCATCTGAACGAGCACGACGGTGTGCTCTTCAAGATCCGCGATGACCCGCGGGTCACCCCGGTCGGTCAGTGGTTGCGCCGGTTCTCGCTGGACGAGCTCCCGCAGTTGCTGAACGTGCTCTCCGGGCGGATGTCCCTGGTCGGGCCGCGTCCGCCGCTGCCGACGGAGGTCGCCGCGTACGCGGATGACGTCCGCCGCCGGCTGGCCGTCAAGCCCGGGATGACCGGTCTGTGGCAGGTCTCCGGAAGGTCTGACTTGTCGTGGGAAGAAGCGGTTCGGTTGGACTTGCGCTATGTCGAGAACTGGTCGCTCAGTTTGGATCTCGTCATCCTGCTGAGGACCATGACTGCAGTGGTGCGCTCGTCGGGAGCGTATTAATAGAGCCCTCAGTCCGCTCACCGGCGGCGAGCGGGGCGGTTCGACGACAGGAGCGAGACGATGGGCGAGCAGACGAAGGCGTCCGCGCGCGTGGCCGTGCAGCGGGACAGCGCTGACGGTGGCGCACCACCGGTGATCGACGCCGCGTTCGCCCGCTGGCTCGCCGACCGGGCCGGGCAGGAGCTGCTCCGGGTCCGGGCCGCGATGGGCCACGCCGACGGCAAGGCCCTCAAGGTGGCCGGCGACAAGGCCGCGCACGACCTGATCCGCGCCGAGCTGGCCCGCTGGCGGCCGGCCGACGCGGTGCTGTCCGAGGAGGACGAGCACGCCCGGGTGGCCTGGAACGAGGGCGAGTCGGAGGTGGTCCGGCCGGACCGGTTGAGCGCGTCCCGGGTCTGGATCGTCGACCCGCTGGACGGCACCCGGGAGTTCTCCGAGGAGGGCCGCCCCGACTGGGCGGTGCACGTGGCGCTCTGGACCGCCGATTCGACGAACCAGGCCTGCCTGTCCGCGGGCGCGGTGGCGATGCCGGCCCAGCACTCCACGCTGGCCACCGACCACCCGCCGGCCTATCCGCCGCTGCCGCTGGAGTCGGCGACCGGCGGGGCGATCCGGATCGCCGCCAGCCGGACCCGCCCGCCCGCGTTCGTCACCGCGCTCGCCGAGGACCTGGGCGCCGAGCTGGTGCCGATGGGCTCGGCCGGCGTGAAGATCGCCGCGGTGATCAACGGCGAGGCGGACGCCTACGTGCACGCCGGCGGCCAGTACGAATGGGACTCGGCCGCCCCGGTCGCTGTGGCGTTGGCCACCGGTCTGCACGCGTCCCGGATCGACGGGTCCCCGCTGAGCTACAACCGGGCCGATCCGAAGCTGCCTGACCTGGTCGTCTGTCGCAAAGATCTCGCTCCTCGGTTGCTTGCTGCGATCAGCAGGCATCTTCCGACAGAATGACCCCTCGGCAACGACCGTGGAAAATCGCAGGATGAGCTCAGCTCGGCCGCCGACACCTGAAAGGTCTGGGGACTGATCCCATGAGCCAGACGAAGGACTATCGCGTCTCGCATCTGGATGCACTCGAAGCGGAGAGCATCTTCGTCATGCGGGAGGTAATGGCCGAGTTCGAGCGCCCCGTGCTGCTCTTCTCCGGCGGCAAGGACTCGATCGTCATGCTCCGCCTCGCGGAGAAGGCGTTCGCGCCCGGCAAGGTGCCGTTCCCGGTGATGCACGTGGACACCGGGCACAACTTCGCCGAGGTGCTGGCGTACCGGGATCACCGGGTCGCCACGCTGGGGCTGAACCTGGTGGTCGCCAGTGTGCAGGAGGCGATCGACACCGGCCTGGTGCGCGAGCTGCCGGACGGCACCCGCAACCGGATCCAGACCCCGGTGCTGCTCGCCGCGGTGGAGAAGTACCGCTTCGACGCGCTCTTCGGCGGCGCCCGCCGCGACGAGGAGAAGGCCCGGGCCAAGGAGCGGATGTTCAGCTTCCGCGACGAGTTCGGCCAGTGGGACCCGAAGAACCAGCGCCCCGAGCTCTGGGGGCTCTACAACGGCCGGCACCACCCGGGCGAGTCGATCCGGGTGTTCCCGCTCTCCAACTGGACCGAGCTGGACATCTGGCACTACATCGCCAAGGAGCAGGTGCCGCTGCCGAGCATCTACTACGCGCACGACCGCGAGGTGGTCGAGCGCGACGGGATGTACTACGCGGTCAACGAGTTCATCAAGCTGCGCGACGGCGAGACCTCGCAGGTGCGCCGGGTGCGGTACCGCACCGTCGGCGACGCGTCGCAGACCGCCGCGGTGCTCTCCGAGGCCGACACGGTCGACAAGGTGATCGACGAGGTGGCTGCCACCCGGATCACCGAGCGGGGCGCGACCCGCGGCGACGACCGGGTCAGCGAGGCCGCGATGGAAGACCGTAAGCGAGAGGGTTACTTCTGATGAGCCAGGCGATTCTGGAGCCGGACGCCGCTGTCGCGCGGAACATGGACCTGTTGCGGTTCGCGACGGCGGGCAGTGTCGAT
>NZ_BOMS01000121.1 GCF_016862315.1 Actinoplanes palleronii | reverse complement strand
AAGGGCGGCCAGAGCCAGCTGAACCCGCCCGGTTGGTCGTGGCGGCCGTTATCGCGGTGGATAGCGGCGCTGAGAGCCAGCCGGGCCGTGACGTGTGGCTCCACTGCCTCCCCCAGCGGTCCGTGCCGGACCTCTACCGGGAACAACCGCCGATCGCGTGCGGCTGTCGCCCGCCGGCGGGCGGTAGACGTCCGCAGGCACCGACCGCGTCCTGCGGCCGCCCCGAACCCCGCCGTCAGCGGGTGGCGAGGGCGGAGCGGGCGGCCAGCCAGCGCAGGGTGCGGGGCAGCTCCGGCATCGCGTCGAAGTGGGCCGCGCCCGGGCGCACGTCCAGTTCCGCGGTCTTGCCGATCATGTCGGCGAGGTAGCGCGAGTGGGTGGCCGGGGCGAACGTGTCCTGGCCGCCGTGCCAGACGCGGACCGGGGTGGTGATGGCGCCCAGGTCGACCTTCCAGTCGCGGCGCAGGGCCAGCACGTCGTCGATCCAGCCGTACGGTCCGTTTTTGATCGCGTCGCGGTAGGACAGGCGCAGCTGGCGGCGCAGGGCCGCGTCGCTGACCACGCGCTGGTCGGCGGTGGTCATCTGGTCGGTGAGCAGACCGAGCAGGAAGTCCGGGTCGACGTCGATGCCGGAGGCCCGGCGGCGGATCTCCGACTCCAGCTCGGCCGGGTCGGTCACCGCGTTGCCGAACTGCTTGTGGTTGTCGCCGTTCATCCCCTCGTACCAGCCGGGGGCGCCGGCCGGGGCGAGGCTGACCAGGACCGCGACCCGGATCAGCCGGTCGCGCAGGTTGCCGTCGGCGGCGCAGGCCAGCGCGTGCGGGCCACCGCCGGAGCGGCCGACCACCGAGAAGCGGTCCAGGTCGAGCTCGTCGGCGATGGCGCGGACGTCCTGCGCGGCGTGCGCCACGTCGCGGCCCTGCACCCGCTCGGACTCGCCGTAACCGGGCCGGTCGTACGTGATCAGCTGGATGCCGAGGCGGTGCAGGACGATCCCGCGCGGGCGGGGGCCGAGGCGGCTGCCGGGCGTCCCGTGCAGCAGGAAGACCGGGAAACCGTGGGTGGGGCCGAGGACCTCGTAGGCGATCCGCCGGCCGTCCTCGGGACGGTGCACGATCCGGGTCGCTGACGCGGCGTCGGTCACCGTCACCCGCCTTCCTTGCGAAGCTGACAGCGTCCGAGCCTAAACCCCCACGCCCAGGTACGCCATGAACTCGTCCAACAATCCTCGGCCACCCGCTCTGACCAGCGACGACGCGCGTTACCCGAAGGTGTCTCGGGTCAACCCGCCCGGTTGACCACCGGAGCGCTGAAGCTCGCCGGCCGGTCGGACACCGCCAGACCGGGGCTGACCACCCAGGACTGGTACTGCGGGGTGAACATCGAGTACAGCCCCGGGACCTGCGGCGTACTGGCCTCGTCGAGCCGCGCGCGGGCGTCGGCCGGGATCACGAAGTCCAGCGCGGCCAGGTTCGTGTCCAGCTGGTCGGCGCTGCTCGCCCCGATCACCAGCGACGTGATCCCCGGCTGGGTCGCCGCCCAGTTGAGCGCCACCTGCACCATCGGGCGGCCCAGGTCGTCCGCGACGCTCTGCACCGCCTCGATGACCCGCCAGTGCTCCTCGGCGATCGGCATCCCGGTGCCCGGGGTGCTCAGCCGCCCCTCGCCGGCCACGCCCGCGCCGGAGCGCCGGTACTTGCCGGTGAGCAGGCCGCCGCCGATCGGGCTCCACGCGGTCAGGCCGATCCCGAGGTTCTGCGCCATCGGGACGAACTCCGGCTCGACACCGCGCGCCACCAGCGAGTACGGCAGTTGCACGGTCACCATCGGGGCCAGCCCGTGCGCCTCGGCGTAGCTCTGCGCCCGGGCCGCGTACCAGGCCGGCACGTCGGACAGCCCGGCGTAGCGGATCTTGCCGACCTTGACCAGGTCGTCGAAGGTGCGCACGACCTCCTCGACCGGCGTGATCCGGTCCCAGGTGTGCAGCAGGTAGAGGTCGAGGTAGTCGGTGCCGAGCCGGCGCAGCGAGTCGTCCAGCGCGCGGATCATGTGTTTGCGGCCGTTGCCGCTGGCGTTCGGGTCGCCCGGGTCGACGGTGTTGGTGAACTTGCTGGTCAGCACGAGCCGGTCCCGGTTGCCGGCCTTGTCGATCAGCCGGCCGAGGATCCGCTCGCTCTGCCCCGCGGTGTAGAAGTCCGCGGTGTCGATGAAGTTGCCGCCGGACTCCACGTACCGCCGGAAGATCGACTCGGCGTCCTCCTCGGTCTTGCCGTAGGCGGCGTGGAACCCATCGACGCCGAAGTTCATCGTGCCGAGCGCCAGCCGGCTGACCCGGAGTCCGGACCGGCCGAGCAGGTAGTACTGGTTCATGAACTCTCCTTCTAGACTGCGTAGTCCAGACTTTGACCGGCAAAAAATGGACCCGCCAGTCCAGAAGAGCGGAGGGACCGTGCAGCTGACCCGCAAGGGCGCCGAGACCCGGCAGCGGATCGTGGCCGGAGCGGCCGACGAGGTCCGCGACCGGGGCGTCACCGCGCTGACCCTCCAGGACGTGCTGGCCCGCACCCGCACCAGCAAGGGCCAGCTGTTCCACTACTTCCCCGGCGGCAAGGACGAGTTGCTGCTCGCGGTCGCCCAGCACGAATCCGACCAGCAACCCTCCGCGGAAGACCTCACCACCTGGGCGGCCTGGCACGACTGGCGCGACCGGGTCGTCGCGCACTACCGCGGCACCGGCGAACGCTGCACCCTCAGCGACCTGGCCGCGCAACCCGCCCGCACCGCACCCGGCGCGCAGGCCGTGATCACCCGGCTGCTGGCCACCCGCCAGGCCCACCTCACCGCCGGCATCCGGCACCTGCAGGCCACCGGCGAGATCGACGCGGAACTCGACGCGGAGCGCGCGGCCACCGCCCTGGTCGCCGGCATCCAGGGCGGCGTCGCGGTGCTGATGGCCACCGGCAGCACCGCGCACCTCGAGGCCGCGCTCGACATCGGCATCGCCGGCCTGCGGCCGCGCTTCACCCCCGCGAGAGGTCGCTGATCATGTCCGGGCTGACCGCCAAAGGGGCCGCGACAAAAGCCCGCATCGTACGGACGGCCACCGACCTGATCCTGGAACGCGGCGTCGGCGGCATGACCCTCGACGAGATCCGGGCGGGTACCGCGACCAGCAAGGGTCAGCTGTTCCACTACTTCCCGGACGGCAAGCGCGACCTGGTCGCCGCGATCGCCGAGTTCCAGAGCGGACGGGTGCTCGAGGCCCAGCGCCCGTGGCTCGACCAGCTGGACAGCTGGGAGTCCTGGTACGGCTGGCGCGACGCGGTGGTCGCCCACTACCGCACCCTCACCCACCTGCACTGCTCGATCAGCGCCCTGATCACCGAGCTGACCCCGGCCGACCCCGCGCTCGCCGCCACCGTCGCAGCGCACGCGGACCGGTGGTTCGATCACCTGGCTGCCGGCGTACAGAAAATGCGCGCGCAGCGCCTGATCCACCCGGAGGCGGACCCGGAACGTCTCGCGCTGATGGTTTTCACCGCGCTGCAGGGCGGCCTGCTGGTGATGCAGGCGCACAACGCGATCGAGCCCCTGGAAGCGGCACTGGACGGCGCCCTGCTGGCCCTGCGGAGCCACCGGATCTGATCGCTCTCAGCCAGGCCACAGTCGGCGGGGATCATGGTCGCGGACATGACGGCATGGACGCTCGTCGCGGTGTCCCGGCCCTGGTTCTGGCCGGTGTCGTGGGTGCCCGCGCACCTCGGCACGGTGCTCGCCGGGCGCGCCTGGCTGCCCGCCGACGGGTTCCGGGCGACGGTCGCGCTGCTCGGGGTGGCCGGGGTGCTGGTGCTCGGGTGGGCGTACAGCGTGCCGCCGCTGCGGCTGAAGACCCGGCCGGGGTGGGACGTCGCGGTCAACGCCCTCGTCGTCGGACTGGTGTCACCGGCGGCCGGCTGGGCGATCACCCGGGCGCCGTGGGAGTTCCCGTGGCAGTTCGGAGCGATCGGGGTGCTGTTCGCGGCGGCGCTCTACGTGCCGACCACGGTGACCGACCTGGCCGCCGACACGAGCGCCGGCGACACGACGTTCGCGGTGCGATTCGGGGCTCCGTTGGCTTTCTCCGGACCTCGCGGCCGGGCCAACCTGGCGGCCCCGGCCAACCTCGCAGCCTCCGCGCCTCGCGGCCCCGGCCCGCCTCGCGCTCCGGTGGTTGAGTACCGGTACTCATGCCGGCGCGGTCGGGCTGGCGGATCTTGGTGGGTATGGCTTGGTCGAGCGCACGCACGGCCCGAACGGCTGTGATGATCATCGACATGGGATCGTCACGGTGGTGGATGGCTTCGGCCTGCCTCGGCGGGTGCTTGCTGATCCTGGTGGTGCGGTCCGTGGACGGGGTCGCGGCCGCGCCGGAGAGCGGCGGTGCCGGGCTCGCGGATCTCGCACCGACCGCGGCCACGGTTCTGGCGTTGTGCCTGGTGCGCTGGTGGCCGGGGCTGCTGGCCACCGGCGGGATGTTCGCCGGCATCGGTCTTCTCGGATTCGATCCTCCGCTCGCCGCCGCGCTCCCGCTGCTCGTCGTGGGCGCACTCGGCGGAGCGCAGACGTTGCTGACCTCCACCGCTCCGGGCTCCGGCGCGCCCGGCCCAGGCACTCCCGGCCTCGGCGGTCCCAGCTCAAGCGCTCCCGGCCTCGGCGCGCTGATCGCCGGGCTCACCGGCGCGGCCGCGCTGTTCGGTGATGCTCTGACCGAAGAGGATCAGCACGCCATACCCGCCTGGCGGGTCGTCGTGCTGGTCGCCGGCCTGGCCGCCATCGTGCCGGCGCTGTGCCGGCGGCACTCCCCCGCCGGCGAGCCGTGGACCTGGCCGCGCCTGCGCCTCGTGATCGGCGCCGGCGCCGCGGTCTTCCTGATCTCGCCGATCTGCCTGATCCCTATCGGACAGCTCGGGTGGTGGCTGGGCGTCGACCCGAGCACCTTCACCAGGTATCCCCTGGCCCGGATCGCGATCGTCGGCGCGGTGGTGCTGGTGCTGGCCACCGGGCTCGCGGCGTTCGCCGGCAAGTGGTCGCTGGCCGGCGCGGCCACCGTCACCGTCGTGCAGATCGGCGCCTCGACGCCGCTGATCCTCGCGGTCGCCGCGCTGCGTCCCGACGGCGCCACACGCTGGTGGGGCGCGCTCGCCGGCGCGGCGCTCGGCGCGGCGGTGGCCGCGAGCCGCTGGCGAGTCGCGGCCGCGGTCTCCCTCACGGTCAGCGCGGCGACGGCGCTTTTCATCATGTACGAGGCAGCCGGCGGCCACCCGGAAAAGATGATCGAACAGCACCGCGTGGCGCCGGCCCTGATCCTGCTGGTGCTGGTCAGCGCGGCGGCGACCACGGTGGCCGGTGCGACCGCGCCGGTACTCGCCCCGCGCGGCGCGGTCCCGGCGGCGCTCGGACCGTTCGCCGCGGTGCTCACCCTGGCCGGGATGTTCACCACGCAGGTGAGCTTCGTCCGGGGCCGCACCCCGATCGGCTTCACCGCCGGCCCGGTACCGCACATGGTCATCGCCGGATATCTGCTGCTGGCGGCGGCCGCGGCGATCGCCGGGCTGGGTGTCGCCCACCACATGACCGAGCGCTGGGCGGAACGCCGGCAGGCCGAGCTGATCCGCCGGGAGGCCGCGGCCGCGGAACGGGAGCGGCTGGCCCGCCCGATCCACGACGGCGTGCTGCAGGTGCTCGCCCTGGTCCAGCGGGAGGGTGCCGGCCTCGGCGGCTCCGGCCCGCGGCTGGCGGTGCTGGCCGCCGAGCAGGAGGCGGCACTGCGGAACCTGCTCAACAGCGGCGCGGCGCTCACCGGCCCGACGTCCGGAACTGATCTGCGGGCCGCGTTGCTCGCCCTGGCCGGTCCGGCCGTCGAGGTCTCCGCGCCGGCGGTGCCGGTCCTGCTGCCGCAGCACCCGGTCGCCGAGGTCACGGCGGCGGTCCGTGCCGCGCTGGACAACGTACGAAAACATGCCGGAACCGACGCGCGAACCTGGATCCTGCTGGAGGACGAAGACACCGGGATCCGCGTCTCGGTCCGCGACGACGGCGCCGGTTTCGGCCCGCACCGCCTGGCCGAAGCGGCCCGGGCCGGACGGCTCGGCGTCGCGCAGTCGATGCGCGGCCGGATCGCCGACCTGGGCGGCACCATGACCATGAGCAGTCACCCGGGCGACGGCACCGAAGTCGAATTCTGGGTGCCCCGCCGCCGGTGAGAAACGCGGTGAAAAGCGCTCAGACCCGCTCGGTGACCAGCCGGTACACCTCGTTGAGCAGGCTCTGCTTCTCGAACGGCTTGCGCAGCAGCGGGGCGTCGGCCGGCAACTCCTGGCCGCCGGGCGCCGGGCCGCTGGTGTAGCCGGACATGAACAGCACCGGCAGGCCGGGACGGTCCCGCCGCAGTTCCGCGGCCAGCTGGGTGCCCGACATCCCCGGCATGATCACATCGGTGAGCAGCAGGTCGAACGCCAGCCCGTCGTCACGGCACATCCGCAGCGCCTCGGCCGGATGCGGCGCCGCGAACACCCGGTACCCGGCCTTCACCAGCAACCGGCAGACGATCTCGCGGACCGCCTCCTCATCCTCGACCACCAGGACCCGCCGCCCGTCACCGCCGAGCCCGGAGGCCACCGGCACGGCCGCACCCGGCCCGGCCACGCCCTCGGCACCGGCCGGCAGCCGGACCCACAGCGTCGTGCCGTTGCCCGGCTGCGACTCCAGGCTGATCGTGCCGCCCGCGTCGGCGACCACACCGTAGGCGGTGGCCAGCCCCAGCCCGGTGCCACTGCCGCGGCCCTTGGTCGTGAAGAACGGCTCGAACGCCCGGGCCAGCACCTCCGGCGTCATCCCGCACCCGGTGTCGGTCACCGCGAGGCTGACCTGATCGCCGTCACCGCCGTGCTCGAGACCGGTGCTGATCGTCAGGCGCCCACCGGACGGCATCGCGGCCCGCGCGTTGAGCACCGCGTTCATCACGACCTGCTCCAACTTGCTGCGGTCCATCACCACCGGCGGCAGATCCGGGACCAGCGCCGTGCCGAGCTCGATGTCCTCACCGAGGGTCCGTGCCAGCAGCCGCAGCATGTCCGAGGCGACCGCGTTGAGGTCGAGCAGCTCCACCTGCGACGGCTCGGCCCGGCTGAACAGCAGCAGCTGACGGGTCAACCCGGAACCGCGGGCCGCCGCGTGCTTGATACCGGCCGCGTCGGGCAGGCTGGGATGCTCGTCGCCGAGTTCGTCGACCAGCATGTCGGCGTACCCGGAGATCACCGCGAGGATGTTGTTGAAGTCGTGGGCGATGCCCCCGGCGAGCTGCCCGAGCGAGTCCAGCCGCTCCGACTGGCGCAGCTGCTGCTCGAGCTGGGCGCGTTCCTGCTCCGCGACGGCCCGCTCGGTGACGTCGCGCAGGATGCCCTCGACCGCGACCGGCGCGCCGGCACCGTCGGTGGCCACACTGGCCCGCTGCTCGATCCAGGCCACCCCACCGTCGCGGCGGCGCAGCCGGAACGTGGTCGTCGCCGAGCGCGGCGCCTGCCACGACTGTTCGAAGGCCGGCCGGTCCTCGGGCTCGACCCGGCTCGCCATCAACCCGGGATCGGCGTAGAACTCCTCCGCCGCGAAACCGGTGATCGACTCGACCGCCCGGCTCAGGTACTCCATCGCCGGCGCCGGCCCGGTCCGGTAGCGGAAAATGATGTCCTGGGCGTGCTCGGCGAGCAGGCGGAACCGTTCCTCACTGTCCCGCAGCGCGGCCTCGGCCCGGCTGCGCTCGGTGATGTCGGTGGAGATGCCGGCCACCGCGTACGCCGTGCCCGCCGCGTCGATCAGCGGGAACTTCACGGTCAGGTAGGTGCGCACCCCGTCCTCGCCGGGCGCCTGTTCCTCCATCTGCACCGGCAGGCCCCCGGCCAGCGCCTGCCGGTCGTTGTCCCGGAACGCGTCGGCGACCTCGGCGGGGAACAGGTCGTGGTCGGTGAGCCCCACGATGTCCTCGCGACGCAGGCCGAACAGCCGCTCGTACTCCCGGTTGACCAGCAGGTACCGCCCGTTCGCGTCGCGCATGTAGATCACCGCGGAGGTGTGGTCGATCAGCGCCATCAGCTGGTCGCGGCCCAGCCTGAGCATCGGCTGACGCGTCCCCCCGGCGCCCGGCGCCCCGGTCGGTACGTCCACCCCGCCCCCGTCGTCCGTTCCGCTCATCCGGCCGGTTCCAGCACGACCGGCGCGGCCGGTCCCCGCCCGGAACGTACCCGTGGATCGGGCGGGCCTTCCGGGTTTTCCGGCATCAGCACCGGACGCAGCGCGACCAGGGTATGCCGCTGCCGGGCCCGGGTGAGCCGTTCCAGGAACGTCTCGGTCATCCCGGTGGTACCCGCCCGGTTCGACACCAGGCGCCCGTCGCCGAGCCCGGCCTCGTCACGCCGGCGCTGCGGCTTGAACAGGAACTTCTTACTGAGCATCAGATGCGCTCCGGAGACCCGCGCGTGCATCGCGAGCAGCCGGTACCAGTCGATCACCGCCGGGTGCCGGGCGATCAGCCGGCGCAGGTCACCCTCGTCGGACAGCCTCATGTCGCACTCGTCGAACCCCAACGCGGCGAGCAGCCGGCACGGGAGCGTGGGCAGGTTCATCAGCTCGGCGATCTCGTCGCGTTCCCGGGTGAGCAGCGCCGGGAACAGCCGCCGGGCCAGGCGGTCGTACCCGGGTTCGGCGACGCCGAGCAGGAAGTCGCGTTTCAGCGCCTCCGGGTCCAGGGCGCCGCTGGGCGGGATGTCGTCCGAGGTCCAGTGCGCGGCGAACTGCCGGAACACGTCCATGAACATCTCGGCGTCCATGGTCTGCCCGGTCGGCAGTGCCCCGAAGTCGACCAACAGGCTGCGCAGCGCACCCAGCAGCACGGTGGCCTCCTGCACCCGGTGGCGGGCGTCCGCGCCGGTCAGGTCGGCGTGTTCGCCGGTGAGCGGCTGCAGGAAGCAGTTGACCGCCATCTCGATCGCCTCACCCTGTTTGACCAGCAGGAAGAAGCGCTCCTCCCCCGGCGTGCCGGTATAGCTGCGGATCCGCCCGTCGTCGAAGAGGCCGGGCAGTTCGGCCACCACCTCGCCGCGCAATCTCACCCGGATGGTGCCGACGTTCCAGCGCACCAGCGACGCGTAGCTGTCCCGGACGTAATGGCCGGTGCCGGTGTGCTCGGCCAGCGCGGCGAAGTAGGTCCGGAACGGTATTCGCCCGCCGACGAGCAGCGACGTGAACGCGCCTTCGGGATGTTCCCGGCCTCCGGGGGTGCGTTCCTGGTAATGGCGGGCGACCGAGGCGCCGATGAACCCGAGGTGCACCACGAGGCGCTGCGCCTGCACCGCCGTCAGCCGGGTGGTGCACGGCAGATGGGGGAGGATCTGCTCGCTCACCTCGGTGACCAACTGGTCGGGTGATGCTTGATCGTGCAGGATCGCGTCGTTGAGCCGGGGTAGTTCGTCAAGCACCCAGTCGCCGACCTGTTCCGGAACCATCCGGACCATCACCTCCGCGGAATTCTCACCCTTCCCATCGGCTCAGTCCCGGCGGCATTGAGCGAGGACCGCCCCGGCCGGGTCGCACCCAGCGCGTGATCGGCGATCGGACGCGTCCCGCCCGTCCGGTGCGATCCGTGACGAACGGCTCAGGAGGGGCCGTCGGTGCTCCTGATCGCTTGATCGATCAGGGAGATCACCAAAGCAAGAGCACCCATCCGTACGGCCAGAGCCACATGCGGACGCGAGTGCCCGGACCGGGCCAGGCCGGCCAGCCAGCGGTTCCGCAGCCGATGCCGCCCGACCATCAGCAGCACCCCGGAAGCGGCGACGGCGACCGGCTTCGCCGCCCCGGCGAGCCCGGTCCGGGGCTGCGCCGGGGTGCGGGCCGGGCGCGGCTCGGGCGTTTCCGGGCCGGTCGGGACAAGTCCGTAGGCGGCGGCCACGATCCCGACCCGAGCCAGCCGCCGCTTGCCGGTGGACAGCTCTCCGGCAGCCACCCAGGCACCGACATAAACGGCTTGAGCGCTCGCCCAGGCCAGCGCACGCGGCACAGTTCTCATGCCGCGACGGTAGAAGAAGCCGACAAGACCCCCCGGCGCACGGCCGACCGCGCCGAAACCGCCCTGCGCCGCGGCCAGCACCGGCCGAACCCGCTCGGCACCCCAGCCAGCGCGGCCGCTCAATGCCAGTGAGGCGGCAGAAGCCCACGCTCACCACCGAAGGGGCGGCAGAAGTCCGCGTTCGGTCGGGTTCAGGGGCGATAGCGGTCCGCGGTCGAGTGGTGCGTGCGCTTATCGCCCGCCCGCGGGCGGTAAGCGCACGCGATCTGGCAATGCGGACTCCCACCGCCCTCCCCCGCAGCGGCACTCACCGCCATCCGGTCACCACGCCACCGCCCGGACCGCCCGCATCCTCCGCGTGCCCGGCTGCTGCCCGGGCCCGCCCGTGGGCCTGGTTTTGAAGCCCGGGCCTATCCTGCAGTCATGGTCATTGATCCGCGTGAACGGATGAGCGCCGCGTTCCACCCCTATTAGGTGGCCGCGCCCGCGGCCCCGAAAGGGGTTTCGACCATGTCTCGCACCGACAAGGACGGTCCGGGTCAGCACCGCACCGGCCTGCGCCTGCTCCTCGGCGGCGGCCCGCCCGGCTGGTTCGTCAAGCACGTCTGGACCGACCGCGAACGTCAGGCCGCGCGGGTGGCGTGCCGCAACGCCGCGAAGGAGTACCGCGGCACCGGAAGCGTCCACACCGTGCCCACCGTCCGGCAGCATCGCCACAGCGCCCAATGGCTCTGGTGGTGACCGCAGCAGCCCGTCCCGGCATCAGGCTCCGTGCCGGAACGCACCACCTCTTTGGCATCCTAGGAGGCTGGGATCCTAGCCCTGGGACTCATGAGGATCGCCGGCCGGCGGGACAAACGGTGGCTGGTCGCCTGACCAGGCCGACGCTCGCGGCCGGAAGGCTCCGGCGGGGTCATCGAATGCGATAGACCGACGAGTTCCCCACGCCGCCGGAGTCTTCCAGCGGCCGGCGTCACGACGCCCGCTGGGTCCACGCGGTGACCAGGGCCGCATACGGTCCCGGCTCCGCCACCAGCACGTCGTGCGGACCGGATTGCACCAGCTCCCCCTCCGCGAAGACCAGCACCCGGTCGGCGGAGGCCGCGGTCGGCATCCGGTGCGCGATCGAGATCGTGGTGCGCCCCTCGGTCAGCGACGTCAGCGCCCGCTGCACCGCCGCGTCCGTCGCCGGGTCGATACCCGACGTCGCCTCGTCGAAGATGACCAGGTCCGGGTCGGCGAGGGCGGTCCGGGCCAGGGCCACGAGCTGACGCTCACCGATCGAAAGACCTTCTCCTCGTACGCCCACCGCAGTGTCCAGCCCCTCCGGAAGCGTCGCCAGCCACTCCTGCAGACCCAGCCGTCGCAGGATCCGCGACACGTCCGCCCGGGACGACGAAGCCCGCCCCAGCAGCACGTTGTGCACGATCGTCCCGTCGAACAGGAACGGGTCCTGTGGAACGATCACCACCCGCCCGGCCAGGTCACCGAGCCGTTCGACGGGCACCCCGGACAGCTCGATCCGGCCGGCCTCGGCACCGAGGCGCCGGGTCAGCAGCTTCGCGAACGTCGACTTGCCCGACCCGGTCCGGCCGACCACCGCCACGTGCTCGCCCGGTTCGATCCGCACCGAGACGTCGCGCAGCACCGGCGGCCCGCCCGCGTACCGGGCCGAGACCCCGGTCAGCACCACGCCGACCGGCCCGGCCGGCAGCGCGACACCGTCCGGCAGCAGCGCGGACGGCGTGGTCACCAGTTCCAGGGCGCGCCGCCACCCGGTCAGCGCGTTCTGCGCCTCACCCAGGCTCTGGACCACGAACTGCAGCGGCCGGACGAAGAACGTCACCAGGAACACCATCGCGACCACCTCCCCCGGGCTGAGCCGAGGCGTGGCGGGCGAGCCGGCCAGCGCGAACCACACTCCGCCGAGCAGCACCGTCACGGTCATCGTGGAGATCGCCAGCTCGCCCATCGACGCGTTGGCGTGCAGCGGGTTCAGCGTGCCGATCAGGCTGTCCCGCGAGCGGTCCACCGCAACGTCCAGCTTGGCGCGGGTCCGGTCCTGGGTGCCGGTGGCCCGGATCAGCGGGCCGCCCAGCACCGATTCGGCGACCGTGCTCTGCATGGCCGACACGTCCCGGCGGGCCCGGTCGAAGCGTCGGGCGATCAGCCGCTGGGTGCGGGTCATCGCGGCGAGCAGCAGCATCGTGATCAGCAGGACCGGCACGGCGAGCTGCCAGCCGTAGACCAGCAGGATGCCGGTGGCGATCAGCAGCTGCGCGGTGTTGGTCAAGAACTGGATGCCGCCGCCCTGCAGGAACGTGGTCACCTGGTCCAGGTCGCTGGTCAGCCGGGTGACCAGGTCGGCGCTCGGCACCCGGTCGGCGGTGGACGCGGCCATGTCGTGCACCCGGCGCAGCCCGGCGCGGCGCAGCCCGGCCAGGGCCGACTCGACCCGGCTCTGCAGCCGCCGGTTCAGCAACAGCGAGGAGCCACCGGCGAGCAGGATCGCCGCGGAACCGACCGCGATGGACGGGCCAACCGTGTCCGGGTCCAGACCGGAATCGATCACATGCTGGACGGTCAGCGGCGCGATGATCCGCCCGGCGCCGGCCAGCAGCGCGAGCAGCAGGGTCACCGCGAGCCCCTGCCGCAGCTGCGGCGAGACCCGCACCGCGGTGGCGACCAGCCGCCGCGGCCCGATCCCCCGCAGCTCAGCGAGCAGCTCAGTGGACACCGCTGCGCTCCCCCTCAACAAGATCATCCGCACCAGCGGAAGCAAGATCCGAAACGACACCGGAAGCGCCGCCGGAAGCAAGATCCGAAACGACACCGGAAGCGCTGCCGGCGGCAAGATCCGCGTCAACACCGGATTGCTGCTGGTAGGCGTGCACGATCCGCCGGTACTCCGCGTCCCCGGCCAGCGCCGCAGGACTCCCGGACGCCACCATCCGCCCGGCCCGCAGCACCACCACCCGATCCGCCACGGCCACCGCGGCCGGCCGGTTCGTGCTGATCAGCACGGTCGGCCCGCCCGCCGCCACCACCTCGGTCAACGCCTCGAGCACCTGCCGCTCCACCCACGGATCCAGCGCCGACGTCGCGTCGTCGAGCACCAGCAGCCGCGGCTCCCGCAGCAGCGCCCGCGCCACGCAGATCCGCTGCCGCTGCCCACCCGACAACGTCGCCCCGCGCTCCCCGACCACGGTGTCCCACCCGTCCGGCAGTCCGCGAACGATCTCATCGGCCGCCGCCAGCCGCAGCGCCCGCCACACCTCGTCGTCGGTGTAGGCCCGCCGATGGCGCGGATGCCCGGCCAGTTCCAGGTTCTCCCGGATCGACTCGGCGAACAGAAACGGACTCTGCGCCACCGTCGCCACCTGCGCCGGCACCGCGTCCCGGGTCAGCTCGCGCGCGTCGAGACCGTCCAGCAGCACCTCGCCGGTGTCCGCGTGGGTCAGCCCGGCGGCCAGGTCGAGCAGCGTGGTCTTGCCGGATCCGACCGCGCCCACCACGACCGTGATCGTGCCGGGTTCGAGCACCAGGTCGAGGTCCGCGAGCAGCCGCCGGGACTGCCGGCGCACGCCGGCGCCGCGCAGGTCAACCCGCATCGGTCCAGGTCCGCCGAGGTCCAGGTGCCCCTTCGGTACGACCTGAGCACTTCCGACCACGTCCTGCACCCGTTCCAGCCCGGCCGACGACATCGGCAGCATCGACAGGAACCGGCTGATCACATTCAGCGGAATGGCGATGGTGATCAGCAGGTAGACCACGCCGACCAGGTCACCCACGCTGAGGCTGCCCTGCTGCACCCGCGGCGCCCCGAACGCCAGCACGACCAGCACGGCGGCGGTCGGCAGCAGTTCCAGCACCGGGTCGAAGAACGAGCTGGCCGCCGCCATCCGCAGATCCGCGGTGCGCAGCCGCTCCACCCCGGGCGTGATCCGCGCGTCCTCCTCGTCGACGAGTCCCAGGCTGCGCACCACCGGCCCGCCTTCGATCGACTCGTGGGCCACGCCGCTGACCACGCCGCGGGCGGCCTGCGCGTCCCGGGCCCGCGGGGCGAGCAGCCGTTGATAGGTCACGTTGAGGCCAAGCACCAGGCTGATCAGCACCAGGCCGACCAGGCCGAGCACCAGCGCCCGGTGGAACAGCTCGGTCAGCGCGAGCAGCAGCATGAACACCATGCCGACCGCGAAGTACGCGAACTGCATCGGTGACCACAGCGCGTCCACGTCGCCGGCCGCGTGCGCGAGCAGCCGGCCGGGTGAGCGTTCCCGGTGCCAGTCCGGGTGCAGGTCAAGATAGCGGCGGACGACCGCGCGGCGGGTCTCGGCCTGGGCCCGGTACTGGACCCGGCCGGTGCTGACGCCGCGGAGGAAGATGGTGCCCCAGCGGGTCGCCGAGACGCCCATGATGAACAGCGCGCTGAGCCACCAGGCGCTCGCCGGCACGTGCCCGCCGGTGAGCGCCGGGATCACCAGGTGGTCGGTGGCCCACGCGATCGCGGACGCGCCGACCACCATCGTCGACCCGTTGATCAGCCCGGTGACCGTGGCGACCAGCGCCGCCCCGGGGTTGGCCCGCGCCCCGGCGAACTGGGCAGCCAGCGCGGAACGGCGACGGAGATCAGGAGCAGGAGCCTCAGAGCGTGACGACACGGCGGCCCGGGATGGCGTCGATCAGCTCGCGGGTGTACGCGCTGCGCGGGTTCGCGAAGACCTCCGCGGCCGACCCCTCCTCGACCACCTTGCCCTCGCTCATCACCGAGACGGTGTGCGAGATCTGGGCGACCACGGCCAGGTCGTGCGAGACGAACAGGTACGACAGCCCGAGCTGTTCCTGCAGGTCGGCGAGCAGCCGCAGGATCTGCTCCTGCACCAGCACGTCCAGCGCGGAGACCGGCTCGTCGAGCATCAGCAGCTCCGGCTCGAGGGCCAGGGCCCGGGCGATCGCGACCCGCTGCCGCTGCCCGCCGGAGAGTTCGGCGGGCAGCCGGTCCAGGTAGGAGGCGGGCAGCGCGACCTGGTCGAGCAGTTCCCGGGCGCGGGCCTCGCGGCTGCGCCGGTCGCCGATCCGGAACGACACCAGGGGTTCGGTGACCGACTGCCGGACGGTGAACTTCGGGTCCAGGGTGGCGAACGGATCCTGGTGCACGAGCTGGGCCTTGCGGCGCAGCGGGCGCATCCGGTTCCACGACAGCCCGGAGATCTCGGTGCCGTCCAGCACGATCGAGCCGCTGGTCGCGGACTCCAGGCCGAGCGCGATGCGCAGCGTGGTGGTCTTCCCGCATCCGGACTCGCCGACCAGCGCGTGGGTACGCCCGCGCGGCACGGTCACCGACACGTCCTCGAGGGCGTTGAAGCCACGCTTGCCCCGGCGCGGGTCGGCGACCGGGAACGTCTTGCCGACCCCGGTGAGCGTCAGGATCGGCTCGGGGACCGGCTCATGGCGTACATCACAATGGGCGACCAGCTGACCGCCGTGAGCCAGGCGCGGAGCCGCGGTGATCAACTGCCTGGTGTAGCCCTCACGCGGAGCGTTGAGGATGGTTGCCGGGTCGCCCTCGTCGACCTTGCGCCCGTGCCGCATCACCACCACCCGGTCGGCGCGGTCGGCCGCGACGGCCAGGTCGTGTGTGATGATCAGCAGGGAGATGCCCTGCTCGCGGGCCAGTCCGCCGAGGTGGTCCAGGATGCGCTTCTGCACCGTCACGTCGAGGGCGCTGGTCGGCTCGTCCGCGATGATCAGTTTCGGGCGTCCGGCCAGGGCGATGGCGATCAGTACGCGCTGGCGCAGGCCACCGGAGAGCTCGTGCGGGTACTGCCGCACCCGCAACTCGGGGTCGGGGACACCGGCCTGGGTGAGGAACTCGATCGCCTCGGCCCGCGCGGCCGGCCCGCTGATCCCGCGCAGCGTGACCGCCTCGGCGATCTGGTCGCCGATCCGCTTGGTCGGGTTCAGCCCGACCATCGGGTCCTGCGGGATCAGCCCGACCGTGGACCCGCGCAGTTGGCGCAGGACACGTTCGCCGGCCTGGGCGGTCTGCACGCCGTCGACCAGGATGGAGCCGCCGGTGATCCGGCCGTTGGCGGGCAGCAGACCGATCAGCGCGTTCGCCGTGCTGGTCTTGCCGGAGCCGGACTCGCCCACGATCGCGACCACCTCGGCCGCACCCACGGTCAGATCCAACCCGGTCACCGCCGGCTGAATGTGCCGGTGCCGGACGTAACCCACGTCCAAGCCTTTGATCTCGACGAGGCTCATCGGCCCAGCTCCTGGAAGGTCTTGGCGATGTGGTTGAGGCTCAGCACCAGCAGGGCCACGAAGACGCCCGGCAGCAGGCTCAGCCACCACGAGGTGACCAGGTAGTTGCGGCCGTCGGCGATCAGCGTGCCCCACTCGGCGGCCGGCGGGGCGGCGCCGAAACCGAGGAAGCTCAGCGACGCGATCGCGATGATCGCCACGCCGGCGTCCAGGACGGCGAGGACCGCGACCGGGCCCCACGAGTTCGGCAGGATGTGCCGCAGCAGGACCCGGCCCCAGCTGGCTCCCCCGGCGCGCGCTGCTTCGACGTACGGAAGAGTTTTGACCCTGAGTACTTCGGCCCTCGTGGTCCGGGCGAAGCCCGGCACGATGCCGACGCCGACCGCCACCGCGACCGGGATGGTGCCGTAACCCAGCGCGGTCACGATGGACAGCGCGAGCAGCAGACCGGGAATGGCCAGCAGCACGTCGATCACCCGCATCAGGAACCCGTCGGTGAGCCCGCCGAAGAAGCCCGACACGATGCCCAGGCCGAGCCCGGCGATCAGGGCGATGGCCAGCGCGATCAGGGTGGCCTTGATGGTCAGCGGCGAGCCGTGCAGCACCCGGCTCCACAGGTCGCGGCCGTAGACGTCGGTGCCGAACAGGTGCGCCCCGCTCGGCGGCTGCATCGACGACTCGGGATGGGTGCCGTACGGGTCCTGCGAGCTGAACAGGCCGGGGCGGAACGCCACCGAGATCACGAACAGCACGTAGAGCGAGGCGAGCAGGAACCCGGGCTTGCGAGCCAGGGTCCCGAGCCGGCCACCGTGCCGGGTCCGGGTCTCCTCGGCCGGCGTGAGGATCGGATCGGTTTCGGTCAGCACGGCGGTCATGCCGGGACCACCTCCGGGGCAGTGACCTTGGCGCGGACGTGTGAGATCCGCGGATCGAGCAGCGGGTAGAGCAGGTCGACGACCAGGTTGACGGTGACGAAGACCGTCGCGGCCAGGGTCACCACGGCGAGCACCACCGGCACGTCCTGGCTCAGCACCGCCTCCTGGGCGAGTTTGCCGACACCTTCCCGGGTGAACACCGTCTCGACCACGATCGAGCTGGTCACGGTCAGGCCGACGATCACGCCGAGGATGGTCATCGCGGGCAGCGCCGCGTTGCGGAACGCGTGCCGCAGGTGCACCGCCGTACGGGAAAGGCCCTTCGCCCTGGCGGTGATGATGTACGGCTGGGACAACGTCTCGTCGAAACTCTTGATCAGCACCTGGGCGAGCACCGACGAGGTCACCACCGCGATCGTGGCCACCGGCATGACCAGTGAGACCACGCCCTCGGTGCCGGTCGCCGGGAACCAGCCGAGCTGGAACGACAGGAACTGGATCAGGAACAGCGCGATGAAGAACTGCGGGAACGACGCGCCCAGCGCGGGCAGCCGGGTGAGCACCAGCCGCAGCGGGTTCCAGCGGACGAAGGTGGCCAGGTAGGCCAGCGCCGACCCGGCGAGCAGCGACACCACGGCGGCGGAGACGCTGAGCAGCAGGGTCGAGCCGATCCGCTGCCCGATCAGGTCGAGCACCGGCACCTGCTGGCTGAGCGAGTCACCGAAGTCGCCGTGCAGCACCCCGGACAGGTGCTGCCAGTACTGCTCCCAGATCGACTGGTCCAGCCCGAACTTGTGCTGCATCGCGGCGAACTGGTCCGGGGTGAGACTGTCCTGCTCGATGCCGGCGGCGGCCAGCTGCAGCTGCATCGGGTTGCTGGGCAGCAGGTAGAGGATCGCGAAGGTGAGCGTGAACGCCGCCCAGAGGACGACTGCCGCCTGGACGATGCGACCCACGACGTACCGGGTCATCTCTTGCCTTTCGTCGTGCCCGGATGCGCCCCGCCTGCGGTGGCGGGGCGCACCTCAGGTCAGTCCTTCGTGACGTCGTTGAGCTTGAGGAAGCTCTCCGAGGTGAACGCGAAGCCGTGCACCTTGCTGCTGACGCCGGCCTTCTGCACCCGCTCGAACAGCGGGATGGTGACGCTCTGGTCGACCAGGTAGTCCTGCAGCTCGGCGTACGCCTGCTCGGTCTGCTTCGCGTCGGTGGTCTGCAGCGCCTTGGCGAACAGGTCCTGGACCTTCTTGGTGACGTCCGGGGTGGTGGCGTTGGTGGCCAGGGCCTTGGAGTTGGCCACCTCCGGGTTCAGAATGAACTGCAGTGCGCCCGGGTCGGCCCGGGTGAAGTACGTGCTGGTCAGGTCGTAGGAGCCCTCTTTGAGGTAGGTCGCCTGCTGCGCGGTGGTCAGGGTGCGCAGCTTGAGGTCGATGCCGACCTGCTTGAGCTGCGCCTGCAGCAACTCCGGCCCGGCCGCGCCGACCGTGATCGGGTAGTCGATGGTCAGCTGCTTGCCGGCCTTGGCCCGGATGCCGTCCGCGCCGGGCACCCAGCCGGCCTGGTCGAGGATCTTCTTGGCGCCCTCGGGGTCGTAGGCGAGCTTGGCGGCGAGGGACTTGAAGTACGGCGTGGTGGTCTCGAACGGCCCCTCGACGGTCGGGTAGTCCGCCCCGAAGATCGTGGTGGCGTACGTCTTGCGGTCGATCGCCTTGTTCAGCGCCTGCCGGATCAGCGGGTCGGCGAGCGGGTGACCGGCCGTGGTGTTGCCGTACAGGTTGTAGGCGACGCCGGGCAGCGCCCGCTTCTCCACCTTGTCACCGGACTTGGTGATCAGCGTTTCGTCCTGCGGCGAGAACGGGTTGCGCGGCCACGCCACGTCGGTCGCGCCGCTGACCAGGTTGCCGGTGCGGACGCTGTCCTCGGCGACGTAGTTGAACAGCACCTTGTCGAGCTTGGCCTCGCCGGTGTTGGTGGAGAGCGCCGAGCCCCAGGCGTAGCCGGCCCGCTTGGTCAGGACCGTCTCGACCTTGGCGGTGTAGTGGTCCAAGGCGAACAGGCCGGAACCGACCACGCCCTTGCCGGTGCACCGGTCGGCCGGGGTGAGCGCGAACTCGGCCGGGTCGGTGATCGCCAGGTTGGTGGTCGAGGTGGCCTGCAGGAACGACGAGTTCGGCTTGCTCAGGTCCAGCTCGACCGTCAGCGGGTCGACGACCGTGGCGCCGGTCAGGCCCTGGATGTAGGAGGCGCCGTAGGCCGCGCCGTTGGTCGCCTTGACCGTCTCGATCCAGCCCTTGACGTTGTCGGCGACCGCCTGCGCGTCAAGTTTCTTGCCGTTGGCGAACGTGACGCCGTCGCGCAGCTTGAACGTGTAGGTCAGGCCGTCCTTGCTGATCTCCCAGCTGGTCGCCAGCCAGGGCACGATCTTGCCGGTGGCCGGGTCCTGATCGGTCAGCGAGTCGGCGAAGTTCCGGATGATCGACCGGCTCTCGATCCAGTAGACCTGGAACGGGTCGATGCAGGAGAACGTCGGGTTGTCCGGCCAGAACGACACCTTGAGGGTCTTCTGCGCCTCCGCGGAGGACGCGGCGTTGTCGCCGCAGCCGCTCAGGGCGAGCAGGCCCGCAGCGGCGGCGACGGCTACATATCTCTTCATTTTTCAGATTCCTTTTTCAGTACGCGACGACCGCTCGCGAGCAGCACGGCGTCCTCCTGGGGAGGGTGGACCCGGATGCAGAGGGCGTCGCGCAGGTGGCGTTCCAGGGGGTTATGGCGGGAGAGACCGGGGTTGCCGAGCGCGGCCACCGCGGTCTGGGTCGCGGCGATCACCGAGCGGGCGATGGCCACCTTGATCGCGGACAGTTCCGGGAGGAGGCCGGGGTCGCCGGCCTCCAGGCGCAGCAGCGCGCCGTGCAGCAGCGTCTCGGCCTGCACGATCTGCAGGTCGATCTCGCCGGCGACGGATTGGATCCGCTCGGTCTCGGCGATCGGGCGGCCCAGCGCGGCCGGCACCCGGTGGCGGGCGTACTCGGCGAACGCGCTGCGGGCGGCCCGGGCCACACCGATGTAGAGGGCCGGGTGACCGAAACTGCCCGGGCCGGTGGCGGCGGCCGGGTCGCGGTAGACGCCGTCCGCGCCGCGCGGGATCTCGACGAACGCGTCGAGGGGCAACCGGACGTTCTCGTAGATCACGTCGTGGGTGTTCGAGGCGCGCAGCCCGATGTGGTCCCAGGTGTCGACCCAGGTGATCCCGTCGTTGTCGCCGGCCACGATCGCGTGTCCGACCCGGTCGTCGTCGGTGACCGCCCAGACCACGTGGTAGGCCAGGCCGGTGCCGCCGGTGGCGTACGCCTTGCGGCCGTTGAGCAGCCAGCCGTCGCCGTCGCGGGTGAGCGCGGTCTTCGGCAGGCCACCGCGGGCCGGTGCGCCCAGTTCGGGTTCGGCGCGGACCGCGTTGGCCAGCGCCGGGCCTTTCTCCGAGCGGCGCAGCAGGTCGTCGTAGGCGGCGGCCGGCCAGCTCGGGTGCACGGCCTGCGCCGCGTGGGTGCCCAGGTTGTTCGCGGCGAGCAGGGCGACCGAGGCGTCGCCCTCGCCGAGCGCGGTGAGGATCCGGGCGGTGTCCCGGTGGCCGAGGCCGGGCCCGCCGAAGCGGGTCCCGACGGTGGCGGTGAGCAGGCCGGCCCGGTGCGCGATTTCCAGGCCCGGCCAGGGCAGGTCGCCGGTGCGGTCGTGTTCGGCGGCGTGCGCGGCGATCTCGGCGGTGACCTCCGGCAGCTCGTCGAGCTTCGGCGCGGCGAACGTCATGGCCGGCCGGCCGTGGCGTACGTGCCGTACTCGGCGCCGTAGTTGCCCAGGTGCTGCGACTGCAGCGGGCCGCGGCGGCCGGTCGCCTTGCGGTGCGCGAGCTCCTGGCGGACCAGCGGGAGGACGTGCCGCCCGTAGTCGGCGGCGTCGGCCAGGGTGTCGTAGCCCCGGATGGAGACCAGTGAGGCGCCGCGGTCGATGTAGTCGAGGATCGCGGCGGCGACCGTCTCCGGCGAGCCGACCAGGGCGGTCGAGGCGCCGGCCGCGTTGGTGACCGCGGCGGTGCGGGTCCACAGGGCGCGGTCGTACAGCTCGGACTTGTCGGCGAAGTTCAGGGCGCGCTGGGAGCCGACGTTCTGCGGGGATCCCTTGCCGAGCAGTGGACGTACCTTGCTGACGTTCGCGGCGATCTTGTCGACGTACTCGTGGGCCTTGGCCCAGGCCAGCTCGTCGGTCTTCGCGGTGATCGGGCGGAACGTCACCCAGATCCGGGGCAGTGTGGTCCGGCCGGCGTCCCGGGCGATGCCGTGCACCCGGTCGATCTCGGCGCGCAGGTCGTCGAGCGGCTCACCCCAGAAGCTGAAGATGTCCGCTTTCGCCCCGCCGACCGCGAACGCCTCGTCCGACTGACCACCGATCGAGATCGGGATCGAGCCGGCGTACGGCGCGAAGCCCGGCCCGAACTCGTCGAACTTGTAGAACTCGCCCTCGTGGCTGAACGCGGCCGGTTCGGTCCACGAGCGGCGCAGCACGTCGACGTACTCCGAGGTGCGGGCGTAGCGCTGCGACTTGGGCAGGTAGTCGCCCTGGCGGGCCTGCTCGGCGTCGTTGCCGCCGGAGATCAGGTGGACCACGGCGCGGCCCTGGGTGAGCTGGTCCAGGGTGGCCAGCTTCTGCGCGCCGATCGTGGGCGGGGTGGTGTTCGGCCGCAGCGCGACGATCGGCTTGATCCGCTCGGTGAGCGTGCCGACCGCGGCGGCCGTGACGAACGAGTCGGCGCTGCTCGAGCCGTAGGGCAGCAGCGTGTAGTCGTAGCCCGCGGTCTCCAGCGTCTCCACGTACGTGCGGAAGAAACCCAGGTCGATGCCGCGCGACGGCACCGGGTTCAGTTCGGTCGACGGGCTCAGGTGGGTGAGGCTGATGAACTCGGCCTCGGGAACCGCGGTCTCCGGCAGAGCGCTGTTGTCGTCGAAGGAAGGGGTGCTCATGAGTAGGTCCTCTCGGTGCGGGCGAGCGGCGCGCCGGCGCGCAGACGTTCCAGGAACAGGACGATCGCGGCGGCGGCGGTGCGGTGGGTCTGGTCGTTGAGCACGTCGTGCGGTGCGCCGGCGATGCTCACCAGGTCGGCGCGGGGAACGGCGGCGTACCAGCCGCGCACGCTGTCGAGAGGGCTGATCGGGTCGGCCTGGCCGTGCAGTCCCAGGACCGGGACGGTGATCTCGCCGGGCAGCTCCGGGGCGAACCACGCGGCGGGCAGGTCGGTGAAGAGCTCGCCGGCCCGGACCCCGGCCTCGGTGATCCGGCCACGGTGGGTGGGACAGGAGGAGCGGGCGTCCAGCTCGCCGGCCCAGTCACGGTGCGCCGCGGCCTGCGGGGAGGCCGGCAGACCGGCCAGGATCAGCGCGGAGGCGCGAGGCAGGCGGCCGGTGGCGGCAAGACTTGCGGCGTACGCGGCGCCGGCGTCGGATCCGGCCACGATCCGCGGCTTCTCCGGGTCGGCGCCGGTGAGCAGCGCCTCGAGCTGCTCGCGGCTGCGGGCCTCGTCGTCGGTCGGCGCCGTGATCGCGTGGACCCGGTAGGCGTCGGCGGCGAGCCGGCGGCCGAAACGCTCGTAGACCTGGGCGGACTCGCCGCGTCCGGGCAGCAGGATCAGGGTCCCGCGCAGCGGGATCGGGTCGGGCTCGGTCCAGGTGAGAACGGTGTCCTCGGAGGCGAGAGTCATCGGCGCGACCTTCTGTGTCTTCGTCAGTCAAACTCTATAACGCCCACCAATCTAGTAGGCTTTTGTTTCCGCTGTCCAACGACGATCCGCGATCGCTCCGATCACCCCGGCTTATCGATCCGTCCGGCGGCGCTCCACTGCCTCACCCGGACGGCCGGTCGCGGCGTTTCGTTACTGTGCCCCGGTAACGCATCGCCGACCCGCCGGAGGAGCCCCCCGTTGCCGACAGAGCAGGCCGGCCTGCCCGAGCTCGGCGAGGTGCTGCGCGACCTGCGCCGCCGACAGGCCCGCCGGACCGGTGAGCGGCAGCTGACCTACCGTGAGCTCGCGGTACGAACCGGCTGGTCGCACGGCATCCTCGGCGAGTACTTCGCCGGCCGGGTCCTGCCACCGACCGATCGCTTCGACCTGCTGGTGCGACTGCTCGGCGCGACCCCGACCGAGCAGGGCACCCTGGCCACCCTGCGCGACCAGATCGAGGAGCGGCGCCGGCGGGGTGACCCGCCGCCGCGCCAGTTGCCCACGACCGGATACCGGATGATCGGCCGGGACACCGAACTGTCCGAGCTGGACGCCATGGCCACCGACGGTGCCCCGATCGTGATCAGCGGGATGGCCGGAGTCGGCAAGACCACCCTGGCCCTGCACTGGGCACACCGGATCGCGGCGCGCTTCCCGGATGGCCAGCTGCACCTGAACCTGCGCGGCTTCCACCCCGAAGGCGCCATGACCACGGGTCAGGCACTGATCACGCTGCTCTCCTCGCTGGGGATCGCCGCGCCCCGGATCCCGGCCGATCCCGAGGCCCGGGCCGGGCTCCTCCGGACCGTGCTGCGGGACCGGCGGGTGCTGGTGCTCCTCGACAACGCGGCCGGCGCCGACCAGGTCCGTCCACTGCTCCCGCCGCCCGGATGCCTGGCCGTCGTGACCAGCCGCGGGCAACTCACCGGGCTGGTGGTCAGCGAGGGCGCCCGGCCGCTGAACGTGGACCTGCTCAGCCCGCACGACGCGCGGCGGCTGCTCGCGGAGCGACTCGGCGCCGAACGGGTCGAACGGGAGGCGGCCGCGGTCGAACGGATCGTCGTGGCGTGCGGGCGACTGCCGTTGGCGCTGGCGGTGGTCGCGGCGCGCGGTGCACTCAATCCGGCGTTCCGCCTCGGTGACATCGCCGACGAACTGGACGGATCCGCGGCTACCCCGACCGTGACACTCGGTGCCGTCCGGACCGCGTTCTCCTGGTCCTACCGGCTGCTACCGGCGGATGGACAGCGGCTCTTCCGGCTGATCGGGCTGCACCCGGGACCCGACCTCACGGCACCGGCCGCGGCGGCGCTCGGCGGACTCGACGTCGTCCGGGCCGGCGCGATCATGGCCGAGCTGAGCCGGGCCCGGCTGACCCACGAGCATCGCCCGGGCCGCTTCACCTGCCATGACCTGCTCCGGGCGTACGCGGCCGACCTGTCGGAGGGTGCCGATCCGGCAGCGGACCGCCGGGCCGCTGCCGAGCGGCTGCTGGTCCATCTGGCACACGCGGCGGGAGCCAGCACGCTCGTCCTCGATCCGTTGCGCAAACCGATCGGGATCCCGGCGGGTCAGCCGCCCCCGACCGTGACCCGGCCGGCCGACGAGGCCACCGCGATGGCCTGGTTCCGCGCCGAGCACGGGGCCCTGCTGGCCGCGCTGGACCTCGCCGTCCGCACCGGCCTGGACCGGCTGGCGTGGCAGCTGGCCTGGGGCATCGTGGTCGCCCTCGAACGCGACGGCAGGTGGCAGGACTGGATCACGGCACAGACCATCGGCCTGCGGGCGGCCGAGCGGCTGGCCGACCCGGGCGCCCGGGCGTTCTCGCACCGATCGCTGTCGGTGGGTCACGTGCGACTCGGGCAAACCACCGCGGCCCGGGCACACGCGCAGACCGGATACGAACTCTTCCGGCAGGCGAACGACCCGGCCGGCGCCGCGGTCTGCCAGCACGTGATGGCCTTCACCCGGGAGCACGACGGGCAATGGACGCAGGCGCTCGCGCACGCGCAGCGGGCCCTCGCCCTGTTCCGGCAGGCACACGACCCGGTCGGGCAGGCCCGGGCGCTGAACTCGGCCGGGCTCTACCGGGCCGAGCTGGGCGACCACGACGCCGCGTTGGACAGCTGCGGGCAGGCGCTGACGTTGCAACTCGGGCTCGGCGATCTGGCCGGGGCCGCGGCGACGCTGGACAGCCTGGGCACGATCCGGCACCGGCTCGGCGACACCGTGGCGGCCATCGCCCACTTCCGGGAGTCGCTGGCCCTCTTCGCCCAGCAGGGTGACCGGATCGGTCAGGCCGACACCCAGGGCCGGTTGGGTGAGACCCACCTCGCGGCCGGCGACGTCGCAGCGGCACGGGAGGCCTGGCAGCAGTCGCTCGCCCTGCTCGAGGACATCGGCCATCCGGGCGTCGACGCCGCCCGGGCCAGGCTGACCGCGCTGGACCGTCAGTCCTGAAGGAACGACCGGCCGCCGCAGCAGACGATCAGGAACAGCGCCGCCAGGAGGATCGGGGGGATGAGCGCCAGGCTCCGCGACACCGGACGGCCGGGTGACAGCGGCCGGCCGAAGCGGGCGACGGCCCGGGGTGGCAGCTCCGTGTCATGACTCGGCGCCGGCAGTGCTGCGAACGGGGCGATCTGGCCCGAGTTCTGCATCAGGGCGATCAGCGTGACCAGTGCGGGAAGCCCCCACCACCCCGCGATCAGGGAGAACTTCTGCTGCTTGCGGTACACGGCCAGCCCACAGTCGCGGCAGTACCAACCGGACCGGGTCTCCGTGATGAAGACGATCACGATCACCAGCACCGATTTGAAGGTCCCGTACGCCGTGGGGCCACCGCCACAGATCCCGCACAGATGTACCGCCGGCGCCGGTCGGGGTGTCGTCACGATGTCCTCCGGGAAGTCGATGCCAGAGGACGAATCCTGGTCGGCCGGGGACGCACAGGGCCCCGTTCCTGGACACGGTTGGACAGCACCGGACCGCCCGCGCGGAACGGGAACCGGCCTCAGGCGGGGCTCAGGACCGCGCGCAGTCCTTGCTGGACGGCCTCGGCGAGCTGCGGATCGGCGCCGGCGCGGATGCGGAGGCTGACCGCGGCGGGGGCCACGGCGGGCAGTTCGGGGCGTTCGATCAGGCCGTCGGGCGTCGAGGCCGCGGTCGCCATCAGGGCCACGCCGAGGCCTGCGCGGACCGCGTCGAAGACGCCGGCGACATAACCGCTGTCGCACACCACATACGGGTCGCGGCCGTTCGCGGACAGGGCCGCCACCGCGCGGCGGCGCAGGACGCACGGTTCCTCGATGGCGACCAGCGGGACCGCCGGGCCGGGCGGTGCCTGCCAGCCGGCGGCCGCGTACCAGGTCAGCGACAGCGCGCCGACCGGGATGCCGTCCACCGAGGACGCCTCGGCCAGGTGCACGGCCAGGTCCAGGGTGCCGCGGTCGACGGCCGCGTCCAGGCGCCGGGTCCGGTCGATCCGGAACCGCACCTGGTGGCCGGGCAGCGCCGCGGTGACGGCGGGCAGGATCAGGTCGGCGGCGTGCTCGGTGGCGCCGACCGTGATGCTGGGCCGGCCCGGCCCGATCAGCCGGCGCAGCGCCTCGTCGTGCGCGGTGAGGATCCGCCGGGCCTCACCCAGCAGCGCCTGCCCCTCGGTGGTGAAGACCGCGGCCCGGCCCTGCCGCTCGACCGCGGCCCGGCCGAGCACCTTCTCCAGCCGCCGCACGTGCTGACTCACCGCGGACTGACTGATCCGCAGGGTCGCCGCGGCGCGGTGAAAACCGCCGCAGTCGGCCACCGCGACCAGGCTGCGCAGCGCGACGATATCCAGGATCTGAGCCATGCCGCGGACGCTAGCAGCGGATCGATAAGCAACCGCGTTTGATTCCGATCGGAAATCAGTGTTGGACAGCTGCCACTCACGACAGCCATGCTGACCTGCATGACTTCGGCTCCAATTCCTACTGAACCTATCGGTGAAATCGGCCACTCCTCTCGCTATGTGGTCATCGGCGCGGGCGCGGTGGGCGCGTCGATCGCCGCCGAGCTGCACCGCGCCGGAGTCGACACCCTCCTGGTCGCGCGAGGTGCCCAGCTCACCGCCCTGCGCGACAAGGGCCTCACTTACGTACGACCGGACGGCGCCCACCAGCTGCGCCTGCCCGTGGCGGCCGGGCCCGACGAGGTGGAACTCGCCGAGAACGACGTGCTCGTGCTGGCCACCAAGTCGCCGGACACCGCCGCGGCGGTCCGCGACTGGGCGTGGCGCCCGGTCAAACGCGCCGACGGCCGCACCGGGGTGGCGGCCACCGACCTGCCCCTGGTCACCCTGCAGAACGGCCTGGACAACGAGCGGACCGCGCTGCGCTCGTTCGCGCACGTGATCGGCGGGGTGGTCTGGATCCCGGCGACGTTCGTGGTCCCGGGTGAGGTGGTCAACCACGCCGACCCGGTCCCGGCCGTGCTGTTCCTGGGCCGCTACCCGGCAGCCCCCGGCACCGACCCGGTCGCCGAGCGGGTGGCCGGCGGGCTGCGCCAGGGTGGCTTCACCGTGCACCTGGTCGCGGACGTGACCGCACACAAGGCCGCCAAGCTGCTCGGCAACCTGGTCAACTCCCTGGACGCGCTCTACCCGCCGAGCGAGCTGCGCGACGCCGCGGTGGCCGCGCTGCGCGCCGAGGCGAAAGCCGTCTACGCGGCCGCCGGGATCGTCCCGGCCGTCCCCGGCCACACCGGCTTCGGAGTCGCCGAGATCGCCACCCACCCACGGGTCGGCAACTCGACCCGGCAGAGCCTGACCCGCTCGACCGTCCCGGAGACCGACTTCCTGGACGGCGAGATCGTGCTGATGGGCCGCCTGCACGGGGTACCGGCCCCGGCCGCCGCGGCGGTGCAGGCGCGCATCCACCGGGCGATCACCGAGACCACGCCGGCCGGCTCGCTCGACGACACCGACCTGGCCGCGACGCTGCCCGCGCTGAAGAAGCGGCCGGTCCAGCCGGAGCAGGCCGCCGACCTGTCGCCGCTCTCCCCCGGCTTGCAGTCGCTCACGGTCCGCTATGGAACGACCGCCGACGACACGACGCGGGACACCGTGCTGGTCACCGCCGAGGAGATCTATCGCCGGGCCGCCGAGCCCGCCCCGCCGGTCCTGCTCGACGTCCGGTGGGCGCTCGGTGATCCGTACGGCGCGGAGCACTACCGGGCCGGGCACCTGCCCGGCGCCGTCTACGTCGACCTGGACACCGAGCTGGCCGGACCGCACGCGCCGGGCACCGGGCGGCACCCGCTGCCCACCCCGCAGAAGCTGCAGTCGGCCGCCCGCCGCTGGGGCATCAGCCGGGACAGCACGGTCGTGGTCTACGACAACAGCGGCGGGCTCGCGGCCGCCCGGGCCTGGTGGCTGCTGCGCTGGGCCGGCGTCCCCGACGTACGGATCCTCGACGGCGGGCTCGCGGCCTGGAAGCAAGCCGGTTTCGCGGAGGCGACCGGGGAGGCCCGGACCCGCCCGGCTGGGGACATCACCCTGGACGGCGGGCACCTGCCGACGCTGACCGCGGACGAGGCGGCCGCACTGCCGGCCACCGGCACGCTGCTGGACGCCCGCGCCGGTGAGCGCTACCGGGGCGAGGTCGAGCCGATCGACCCGCGCGCCGGGCACATCCCCGGCGCGGTCAGCAAGCCGACCGGCGAGAACCTGCGGGCCGGGGTGCCGTACTTCAAGAGCAGCGGGGAGCTGCGCGAACGGTTCGCCGGCGTGCGCGGGCCGGTCGGCGTGTACTGCGGCTCGGGCGTGACCGCCGCGCACCAGATCGCCGCGCTCGCGGTGGCCGGGATCGACGCCGCCCTCTACCCCGGCTCGTGGTCGGCGTGGTCGTCGGATCCGAGCCGCCCGCTGGCCACCGGTGGACAGCCGTGAGCGTCGGGTGGCTCGCCCAGGCCGGTGTCCGGTGGAGCACTGATCCGCAGGTGCTCGCCGAGAAGCGGCTGGACCGCTCCGGGTGGGAACCCGACGGCTCCCCTGCCGCCGTGGTCTTCCCGCGTACGGTCGCTGACGTGCAGGCGGTACTCAAGGGTGCGCAGGAGACCCGTACCAAAGTTGTTGCTCGTGGCGCCGGGACGGCCTTGACCGGAGCGACTGCCGCGGGCGAAGGGGTCCTGGTTCTTGATCTTTCCGGGTTGAACCGGATCCTGGACGTACGGCCGGCCGACGGTGTCGCCGTGGTCGAACCCGGCGTGATCACCGCGGACCTGGACCGGGCCGCGGCCGCGCACGGGCTGCGGTACGCACCCGACCCGGCCAGCCTGGAACTGTCCACGATCGGCGGCAACATCGCCACCAACGCGGGCGGGCTGCGCTGCGCCAAGTACGGCGTGACCCGCGACGCGGTGCTCGGCCTGGACGTGGTGCTGGCCGGCGGGGAACGGATCAGCACCGGCCGGGCCACCCTCAAGGGCGTCGCCGGGTACGACCTGACCGGCCTGTTCGTCGGTTCGGAAGGCACCCTCGGCGTGATCGTCGGCGCGACTCTGCGGCTGCGGCCACTGCCCGAACCGACCGCCACGATCGCGGCCTACTACCCGGACATCGAGACGGCCGCCGCCGCGTCGGTCGCGCTCGCCGAGGCCCGGATCCAGCCGGTGCTCGCCGAACTGCTCGACCAGGCCACCCTGGACGCGATCGATCCCGGACTCCGGGCCACCGGTTCGGCGCTGCTGATCGTGCAGACCGACGGCGGGCCGGACGAGGCCGCGCACGCCGCCGAGGTCCTCGCCAAGGGCGCCACGCTGGTGCAATCGGCCGGCGACCCGGCCGAGTTGCTCAAGGCCCGGCGCCAGGCCCTGCCGTCGATCGAGAAGCTCGGCCGGCCGCTGATCGAGGACATCGCGGTGCCGCGCTCCCGGCTCGCCGAGGCGGTCCGCCGGATCGGGGTGATCGCCGCGCGCCACGACGTGCCGATCTGCACGCTCGCGCACGCCGGCGACGGCAACCTGCACCCGATCATCGTGGCCGGCGGGTACGGCGAGCCGATCCCGGACGCCGCGACCCGCGCGGCCGATGAGATCTTCGCGCTGGCGCTGGAGCTCGGCGGGACGGTCACCGGCGAGCACGGGGTGGGCGTGCTGAAGCGGGCCTGGCTGGCCAAGGAGATCGGCCCGCTCGCCCACGACCTGCAGCGACAGATCAAGGCGGTCTTCGATCCGCTCGGCATCCTCAACCCGGGGAAGGCCATCTGAGCGCGTCCCGCGCTGCGGGAAGGCGCCGTCGCCCACGTCGGGCATGTCGGTAGGGTGCTGGCACTGCCCGCCGACAGATTGCCCTGGACAAACGTGACAACCGCTGCGATCTCCACCTCCCTCGTCTCCGCCCTGGCCAGCGCCGGCATTCCCGACGTGCTGACCGATGCGGCACACCGATCGGCGTATTCGAGCGACGCGTCCCTCTACCGGGTGGTGCCGCAGGCGATCGTGCGGCCGCGGCAAGACGACGACGTGGCGGCGACGCTGCGGGTCTGCCGGGAGCTCGGGATCCCGATCACCGCGCGGGGCGCGGGCACGTCGGTGGCCGGCAACGCGATCGGCCCCGGCGTGATCCTGGACTTCAGCCGGCACATGAACAAGGTGCTCGAGGTGGACCCGGCGACCCGGACCGCGCGGGTGCAGGCCGGCACGGTGCAGTCGGTGCTGCAGGCCGCGGCGAAACCGCACGGGCTGCGGTTCGGCCCGGACCCGTCGACGCACACCCGCTGCACGATCGGCGGGATGATCGGCAACAACTCCTGCGGGTCACGGACCCTCGGGTACGGGCGGACCTCGGACAACGTCGCCGGGCTGACCGCGTTCACCATCGACGGCGAGCAGTTGATCACCGGCGCCGGAAGCACCGGCGCCGAGAAGATCGTCGACGAGCTGCGCACCGTGATCGGCGCGAACCTGGCCACCGGGCGCACCGAGTTCGCCACGTTCGGCCGGCAGGTCTCCGGCTATGCCGTCGAGCACCTGCTGCCGGAGAACGGCTTCAACCTGACCGAGTTCCTGGTCGGCAGCGAGGGCACCCTCGCGGTGATCACCGAGGCGACGGTGAAGCTGGTCGCCGACCCCACGTACCGCACCCTGGTCGTGCTCGGATACCCCGATTTCGGTACGGCCGGCGACGTCATCCCGGCCATCCTGGAGTTCACGCCGACCGCGTGCGAGGGCCTCGACCACCGGATCTGTGACGTGGTGCGCAGCCGGCGCGGGCCGGACGCCGTCCCGCCGCTGCCCGGCGGCACCGCCTGGCTGATGATCGAGATCGCCGGTGAGGACCCGGACGAGGTCCGTGACCGGGTGGAACGGCTGATCGCTGCCGGTCAGGCGCTCGACTCGCTCGTCGTCGAGGACCCGGCCAAGGCCGCTCCGCTGTGGAAGATCCGCGAGGACGGGGCCGGGCTGGCCGGGCGCGCGCCGTCCGGGCTGCCCGCGCACGCCGGGTGGGAGGACGCCGCGGTGCCGCCCGCGCGGATCGGGGCGTACCTGCGGGACTTCGACAAGCTGACCGAGCGGCACGGATTGAGCGCGATGCCGTACGGGCACCTCGGCGACGGGTGTGTGCACGTGCGCCTGGACTTCCCCCTCGACAAGCCGGGCGGGCCGGGCAAGTTCCGGGCGTTCCTCGAGGACGCAGCCGATCTGGTGGTCAGCTACGGCGGGTCGCTCTCCGGGGAGCACGGCGACGGGCGGGCCCGGTCCGAGCTGCTGAGCCGGATGTACTCGCCGGACGCGATGAACCTGTTCCGGCAGATCAAGCACACGTTCGACCCGTCCAACCTGCTCAACCCGGGCAACCTGGTCGACCCGGATCCGGTGGACGCGAACATCCGGGTGTCGCAGGCCCGGAAGGTGACGGTGCCGCTGGCGCTCGCCTATCACCACGACGGCGGGGACTTCAACCAGGCCGTGCACCGGTGCACCGGTGTCGGGAAGTGCCGGGTGGACACGACGGTGCTCGGCGGGGTGATGTGCCCGTCGTTCCTGGCCACCAAGGACGAGAAGGACTCCACCCGGGGGCGTGCTCGGGTGCTGCAGGAGATGCTGGACGGGGATCTGGCTCCGGATTGGCGCTCGGATGCCGTACACGATGCTCTTGATCTTTGTTTGTCCTGCAAGGGGTGCGCGTCGGACTGTCCGACCGGTATCGACATGGCGGCCTACAAGTCCGAGGTTCTGCACCAGAGCTACAAGGGGCGGACCCGGCCGCGTTCGCACTACTCGCTCGGGTGGCTGCCGCGCTGGTCCCGGCTGGCGTCGAAGATGCCGCGCTTCGCGAACCTGATGACCAGCCTGCCGGGGATCCGCGGGCTGGCCCTGTTCGCCGCCGGGGTGGACTCGCGGCGGTCGATCCCGACGTTCGCTGACCGCACTTTCCGATCGTCGTTCACGCCGATCAGAACCGGTAAACCGGTGATCCTGTTCGTGGACAGTTTCACGGACCATTTCGCGCCGGAGATCGCGCAGGCCGCGGTCGAGCTGCTGACCGACGCCGGCTACGCGCCGCAGGTGACCAGCCGTAAGGCGTGCTGCGGGCTGACCTGGATCTCCACCGGGCAGCTGGACGCCGCCCGGCGGATCCTCGGCGCCACCGTGCACGAGCTGCACCAAGCGGTCAAGAAGGGCATCCCGATCGTCGGCCTGGAACCGTCGTGCACCGGGGTGCTCCGCAGTGACGCGGTCGAGTTGGTGGACAACGAGGCGGCCCGGGAGGTCGCGGCGGCCACCAAGACCGTGGCTGAGCTGCTCGCCGCCACCCCGGACTGGACGCCGCCGTCGCTCGAGGGCGTGCGGGTGATCGCCCAGCCGCACTGTCACCACCACGCGGTGATGGGCTGGGAAGCCGACGCCAAGCTGCTGAAGAACGCCGGCGCCACGGTGAAACGCCTCGGCGGCTGCTGCGGGCTGGCCGGGAACTTCGGGGTCGAACGCGGACATTACGAGGTGTCGGTGAAGGTCGCCGAGCAGCAGTTGCTGCCCGCATTGGACAAGGCCGAGGACGGCGACATCTTCCTCGCCGACGGCTTCTCCTGCCGCACCCAGGCCGACGATCTCGCCGACGTGACCGGAGTGCACCTGGTCCAGCTGCTCGCCACGGCCCTGAAGAAGTGAAGATCCGTTCGTTCCGCTGGCCGGACTACGACGCGGTCGCCGAGGTGTGGGCGGCGGCCGCGCGCGAGGTGGTCCCGCGGGCGGAACTCGTCCGAAAACTGACCCGCGACCCGGAATTGTTCCTGGTCTCGCTCGCCGGCGATCGGGTCACGGGTGTGGTGATGGGCACGTTCGACGGCCGGCGCGGGTGGATCCTGCGCCTCGCGGTCGACCCCGCGCACCGCCGCCAGGGCATCGCCGGCGCCCTCGTGCGCGAGCTGGAGTCGCGCCTCCGCGCGCTGGACTGTCCACGGATCAACCTGCTGGTCATGCCGGACAACGCGGCCGGCCTGGCCTTCTGGCAGTCCCTCGGCTACCTGCCGATGCCTGACGTGCTGTGCACTAAACCCCTCTAAACCCTATTTGGTACGAATGGGGAGCGCGCGTCCGTAGGCTACGAGCCGCGTCCCGCCCGTGAGGCGGCGCGAGGCCGCCCCTTGGTTTCGGTCCTTGGCGCGCCTTTCGGGTTCGTCGGCTGGTGCTGGGGGCTGTCTCCGGGCGGTCGAGACGGCCGTGAGGACCAGCTGGGGTTTCGCGAGGGGACGGTTCGGGCGGGCGGGGTGCTCGGCCGCAGATTTCCTTGCCGGGCGCCGCTTCCCCGCCGCTGGCCTTTGGGCGGTGGATTGGGTGGGCCGTGCTTTCGCCTATTGCTGCGATAGCGGTCGCTGTGGTGTTTCGGCAGCGTTTTTCCACTTGGGAATGAGGGCTGCTAGTCGTTGCAATTGGTGGTGCTGGGAATGTAGGTCTAGGGCTGCGAGGCGGACGATGATGTGGCGGGTGCCGGCGTTGATGTAGCGGTTGATGGCTGTGCGGACTCGGTCCGGGGAGCCGGTGATGACGGCCTGGGTGGTTTTCAGTTCGTTGAGGCTGAGGCCGTAGGTGGCGGTTGCGTAGGTTTCCATTGCCTTGAGGCTGCGGTTTTCGTCTTCGTCGATGTGCAGGGTGACGAAAAGGGCAGGGGTGATGGCGTTGGCGGGGCGGCCGGAGTCGGTTGCGGCCTGGTGGATCTGGAGTAGGCCGGAGGCGTAGTCGGCTGGGTCGGGTGGGTAGGGGAGCCATCCGTCGTACAGGCGGCCGGTGCGGGTCAGCGCGGTGGGGGTGGCGCCGCCGAGCCAGATGGGTGGGCCGCCGTCGTGGAACGGGCGGGTCGCCGGTGGGATGTGGTCGTACTGGAAGAACTCGCCGTGGAAGGTGGTGGCGCCGGACCACAGGGCGCGCCACAGGGTGATGGTTTCGTCCAGGCGGGCGAAGCGGTTCGGCCATGGGACGTCGGACAGGGTGTAGAACGGGCGGCCGAAACGGCCGGGGAACCCGGCGCCGACTGCCACGGTCAACCGGCCGCCGGAGAGCAGGTCGATCGAGGCGAGCGACTGTGCCGCCTGCAACGGGCGGCGGAGGAACGGGAGCAGTGCGCCGGTGCCCAGCGTCGCGGTCGTGGTGGTCGCAGCCAGCGCGGCCAGCATGGTCAGGGCTTCGATGCGGGGGCTGATCAGGGAGTCGTTGACGAAGAGCGAGGAGAAGCCGAGGCTTTCGGCCTCGCGGCCGAAGGCGATCAGGTCACGCGGGTCGTCGTCGGCGCCCCACTGGGCCTTGCCGGTCGGAAGAAGTACACCGATGTCCACGGCGATGATGGTCACCGGCGGCGGCGACACCCGGCAATTCCCTCGAAGGTATGGCCCCGGGGACATGGTTGCGTCGAGAAGTGATCGGATGCGTGGTAGGTCGCTGCTGGTCACCGCATAGGGCTTCGTGGAGGCGGAGGAATTTCGGCTGCGGGGAGTGGGCGATCGGCCTAGGGTGCGCGGGGTGAAGCTTTTTGCGATCTGTATCGATGCCGGTGATCCTGGGAAACTCGCGACGTTCTGGGCCGGGGTGCTCGGGCGGGAGGTGATCGACGGTGCGGTTCTGCCCGCCGCGGCGGATCGGGGGTTCCGGATCAGGTTCGCCGAGAGCCGGGCGCCGAAGGTCGTACAGAATCGGTTGCACTTCGATCTGACCAGCACGTCGCTGGAGGATCAGCAGGCGACGGCGGACCGGGCGGTGCAGCTCGGCGGGCGGCACATCGACGTCGGGCAGCTGCCGGAAGAGGGGCACATCGTGCTCGCCGACCCGGATGGCAACGAGTTCTGCGTGATCGAGCCGGGGAACAACTTCACCGCCGGCTGCGGTGTCATCGGGACGCTGTCCTGCGACGGGACGCCGGAGGTCGGGCATTTCTGGAGTGCCGCGCTGGGCTGGCCGCTGGTCTGGGACCAGGACGAGGAGACCGCGATCCAGTCGCCGCAGGGCGGTCCGAAGATCTCCTGGGGTGGGCCGCCGTACGCGCCGAGGAACGGCCGGGACCGGCTGCGCCTCGACCTCGTCGCGGCCGAGGGTGAGGATCGGCAGACCGAGATTGATCGGCTGGTCGGGCTGGGCGCGACGATCGCCGGCCCGGATCCGAGTCAGGCCGGGCGGCTTCTGATGACCGATCCCGACGGCAACGAATTCAGCGTGGCGTGACGCCGCGGGAGGTTTTTCTCGCGCTGGTGACCGGCGTCGCGGAGGGACGCGGGCCGGAGCTGGCGGACCTGTATGCGGAGCGGACCCACGTGGTGCACCCGTTCCATCCGTTGCGGCCGCCCGCCATCGAGAGCCGGGATGAGCTGCGGGAACACTTCACGCCGACGGACGAGAGCCGGCGCCTGCAGCGAACCGCGGAGCGAATCCGGATTCACGAGACGACCGACCCGGAGGTCATCGTCGCGGAGTTCGATTACCGGGGAGTCGACACCGGGACCGGGGTGGCGTTCGTCCAGCCGGCGATCTTCGTGCTGCGGGTGCGGGACGGGACGATCGTGGAGTCCCGCGACTACTTCGACCACCTGACGACCGCGCGGAGCCGCGGCCAGTTGGACAGCCTGCTGGCCGCCCTCGAGGCGCGGACCTGACGGCGGCGGCACGCGGTAGCGGGAGCATGGTCGAATGGGGCCATGCTCCTCGCTCCCCTGCTCGCCGCCGCGGTGGCGGCCGGCCCCGTCTGCAAGATCGACGACAAGCGGACGGACGAGCTGTCCGGGCTGGTCACGACCGCTGACGGGTATGTGGTGGTGAACGACGGGGCGGACAAGGCGTCGCACCGGAAGATCTTCTACCTGGGCAAGGACTGCTCGGTGGAGCGGACCGTGTCGTTCCCGTCGCGGCCCCGGGACACCGAGGACATGCAGCTCGGGCGGGACGGGACGCTCTGGGTCGGCGACATCGGGGACAACGGCGAGAGCCGGGACACCATCGCGCTGTGGAAGCTGGCGCCCGGCGCGTCGGAGCCGAGCCTGCACCGGCTGTCGTACCCGGACGGGCCGCACAACGCGGAAGCGCTGCTGATCACGGCGGACGGGACGCCGATCGTGGTGACGAAGACGGCCGGGGCCGCGGGGGCGTACGTTCCGGACGGTGCGCTGCGGGCCAAGGGGACCACGCCGCTGAAGCGGGCCGGGGACGTGTCGGTGCCGATCACCACGACGAGCAACCCGTACTCGTTCCCCGGCCGCTTGGTGATCACCGGGGCGGCCAGCAGCGCGGACGGGACGCGGGTGGTGCTGCGGACCTATGCGGACGCTTTCGAGTATGACGTGCCCGGCGGGGACGTCCTGAAGGCGATCACCACGGGGACGCCGCGGCAGATCCCGTTGCCGGACGAGCCGCAGGGGGAAGCGGTGGCGTACACGGTGGACGGGACGGCGCTGCTGACCGTTTCGGAGGGGTCGAAGCCGGAACTGATGCGGTATCCGCTCCCGGCGGCGGGCGCGGCGTCGCCGCCTTCCGCGGATCCGTCCCCGGGCGCTCCGGTTCCTGCGGAGCAGTCGGCGGGCACACCGGCTCCCGCGGGGGCGTCGGTTCCGGCCGCCGCGCCGGTCGCGGAGTCGGCGGAGGAGGACAAGCCCGCGCTGGCCCCGATCCTGCTGGTCCTGCTGGCCGGGACGGGCCTGATCCTGGGCGCGGCCGCATTCGTGTGGCGGAGGCGCGCCCGGGGCTGACCGCAGTCCCGTGCGGTCGGGGCTACCGGAGTCCGCGTTGCGGTCGGGGCTGGCCGCAGTCCGCGTTGCGGTCGGGGCTGGCCGCAGTCCGCGTTGCGGTCCCGCCGGCTGGCTGCCAGGGGTCCCTCCGGGGCCTCGAGACACCCCTGAGCGCCAGCCGCAGACCGGAAGCCGGGCCGCAATCCGCGAGTTGAGCGGTGCACCCGGTTCGCGGCGCGGCGCGGGGTCGTCGGCTGGTTGCTGGGGGTGCCTCCCGGCTGTTGAGGCACCCCTGAGCACCAGCCGGGGCCGCGAGTCGCGCCGCGGTCCGGAGTTGAGCGGTGCACACGGTCCGCGGCGCCGAGCTGAGTGGGGCACCCGGTTCGCGGCGCGGCGCGGGGTCGTCGGCTGGTTGCTGGGGGGGGTGTCTCAACAGCCCTGAGGCACCCCTGAGCGCCAGCCGGGGCCGGGAGTCGCGCCGCGGTCCGGAGCTGGGCGGTGGGTTCGGGTCACGGCGGGGCTGGGGTGGGTGCTTGCCAAGCCGGGTGGGGTGGGGTGAGCTGAGGGCCGCCGACGGGAGGAGAGCGCTATGGGCGGCTCTGAGGTCGATGATGTGGTGGCTCGACTCGAGGGGATGCTGACCGGGATCGATCGGCTGGCGGTGGCGTTTTCCGGTGGGGTTGACTCGTCGCTGCTGCTGGCGCTGTCGGCGCGGGTGCTGGGGCGGGACCGGGTACTCGCGATCCTCGGGGTGTCGCCGAGCCTGCCGGAGCACGAGCGGGCCACCGCGCACGAGGTGGCCCGGCACGTCGGGGTGCCGGTGGTCGAGGTGGTCACCAGGGAAGGCGAGCGCGCGGACTATCGGCGCAACGGGCCGGACCGGTGTTTCCACTGCAAGGACGAGCTTTTCACGCGGATCGGGGACGAGGTGCTCGCGGAGTACCGGGTGGACGCGGTGGCGTATGGCGAGAACGCCGACGACGCGCTGCGGCCGGATCGGCCCGGTTCGCGTGCGGCGGCCGCGCATCGGGTGCTGCGGCCGCTGGCGGGGCTCGGGTTGCGCAAGACCGACGTACGAAGGCTGGCCCGAGCCTGCGGACTGCCGTGTGCCGACAAACCCGCGGCGCCCTGCCTGGCATCGAGGATTCCGCACTACAGCGAGGTGACGCCAGCGAAGCTGGCGCAAATTGAACAGGCCGAGGGTGCGTTGCGGCAGTTGGGCTTCGCCGATTTCCGGGTACGTCATCACGGCGAGATCGCCCGCATCGAGCTGCCCGCCGAGGACCTGGTCCGGGCGGTCAGCACGCCGATCCGTGAGGCGGTGCACGCGGCGGTGCTGGCGGCCGGTTTCCGGTTCGTCACGCTGGACGTCGCGGGGATCCAGTCCGGCGCTTTCACGCTGCCGCTGGTCCAGGTGACCCGTGCCTGATCCGCTCGGCCCCACCGACACCCGAGCCGACAGCGCCACCGGGACGACCGGCACCGCCCGGACCGACAGCGCCACCGAGACCACCGAGACCGCCCGGGCCG
>NZ_BOMS01000120.1 GCF_016862315.1 Actinoplanes palleronii | reverse complement strand
ACAGCGCCGCCGGGACCACCGAAGCAGATGGCGCGGCCGAGGCCGCCGGCAGCGGCCCTGCCACCCGAGGTGATGATGCCGAGGCGGGCGGTGGCGTCATCGACTATGCCGAGCTGGATCTCGGTCGGACTGCCCGGCGGGGTTATCCGGAGGCGGTCTACTGCGCGGGCAAGACGGCCCGGCAGGTGGGTGGCATCGCTGCCCGGGTCCGTGCACGACCGGATGTGATTACGCTGTTCACCCGGGCTGACGCGGAGCATGCCGCGGCCGTGCTGGCCGAGCTGCCGGATGCTCGGCACGACGCCGACGCCGGGCTGCTCGCCTGGCCGGCCACTCCCCCGGCGCCGACCGGCGGGCTGGTCGTGGTGGTCGCGGCCGGAACCTCCGACCTGCGCGCCGCCCGCGAGGCCGAACTGACCGCGCGCTATCTGGGGCGGCCCACCGAGCTGGTCGTCGATGTCGGGGTGGCCGGGCTGCACCGGATCCTCGCCCGGCTGGAGCTGCTGCGCCGGGCCCGGGTCGTGGTGGTCGCCGCGGGCATGGACGGCGCGCTGCCGAGCGTGGTGGCCGGATTGATCAGCGTTCCGGTGGTCGGGTTGCCGACCTCGGTCGGTTACGGCGCCGCCTTCGGCGGATTGGCGCCGCTGTTGGCGATGTTGAATGCCTGCGCGCCGGGTGTCGCCGTGGTCAACATCGACAATGGGTACGGCGCGGGCCATCTGGCCGCGCAGATCGCCGCGCCGTTCGAACCGGGCGGACCGAGCGGACCGGGCGGACCGGCATGAGCGGGCGGCATGCGTGGATCGATGTGTCGGCTGGGGTGGCCGGGGACATGATGCTCGGGGCGTTGCTCGATGCCGGGGCACGGGTCGAACGGGTGCAGGCGGCGGTCGACGCGGTGGTGCCGGGGGCGGTGCGGATCGGGTTCGGTGAGGTGCAGCGGGCCGGGTTGCGGGCCGGGCGGGCGTATGTCGAGGTGCTCGTGGCCGAACCGCCGCACCGGGACTGGCGGGGCCTGCGGGCGCTGCTGGAGGCGGCGGAGCTGGCCGAGGTGGTCCGGGAACGGGCGATCGCGGTGTTCGCACGGCTCGCGGTGGCCGAGGCCCGGGTGCACGGCATTGATGTCGGCGATGTGCACTTCCACGAGGTCGGGGCGCTCGACGCGATCGCCGACGTGGTCGGGTGCTGCGCCGCGCTGCACGATCTCGGGATCGTCTCGGTGTCCGCCGGGCCGGTCGCGGTCGGTTCGGGGCGGGTGCGTGGGGCGCACGGGGAGTTGCCGGTTCCGGTTCCGGCGGTGGCGGAGCTGGCGATCGGATGGCGGGTGTCCGCGGGCGGGCCGGGTGAGCTGGGCGCGCTTGGCGAGTTGGCGACGCCGACCGGGATGGCGCTGGTTCGGGCACTGGCAGCGGAATGTGGGGATCTGCCGACGATGACGGTGGAGTCGGTCGGGGTCGGCGCCGGCGGGCGGGACCGGGCCGGGCGGGCCAACGTCGTGCGAGTGATCGTTGGATCGGCACGGGCCGCCGGACCGACAAGGAATGCCCGACCGCAGGAAACCGCCGGACCGGCAGAGAAGGCCGGACCGCAGGAAGCCGCCGGGCCGACAACGGATGCCCGACCGCAGGAAACCGCCGGGCCGGCAGAGAAGGCCGGGCCGCAGGAAGGCGCCGGGCCGCAGACGGACGGCAGCCACCGGGTGGAAACGGCGCTGCTGCTGGAGGCCAATGTCGACGACCTCGACCCGAGGCTGTGGCCGGGTGTGCTCGCGGGGCTGATGGCAGCCGGGGCGGCTGACGCCTGGCTGGTGCCGATCCTGATGAAGAAGGGACGGCCCGCGCACACGCTGTCGGTGCTGTGCGCGCCGGAGCTGGCGGAACAGCTGCGGGGCTACATCTTCGCGAGCACCAGCACGCTCGGGGTGCGGGAGTCGGCGCGGATCAAGACGCCGCTGGATCGGCGGTTCGTGCCGGTGCGGGTGCCGGGCGGGCGGGTGGCGGTCAAGGTGGGTTCGCGAGGCGGGGTGATCCTGCAGGTCACGCCGGAGTTCGAGGACGTCGCCACGGTGGCCCGGCAGTCCGGACGCCCGGAACGCATGGTGCTGCAGGAGGCACTGGTCGCGGCAGCGGAGGCGGGACTCGTGGCAGGCACCGCCGAACAGGCAGAACCGAACGGCGACTGACCGCGAGCACCGCCGGGACACCCACAAGCGGCCGCCACTGACCGAAAGCGACACCCCGCCCGCTCCCCCTCGTAGCAAAGAGTGCGGAGCGGACCGCGGATCGGGAGGTGGCTTGCCGGGGTTGTCGCGCCCGCGGCGGGTCGTTAGCGTCTGGATCATGACGAAGGCTCTTGTTCTCGGCGGTGGTGGCGTCACCGGCATCGCCTGGCATCTCGGTCTGCTCTGCGGCCTGAAGCGCGCCGGTGTCACCCTCAGTGATGCCGACACCATCATCGGTACGTCGGCCGGGTCCGTCGTCGGCACCGTGGTCGCGGCCGGTATCGACCTGGAGGCGGCGGTGGCCCAGCAGGAGCAGGAGGTCGCGCCGGCGCGGTCCGGCGGCCGGGGTCGCGGTAATGCACAGTGGCTGGCGGCGATGGCGGTGCTCGTCGACCCGTCGGTGCCGGCCCAGCAGGCCCGCGCGCGGGTGGGTGCGATGGCGCTGGCCGCGAGCACCCAGGACGAGCAGGCGTATCTGGCCCGGATGGAGCCGCTGCTGCCGGTCCGGGACTGGCCGGCGCGGGACCTGCGGCTGGTGGTCGTGGACACTGCCGATGGGCGGGACGTGGCCCTCGGTGCGGAGTCCGGGGTGTCGCTGCTCAGCGCGGTCGCGGCGAGCTGCGCGGTGCCCGGGATGATGCCGCCGGTCACCATCGACGGGCGGCGCTACATGGACGGCGGGGTGCGGCTGGGTGCGGCCGCCGACCTGGCCGCCGGTGCCGAGCGGCTGGTGGTGATCGCGCCGCTGGCGATGCTGGGGCGCGATCGGATCCACGACGAGATCGCCGCGGCCGGTGCCGCGAAGAGCCTGCTGATCGAGCCGGACGAGGCGTCGCTCGAGGCGTTCGGGAGCAACTTCATGGACCCGACGCGGCGGCCGGTCTCGGTCCGCGCGGGGCTCCGGCAGGGCGTTGCTTTGGCCGATTCTGTACGCACGGTCTGGTCGCTCTAGACCGCCCGCTCGTGTTCCGGCGACGGCTCAGTTCCGCGCCCTGCTCCGACGGAGGACCACGGGTCGAAAGTCCCCTCATGTCCGGACCTCTCGCCATGGTCCCCTCGCCCGCTCTTGAGCACGCTGAACCGTGACAGAACGGGCGCGGCGAGAGGGTGGAGCCGGTGGGTGGGCAGGCGCGGGATCGGTCCAGGGAACTGCGGAAGGCGCAGGAGGCGATCGCGGCGCAACGGGGCCGGCGGCGACCGGTCCTGATCGGCGGAGCAGTGATCATTGCCGGACTGCTGCTGGCGATCGTGATCACCGTGGTGAACGCGGCCGGCGGCAGCGACGGCAGCGGTGGCGCGCTGGTCGTGCCGCAGGGGGCCACCGCGGGCGGAGCGCTGACCGTCGGGCAGGCGGACGCGCCGGTGCGGCTCGAGGTGTACCTGGACTACATGTGCCCCTACTGCGGGCGCTTCGAGCGGGCCGACAGCGGTGAGATCGACAAGCTGGTCGCGGCGGGTACGGTCCGTCTCGAACTGCACCCGCTGGCGTTCCTGGACCGGATGTCGGACGGCTCGCGCTACTCGACCCGGGCGGCGAACGCGGTCGTCACGGTGGCCGACCGGGCGCCCGCGCAGCTCTCCGCGCTGAGCGCCGCACTGTTCGCGAACCAGCCGGAAGAGGGCAAGTCCGGACTGACCGATGCCCGGATCGCCGAACTCGCCCAGCAGGCCGGCGTGCCGCAGCAGGTCGTCGACGTGTTCCCGGACCGGATCTTCGAGCCGTGGATCGCGCGGTCGACCGAGGCCGCCTTCGACTCCGGGATCACCGGCACACCCACCGTGCGGATCAACGGCACGGCCTTCACCGGCGACCTCTACACCGCCGGGCCGCTCACCCAGGCGATCAACGCAGCGACGGGTACGCAGTGATCGCGGTGCGCCGGCTCCGGCACACCAACGGCTGGATCTTCGGCACCATGCTGTTCTCCGCGTGCCTGAGCCTGCTCGCCTCGTTCGTGCTCGCCGTCGACGCGGTACGCCTGGCCGCCGACCCGCACACCGCGCTGTCCTGCGACATCAACGCGGTGATCAGCTGCGGCACGGTCGCCCAGTCCTGGCAGGCGCAGCTGTTCGGCTTCCCGAACGCGTTCCTCGGCCTGGTCGCCGAACCCGTGGTGATCACGATCGCGGTGGCCGCGCTGGGCGGGGTGCGCTTCCCGCGCTGGTTCATGTGCGCGGCGCAGGGCGTCTACACGCTCGGCGTGCTCTTCGCGTACTGGCTGTTCTACCAGGCGATGTTCCACATCGGGGCGCTGTGCCCGTGGTGCCTGCTGGTCACCGTCTCGACGACACTGGTGTTCGCGACGCTGACCCACGTGAACCTGCGGGACGGGAACCTGCCGGTCCCGGCCCGGCTGAGCCCGGCGCTGCGGTCGGCGATCGCCACCGACCTCGACGCGCTCGCGGTCACCATCTGGCTGCTCGCGCTGGCCCTGCTCGTGGTGACCCGGTACGGCACCCAGCTGTTCGCCTGAGCGGACATCGTCTGACCAGCGGCATCGTCACCGGTTGCTATCGTCTCCGGCGGAGACGCGGCGACGCGGGCTCGGGCAGTGCTGCGGAACCGGCGGAGGACATGGATGGGCGAGTGGCCCGGTGACCTCCTCGCCGTGACCGAGCTCGAGGCGGCCGGCTGGCGGCCGGTCCCGTTCCAGGAGTTCATCCTCAAGATCGCCCAGCGGTGCAACCTGGCCTGCGACTACTGCTACATCTACAGCTCGCCGGACCAGTCCTGGCGGGACCGGCCGGTGTTCATGACCCCGGCGACGGTGGCCCGGGCCGCGACCCGGATCGGCGACCACGTGACCCGGCACGGCCTCGGCCGGATCCGGGTGGTGCTGCACGGCGGGGAGCCGCTGCTCGCCGGGGCCGACCGGATCACCGCGATCGCCGCGGAGCTGCGGGCCGCCGTGCCGGACGGCGTGACCGTGGACCTGTCGCTGCAGACCAACGCGGTGCTGCTGGACGAGCCGATGCTGCACGCGCTGCGGGCCGCCGGGATCCGCGTCGGGGTGAGCCTCGACGGCGACGCGATCGGCAACGACCGGCATCGGCGTTATCCGGACGGGCGTGGCAGCCACGCGGCCGCCGTCCGTGGTCTGCGCCTGCTGAGCCGGGACGAGCACCGGGACCTGTTCAGCGGTGTGCTCTGCGTGGTCGATCTGCGCAACGACCCGGTCGCCACGTACGAGGCGCTGCTGGAGTTCCGGCCGCCGCGGATCGACCTGCTGCTGCCGCACGCGAACTGGGCGCAGCCGCCGCTCGGGCCGGACGGTTACGCCGACTGGCTGATGGCCGTTTTCGATCGCTGGTTCGACGCGCCTGCCCGGGAGACCGGGGTGGTGCTCTTCGAGGAGATCATCAACCTGCTGCTCGGTGGCGGCAGCCGGTGCGAGCAGGTGGGGCTGAGCCCGGCGGCATTCCTGGTGGTCGACTCGGACGGCTCACTGCAGCAGACCGACAGCTTGAAGACGACGTACCCGGGTGCGCCGGAGACCGGGCTGAGCGTCTGGGCCAACGACCTCGACGACGCGCTGCGGAACCCGGCCGTGGCGGCCCGGCAGATCGGGGTACGGGCGCTGGCCGCCACATGCTTGAGCTGCCCGGTCGTGCAGGTGTGCGGGGGCGGGCACTACGCGCACCGGTACACGCCCGGTTCCGGGTTCCGGCACCCGTCGGTCTACTGCCGCGACCTGTCCCGGCTGATCGGCCACATCCGGGGGCGGCTCACCAGCCGGCTCGGCGGGTCATAACGCCGCCGCGTAGATCCGGACCGGCTGGGTGGCGCGGTAGACCGTGTCGCGCTCGTGACTCAGGCCGATCTTCTCGGCGACCCGCTGGGACGGCCGGTTGGCCGGGTCGATGATGGCGATCAGCCGCGGCGAGCCGAGCACGTCGCGCGCGTGGTCGCGGCAGGCGGCGGCCGCTTCGCTGGCGTACCCCTGACCCTGACAATCGGTCCGGACGTGATAGCCCACCTCGACCTCGACGGTCCCGTCGACCTCCTGGGGTGTCAGACCGCAGTCGCCGACGAACGCGCCGGTGGAACGGAGCGTGACCAGCCAGAGCCCGAAGCCCGCCTGCCGGTAGAGCCGCTGGTTCCACTCGATCCAGGCCAGCGCCTCGTCGCGGGTCTTGGGGCGCGGGTAGTGGCGCATCACGACCGGGTCGCCGAGCAGTGCGGCCATGTCGTCGAGGTCATCCGCGGTCATCTGCCGGAAGGCGAGCCGGTCGGTGGGTGCGGGGATCGCGCTCATGGCGAGACCTCGGCGAGCCGCTCGATCCCGGCCGCCATGCTGCGCACGAACCGGTCGCGGGCCGCCGGGCTGATCCGGTCCAGGGAGAGATAGGGGTTGAGGTCTTCCAGCTCGACCAGCAGCAACGCTTCGTCGCGGGTGCGGCAGGCGTCGACACGCTGGATGCCGTGCCGGATGCCGTTCCAGTCGATGAAGCGCTGCGCGAAGACCAGGTCGGCGGGCGTGGGCTCGTAGGGTTCGAGCAGCCACCGCTGGTCCGGGTCCGGCGCGTACAGGGCGTACTGGAACTCGTGGCCGACGAAGTAGAACGACACCTCGTAGCGGAAGTCGATCCGCGGTTGCACCAGCAGACCGTTGATGGTCAGCCGGTCGAGACCCGCCCGATCGACGAACGTCAGCCCGACCGAGTCCGCACCGAACATCGGCTTGACGACGTAGGAATCGGTCACCGGCAGCAGCCCCAGATCCGCGAGCCGGTCCACGGTCGGGATCACCGGGAAGCCGGCCGCGAACAGGTCCAGCAGATACTGCTTGCCCGCCATGTCCCCCTTGCCGCTGAGCTCAGTGAACACCCGCACCTTGGCCTCGATCGCAGCGGCCCGGAACGCGTCGTACTCCGCCTGGTAGGCCAGCACCGGACCGCTGTTGCGCACGACCACCACGTCAAAATCGGCCATCAACGCCCGCGCGTCGAGCGGATGGCAGATGGCCAGGTCAAAGCCCTCCCGCAGCCGCCCGGTCAGATAGATGTCCTCGTCGCCATACCGCCGCCCCCGCGCCTCATACCCAAGGTCACTGACATAGAGCACCCGCACAAAAACCCCTTTTCGGTACGACGGTGAGCACGCACATCGCCCGCCCAACCTAACCGCCTGAACCGACGCACTCGTCATGCGTAGGTCGAGCCTGGCTCCGCGGTGGTCCGTGACGGGCGATAGCCTGGCCCGCGGCACAAAAGGGGGCGATCGATGCGATCGGTGGTGGTGCAGGCGCCGGACGGCAGCACCTGGCAGGTCTTCCGGCGGCGGGTGGCCTGGCGGCCGTGGCTGCCGCGCCGGGTCAGCAAGATGCTGTTCCTCCCCGACGCCGGGGACAACATCATCGGCCTGCTCGCCCTGGTCTTGTCCCTGATCTGCGTGGTCCTGGTGTCGCCGGTCCTGCTCTGGTACTGGGCGTGGTGGCTCTGCTCGCTGGCGGCGACACCGTTCGTGGCGAGCGCCCGCAAGAACGGCAGCCAGCCGACCCCGGTCGTGGCCCGGCCCCGCTCCGACGCGCGCCGGGAGTACCTCGGTCACGCCCCGGGCTTCGCCGCGGCGGAGAACCTGGTCCTGCAGGTGGCGCACGAGATCAGAACTTCCGGGCACCCGCACTCCCTGCAAGCCGCCGGCCTCGGCTGACGGCAGGTGCCAGCGGGTGCCGGGTCACGGTTCACTGGGCCGGTTGTGATCGGTGGCTGGGGCTTGCCAGGCAAGGCAGCCGGTGGTCGCGGTCCGCTGCGCCGGTCGTGGTGGGTGGCTGGGGCTTGCCAGGCGAGGAAGCCGGTGGTCGCAGTCCGCTGCGCCGGTCGCGACCGCAGCCGGGCGCGGTCGTCCCGCGAGGTGGGCGGTGTTCCCGGCAGGTGGTCCGGTCCGGGTCGTCGGGGGCGATGCGAGCACACGGTACGTCGTGGTGCCCGCAATGTTCCGCGTCCCGGGGCGGTACCAGCGCGCGTCACGGCCCGGCTGGCCCTCACGGCCCCCTCAGCCCCGCCTATGACAGCCCTCAGCACCAGCCGGAAGGCTCCAGCTGGCCCTGAGTGCCCTTATCCGCCCTCCATAACGGCCCTCAGCACCAGCCGGGCGACCGCGGCTGGCCGTGGCGGCCGCTATCCGAGCGCCATAAGGGCCGCTAGAACCAGCCCGGCGGTTGCGGCTGGCTATGGCGGCCGTTATGGCGGCTGGGAAGCACCCGCCGCCGCTCGGCGAGCGCCCATCGTGGTCACGAGCCCGCCATAACCACCACCGTTGCTCGCCGGGCGGTCTTGGCGAGCGCGCATCGTGGTATTGCCGCAGCTCGGGCCGCCGGGGCGAGCGCCGCCGGGGCGAGCGCCGCCGGCGGTTGCCGTCGTGGGGCCGGCCGTGGCGCCAGCGGGAGGTCGGCGGCTGGGGCTCAGGGGTGCCTCAATGCCCGGGAGGCACCCCTGAGCACCAGCCACGGACCCGGAAGCGCGCGGCGGTCTGGAGTGGCGACGGGCGTCGCGCAGCCAGCCGCGGGCCGGGAGGCGCGGGGCGGTCGGGGTGGGGCGGGCCTGGCGGGGCCTCACGGGCGGGGCGGGGCTTGTGGCCTGCGGGCGGACGCGCGTCCCTTCGTACCATCAGCGCAGTTGACCTGCGGCCAGGCCGCTTTGGACCTGGCGGTGGAAGAGCAGGTAGCCGAGGATCACCGGGAGCATGGCGATGGTCATGCCGGCGAACAGGCCGCTGAAGTCGCCTCGGTAGCCCTCGTTGACCGCCAGCGCTGTCAGGCCCTGCGCGAGGACCCACTTTCGTTCCGCGCCTTCGCCCTGCATCAGGACGATCGGGAGGACGTACTGGTTCCACTGGAACAGGAAGTTGAAGATGCCGACGCCGACCAGGCCGGGGCGGGCCATCGGGAGCATGACCCGGAAGAACAGGCCGAAGTGGCCGCAGCCGTCGACCTGCGCGGCCTCGGCGACCGACGTCGGCAGGGTGCGGAAGAACGCGGTGAGGAAGAAGACCGTGAACGGCAGCGAGTAGGCCGCGTAGACCAGGGTGAGGCCGGGCAGGGTGCCGAGCAGACCCAGGTTGCGGACCACGAAGAAGAGCGGCACCAGCGCCAGGAAGACCGGGAACATCATGCCGCCGACGAACAGGTAGTAGACGACGCGGTGACCGCGGAACGGATAGCGGGCCAGGACGTAGGCTGCCATCGCGCCGAACAGCATGGTCAGGGTCAGCGCGCCGGTGACGACGATCGCGCTGTTCAGGAAGTACTGACCGATGTGGGCGTCGTTCCAGGCGCGGGACCAGTTCTCCCAGCGCAGCCGGGACGGCAGGCTCCACGGGTCGGTGAGGATCTCGTTGTCGCTCTTGAACGAGCTGAGCACCGCCCAGACCAGCGGCAGGGTGGTCAGCAGCGCCCACACGATCAGGAAGAGGTGGGAGAGCGCCGGGACCGAGCGGCCCTTCACAACTCCACCCGGTCGCGGCGGGTGACCCGCAGGAACATCGCGGCGACCGTCAGGGTCAGGAAGAACATCGCGACGCCGATCGCCGAGGCATAACCGAACTGGCCGTCCGCGAACGCGGTCTTGTAGAGCCGCAGCCCGACCACGTCCGACGACGAACTGGGCCCGCCGTCCGTGATGATCTGCACGATGGCGAAACCGTCGATGGCCACGATCGCCAGATAGACCCAGGCCACCTGGATGGTGTCCCAGACCAGCGGCACGGTGATCCGGACCAGCGTGGTGAGCCGGGTCGCGCCGTCGAGCAGGGCCGCTTCGTACAGGTCACGGGGTATTGATTGCATGGCGGCGCTGAACAGGACCACGTAGAAGCCGACGTTCATCCAGATGAGCACGGTCAGCACGCACCAGAACGCGAACCGCGGGTCACCGAGCCAGGCGACCGCGAGACCGTCCAGCCCCACACCGCGCAACAGGCCGTTGATCATGCCGGTGTGCGGGGCGTACATCTCCTTCCAGAGCACGCCGATGATCGCCACCGACAGCACCTGCGGGAAGAAGTAGACGACCCGGTAGAAGCCGGCGCCGCGGACACCGTGCACACCCACCCGGTCCGCGCGGCCACCGACGCTGATCATCGAGGCGAAGAACAGCCCGAGCAGGATCGTCGCCACCGGCAGCAGCACCAGCAGCAGTCCGTTGTGGCGCAGCGCGTTCCAGAAATAGCCATCGCCGACGAGACGACGGAAATTTTCCAGACCGATGAATTCGTACGACGGTGACAGCCCACTCCAGTCCGTCCCGGAGATCTGAAAGGCCTGCGCGTAGGGCGAGACCACGAACAGCGCGTAGAGCAGCAGGCCGGGGATCAGGAAGACGGCGATGAACAGCCGTTTGCCACGCACCTAGGCCCGCTTGTACTTCTTGATCGCGGGGTCCTTGGCGAACTCGTCGGCGGACTTCTGCACCTTGTCACACCACTGCGCCGCGGTGATCCGCTTGGTGAACAGCTCGAGCGACGCGGCGTTGACCCGTTCGCGCTCCAGCTTGCGGTAGTACGACGAGTACAGCCAGGTGAACGCGCTGCCCTTCGACGCGTCGATCAGCTTCGTCACCGAGGTGAGTCCGGGGCCGAGCGGGATGCCGGCGCTGGCACCCTGCACGGCGGTGAGGCTGCTGACCTTGCGGGTGAAGTCGGCGGCGCCCTTCTGGGAGAGCATGATCCGCAGGTACTCCAGGCCACCACGGACGTTCTTGGCCTTGGCCGGCACGATGAACGGCTCGCTGCCGGTGCCGCGGAACGCCTCGTACGGCATCGTGTCGCTCGTGGTCAGGCTGGGTGTGGGCGCGACGGCCATCCGGAAGTCCGGCGGGGTGACCGATTTCTGCTCGTTCTCCAGCCACGACCCGTTGGACAGGAACGCGGCGTGCCCCCGGCACCACTCGGTCTGCGACTGGATGTGGTCCATGCCCTCGGCGCCCGGCTGCAGGAATCCGTCGACGGCGAGCTGGTAGTACGCCTCGGCTGCCGTTTTCACCGCGTCGTGTTTCCAGGCGTTCGGCTCCAGGTTGTCGATCGCTTTGATCACGTCGAGGCCGCCGAGCTTGCCGGCTGAGGCGAGGATCGCCCAGCTCAGGTAGCGGGCGTGCACGCCGGGATAGGTCCACGGCGCGATCCCGGCCGCCTTGATCGTCCGGCAGAGCGCGATCATCTGGTCCCAGGTCTTCGGGTATTCCCAGCCCTTGGCGTCGAAGAGCTTCTGCGAGTACCAGATGCCGTAGGCCGAGTAGGCGTAGTTCAGCGACAGGAACGTGCCGTCGTACGAGCCGACGTCGACGATGCCGGGCAGCAGGGTGTCGCGGACCTTCTTGGCCGGGTCGTCCAGGCTCGGCGCGTCGAGCAGCTCACCGAGGTCGGTGAGCGCGCCCTGCGACACCAGGCCGTTGAAGTCGATCTGGCTGCCGCCGGAGTTGTTCACCACGTCCGGCGGGTCGCCGGCCACGAACCGGGGCTGCAACGTCTCGGCGATCTGCTGGGTGGCCGAGTGCTTGACGTGCGCCTGCGGGTGGCGCTGCTCGTACATCGCCTCGTGCGCCTTGGCGTACTCCTCGCCGAAGCCGCCGTTGAAGATGACCACTTCGAGGGGCGCGTCCTCCTTCACACCGAGCGGGTTGTCGGCGCTGGTCGAACCCTTGGCATCGGGTGTGGTGCCGTCGTCGTCGGCGCCGCCCATCGCGCACCCGCCCAGGGCGCTCGCGGCGGCGACACCGGCCGCGCCCTGGAGCAGCCCGCGCCGGCTGATGGCAGAACTCATGTCTCCGCTCCCACCTGTGAGTTGGTCCAGCCGTTGGCGGCGAACGTGGTCCGGCTGTCGACGAGGGTCGCGCCGGCTTCCACCACGCGGAGCTGGTCGAGCAGCACGCCGCGGCCCTGCGCGGCGGAGTCGGTGCGATAGGCCAGGCGCAGCGCGGTGGTGCCGGGTGGCACGTCGGCGGTGACCCGCCACCAGCGACGGCCACCGAAGCCGGTCAGCGTGCCGTCGCTGGTGAACACGTCGCCGCCGGTGCGCGCGGGCCGAGCCGGGCGCAGGGTCATCGGCACGGGCGTCCAGGTCACGCCGTCGGGCGAGGACTCCAGGGCGAGCGTGTCGGCGGCGGGCTCGGTGTCGTACCAGAGAAGGAATGAACCGTGCGCCTGATCACCGGCCGCGCGCCGCAGCGGTGCGGTGAGCGTCATGGCGGCACTGTCGCGCCGATCGGTCCGCCACGGCTCACCACCGCCGGGCCCGGCGAGGATCGGGTGGGCGGCGGCGAACGCCCGGGCCAGCGCGCGCCGGGCGACCGTGTTCGTGCCCCAGCCCCGGTCCGGGTGCACCCGGTTGCTCAGCAGGATCAGGAACGACTGGTCGATCGGGTCGATCACCACGGACGTGCCGGTGAACCCGGTGTGGCCGAAAGTGACCGGCGACGCCATCCCGTCCATGTAGAGATGCTTGGCCAGCTCGAAACCCAGCCCCCGCGCGCTGTCCGGGAACCGCGGCAGCAGGTCGGCGTTGTAGTTGACCAGCGCCGCCCGGACCATCGCCTCGGACAGAATCCGCCGGCCCCGGTAACTGCCGCCGTCGAGCAGCGTCTGGCAGAGGATCGCCAGGTCGTCGACGGTGGAGAAGACCCCGGCGTGCCCGGCGACGCCCCCGAGCGACCAGGCGTTCTCGTCGTGCACCGAACCCCGGACCACACCCCGTTTCACGTACGGCTGGTACTCGGTCGCCGCGACCCGCTCCAACTGGGCCGGCCCGGGGGTGTAGCCGGTGTCGCCCATCCCGAGCGGACCGGTCACCCCGTCCCGGACCACGTCCGCGAGTGATCGGCCGGTGATCCGCTCGACCAGCACGCCGAGCGCGATCAGCCCGATGTCCGAGTAGGCGTACTGCCCGCCCGGGGTGGAGCCGGCCACCACCGGGGTGGTCAGCGCGGCGGCGAACCGTTCGGCGGGCGTGGCGTACCGCGAGTAGAACGGCAAGAACGGCGGCAGCCCGGACGTATGGGTCAGCAGATGTCGGACCGTGACGGCGTCCTTGCCGCCGGCCGCGAACTCCGGCAAAAAGCTCGCGACCGGCGCGTCCAGGTCGACCCGACCGGCCTCGGCCTGCTGCAGCACCACGATCGTGGTGAACAACTTGGAGATCGAGGCGAGGTCCCACAGCGTGTCGGTACGGGCCGGAACACGCTGGTCCGGGGGCATTTCGACGATCCCGCCGGCGTCCGCCGTATACCGGACCGCGTCACCGACGGCGAACCGCGACACCACGATCCCATGGTGAGCGGCGAGCACGGCAGCCCCCGCGTATGCCGGGTGGTCGGGGTGATCGGGGGTCGGCGCCAGGTAGGACGCGGCGAGACCGGGCAGCGCGGCGATCGGCTCCGGCCGCAGCCCGGCCTGCCGGGCGGTCCCGGCGCGCAGCACGTCGTGGCGGAACACCAGGTCAGCGGGGGTGACCGCCGGTGCGCTCGCGGGCACGGCGGCGGCCGGCGAGCCGGCCACCACGCAGGCGATCGCGCAGATCGGCAGTGCGAACCACAGCTTGATCATCAACGCCCCTCTATACGTCGATCCGTTGAGAATGGAGGTTTCCTTCACAACTCGCAAGGGGGGCGAAGGTTATTGCCATGACCCGCGGATCCGGCTACCTTCCGAAACCATGCGCACGCGTTCCGTAGCTCTTCTCGCCGTCGCGGCCCTGGGCGGCGCGGTGCCCGCTGCGCTCCCGGCCGCCGCGGCGTCACCGGTGGACCGCGTGCTGGCCGGGATGACGCTGCCGCAGAAGATCGGCCAGCTCTTCACCACGTACGTCTACGGCAGCGACGCGAACACTCCGTCGCCGGAGAACCGCCGCCTCTACGGCGTGGACACCCCCGCCGAAGTCGTCGCGAAATACCAGCTCGGCGGCGTGATCTACTTCGCCTGGACGAACAGTCTGCAGAACCCCCGGCAGATCGCCGCGCTCAGCAACGGGCTGCAGGCGGCCGCGCCCGGCGTCCCGCTGACCATCTCCACCGACCAGGAGCACGGCGTGGTCACCCGGATGCCGGCGCCGGCCACGCAGTTCCCCGGCGGGATGGCGCTCGGCGCGGGGCGCAACCCGGCCGACGCGTACCGCACCGGGCAGGTCACCGGCGCCGAGCTGCGCGCGGCCGGGATCACCCAGGCCTGGGCGCCGGACGCCGACGTGAACGTGAACCCGGCCAACCCGGTGATCGGGGTGCGCTCGTTCAGCAGCGACCCGAGCCTGGCCGCCGCGCTCACCGCGAGCCAGGTGCTCGGGTTCGAGACCGGCGCGAACGTCTCGGCCGCCGCCAAGCACTTCCCCGGGCACGGCGACACCGCCACCGACAGTCACACCGGCCTGCCGGTGATCACGCACAGCCGCGCCGAGTGGCAGCGGGTGGACGCCCCGCCGTTCCGGGCCGCGATCGCCGCCGGGGTCGACGCCATCATGAGCGCGCACATAGTGGTGCCCGCGCTCGATCCGTCCGGCGACCCGGCCACCCTGTCGAAACCGATCATCACCGGACTGTTGCGCGGCGAGCTGGGGTACCGGGGCGTGATCGTCACGGATTCCCTCGAAATGGCCGCGGTCCGGCAGAAGTACGGCGACGCGCGGGTGCCGGTGCTGGCCCTGAAGGCCGGGGTCGATCAGCTGCTGATGCCGCCGGACCTGCCCCTCGCCCAACGCAGCGTGCTCGACGCGGTCGCGTCCGGCGAGCTCACCGAGGCCCGGATCGACGAGTCGGTGCGACGGATCCTGACCCTCAAGCAGAAGCGCGGCCTGCTCACGCCGTGGCAGCCGGTCGACGCGGCCGGCATCGGCTCGGCCGAGCACCTGCGGGTGGCACAGGCCGTCACCGACCGCACCGTCACGGTGATCCGCAACGACGCGGGTCTGCTGCCGCTCGGCCCCGACAAGTCGGTGCTGGTCACCGGGTGGAACTCCAGCGCCACCGGCAACGTCGCGGCGCTGGCCGGGGCGCTCGGCGGTGACGCGCTGGTCACGGACCAGCCGGACGACGCGGTGGCCGCGGCCCGGACACACGACGTGACCGTGATGCTCACGAATCTTGACACCGCCGGGCGACAGAAGGCACTGGTGGCGGCGCTGCTGACCACCGGTAAGCCAATCTTGGTGGTCGCGGTGCGCAACCCCTACGACCTCACCCAGCTGCCCGGCGTCCGCACCTACCTGGCCACCTACAGCTACACCGGAGTGTCGATGCGGTCGCTCGCCAAGGTGCTGCTCGGCACCACTCCCCCGCGCGGCAAGCTGCCCGTGGCGATTCCGGGGCTCTACCCGTACGGGCACGGACTGACCTGGGACGTCCGGTGAAGCGCCGCGGACTGCTCAGCGCAGCCCTGGCGGGCGCCGGCGGCGTGTCGATGGGCGCCGGCGGCGCTGGACCGGCGGGCGCCGCCGCTCCGGCCGGCCAGCGGCTGCTGACCGGCATGGATCGGCTTGCGGCGGACGGCTGGGCGGCGCTGCGGGGCGAGCGGGCCGGGATCGTCGCCAATCCGACCGCCGTGGACCGCGAATACCGGCACCTGGTCGACCGGATGCACGCCGACGGGGTGAGCATCGGCGGGATCTTCGGCCCGGAGCACGGCTTCCGCGGCTCGGCGCAGGCCGGTGGCAGCGAGGGCACCGGTGTCGACGCCCGCACCGGGCTGACCGTCTACGACGCCTACCTGGCCACCGTGGACACGTGGGCGCAGATGTTCACCGCGGCCGGGGTACGCGTGATCGTCTTCGACATCCAGGACATCGGCGCCCGGTTCTACACCTACATCTACACGCTCTACGACTCGATGGCCGCCGCGGCCCGGCTCGGCCTGCGCTACCTGGTGCTCGACCGTCCGAATCCGATCGGCGGGCGCGCCTACGGGCCGATGATGACCGACGGCTTCACCTCCGGTGTCGGCCGGCTCAAGCTCGTCCAGCAGCACGGGATGACCGTTGGTGAGCTGGCCCGCTTCTACAACGGCGAGTTCCTCGGCGGCAAGGTCGACCTCGAACTGGTCACCTGCCGGGGCTGGGACGCGCGGCGGTTCGCGGGCGAACGCGACCTGCCGTGGGTGCTGCCGAGTCCGAACGTGCCCACCCCGGACACCGCGCTGGTCTACCCCGGCACCGGGATGTTCGAGGGCGTCTCGGCGCTGTCCGAGGGGCGCGGCACCACCCGGCCGTTCGAGCTGATCGGCGGGCCGGGCTTCGACTACCGCTGGGGTGACCGGGTCGCCGCGCTGAACCTGCCGGGCGTGGAGTTCCGGGAGGCGTACTTCACCCCGACGTTCAACAAGTTCGCCGGCGAGCTGTGCGCCGGGGTCGAGGTCAAGGTGGTGGACCGGACCGCTTTTGATCCCATTCGTACGGCGGTCGGGATGCTCGTCGAAGCACGGAAGGAGGCGGCGTTCCGCTGGCGGCTGGACGGCAGCCGCTACTGGATCGACCTGCTCACCGGGTCGGCCCGGCTGCGCACCACCATCGACGCGGGCGGCTCGGTCGCGGACGTCGTCGGCGCGTGGGCCGGCGAACTCGCGACGTTCGAGGCGCAGCGGCGCAAATACCTGCTCTATCCACGGTCCGGGGCGTGAGTCAGCCTCGCGTGCACCACCGGCGGCACGGGGGCTCCGGTGATGCGGGCGATGGCCAGCCCGGCCGCCCCGGCGGCGCCGTCCAGCGCCGTCCGGGGAGTCGCGGCGGTGCGTGCCAGCAGTCCGGCACGCACCGCCCGGCTGACCGCACCCGGGCTGAGCAGCACCGAACCGGCCAGCACCACGGCAGCGCCGGGTGGCGGCCCGACACTGTCGAAGGTGTGCAGCAGACGATCGGCGGCCGCGGCGCAGATCCGCCCGGCGACCCGGTCACCGCGCTCGGCGGCGGCGCTGACCGCGGGCGCGAACCCGCCGAGCGCGGCCGGCGCAACCGCGAAGGTGGCCGCGATCAGCCCCTGAGCGACGTCCTCGCCGCGCAGGCCGGCGTGGTCACGGGACTCCTGGAGGTCGGGCACGCCGCTGTGGTCACGGGCCGACTGCAAAAGCTCGGGCTCGCCGCCGTGGTCACCGGCCAGCTGCAGGAGGTCGGGCACGGCGAAGTGGTGGCAGGCCGCGTCCAGCAGGGACGTCGGCTCGCCACGGCCGTCCAGGGCGGCGAGGACCGCGCGCAGGGCCCGCACCGCGATCCACACCGCGGAGCCCTCGTCGCCGAGCAGCCAGCCGTACCCGTCGCTGCGACGGGAGAGCTGCCCGGCGGCGAAGAGGGCGGCGAGCGCGCCGGTCCCGGCGAGCAGCAGCACACCGTCCGGCTCGGCGGTGCCGGCCGCGTACGCCACCTCCAGGTCGGTCACCGTCACCAGCTCGCCGGCCAGGCCCGCGTCGGCCCAGGCCCTGGTCGCGGTGGCACGGAACGCGGCCCGTCCCGCGCCGGCCGAACCGGCCGCGCCGAGCACGCCGCAGCTCACCTTCGTACGATCAAGGGCCTGCAATGCCGCACCCAACGCGGCCGTGAGGGACGCGCTCACCTCGCCCCCGCTGCTGTTGCGGTTGGCCCCGCCGGCCGTGCCCCGGCCCAGCACAACCCCGTCGAGATCGGCGACCACACACCGGGTGCTCGTGGCCCCGGCATCCACTCCGACCACCATCGTCGTGCTCATGGGTGAAGAATATTGACCACTGATGCTGAACAAAGGAAAATTTCCACCATGTCGGATACCACGGTCCGGGCGCGCGGTCTGTTGCCGTCACTCTCGCCGGCCGAGCAGCGGGTGGCTCGGGTGATCATCGAGGAGGCGGCCACCGCTTCCCGGCTGACCATCACCGACCTCGCCGAGCGGGCCGGGTCCAGCGAGACCACGGTGATCCGGTTCTGCCGGGCGCTGGGCTTCAACGGGTATTCGCAGCTGCGGCTGACCCTGGCCGGTGAGGCCGGGCGCTCCGATCCGGACGATCCGGTGGTGGGCAGCGACATCGGCGAGGGCGACGACCTGGCCCAGGTGGTCCGGAAGATCGCCTTCGCGGACGCCCGGGCGGTCGAGGAGACCGCCGCGCAGATCGACATCGCGGTGCTGGAGCAGGTCGTCGGCCTGGTCGCCGGCGCGCGGCGGGTGGACATCTACGGCGTCGGCGCGAGCGCGTTCGTGGCCACCGACTTCCAGCAGAAACTGTTCCGGATCGGCCGGATCGCGTACGCCTGGAGCGACACCCACCTGGCCCTGACCAGCGCGGCGCTGCTCGACGAGCGGGACGTGGCGTTCGGCATCTCGCACACCGGCACGACCAGCGACACCATCGACGCGTTCGCCGAGGCCGGGCGGCGCGGGGCGCGGACCGTCGCGCTGACCAACTTCCCCAAGTCGCCGATCACCCGGGTCGCCGACCTGGTGCTGACCACCGCGGCGCGGGAGACCACGTTCCGCTCCGGCGCGATGGCCAGCCGGCTCGCCCAGCTGACCGTTATCGACTGCGTGTTCGTCGGTGTCGCCCAGCGCACCTATCAGGCGACCCGGACCGCGCTCGAGGTCACCTACTCCGCGATCACCGACCGGAGGCGCGGGTGAGGCCGGTCGACGAGGTGCCACTGTCGCGCACGCCGCCAGGTTCCTCTCCGGGCGATCCGCGCGGCTCCTCGGGCGAGGCGCCGTTGTCGCGCACCGAGCAGCGCAATCCGCACAGCGCCACGATCGACCGGATGTCCTCGCTGGAGCTGCTGCACCTGATCAACGCGGAGGACCGGCAGGTGCCGATCGCGGTCGCCGGGGTGCTGCCCGAGCTGGCCGACGCGGTCGAACTGGCGGTGGCCGCGCTCGCCGTCGGGCACCGGGTGCACTACGTCGGCGCGGGCACGTCCGGGCGGATCGCGGTGCTGGACGCGGCCGAGCTGATCCCGACGTTCGGCCTGGAACCGGGGCGGGTGGTGGCGCACATCGCGGGCGGGACCCGGGCGCTGACCAACCCGTCCGAGGCGGCCGAGGACGACGAGGACGCCGGGGAGGCGGTGGTCGCCGACGTCGCCGCGGGAGACGTGGTCGTCGGGGTCACTGCGAGCGGGCGTACGCCGTACGTGCGGGCCGCGCTGATCGTGGCCCGGGCCCGGGGCGCGCGCACCGTGCTCGTCTCGGCGAACCCGGCCTCCCCGATCGCGCCCCTCGTCGACGTGCACATCGCGCCGGACACCGGGCCGGAGGTGCTGACCGGTTCGACCAGGATGAAGGCCGGCACCGCGCAGAAGCTGGTGTTGAACGCGTTCTCGACGGCGACCATGGTGCGGCTCGGGCGGACGTATTCGAACCTGATGACCGACATGCTGGCCAGCAACGCCAAGCTCCGCGATCGTCAGCTGCGGATCCTGGCCGAGGCGACCGGCGCCGACCCGGAACAGTGCCGGGAGGCCCTGCTCGAGGCCGGCGGCGACGCGAAAGTGGCGGTGGTGACGCTGATCGCCGGGGCGAGCGCGGAGGAGGCGGAGCGGGCCCTCGCGGCGAGCGGGGGGCATGTGCATCGAGCGCTGCGCTTGCTCGACGAGCTGCCGGCGCCCGGCTGACCCGCCGTGAGTTCCGCGGTCCGGCTGGCCCGGCCCGGCTCGCTGCGGTCCGGCCGACCGTGCCGAACCGCAACCGCCGGGCCGACAGGGCCGAACCGCAACCGCCGGGCCGACAGGGACAGACCGCAACACGCGAGCTGGTCAGGGGCTCAGCGGGGTTCGGCTGTCGGTCGGCTCACCGTGGGGCGGCTGGCGCCGGCTTGCCGAGGGACGGCTCGCGGCGACGGCTAGGGCGGCGAGCAGGCCGAGGGCCGCGTAGGCGGGGATCGGGAAGCTGATCGTGGGGCTGTAGACGACATATGGCTCCGGTGAGCCGTGGGCGTAGACCAGCACCTGGTAGGCGTCCCAGTAGAGGCGGTAGGCGGGGACGGCCACCGCGGCGAACCCGGCAGCGCCCACCACCGTCGCCGACCAGCGCCGCCGCCGGTCGTCGGCGCGGATCCGGCGGACGAATGCCGCGGCCAGCAGCCATCCGGCGAGGGCACCGGCGAGCGCTCCGGCGATGGTCAGCGGGCGGACCGCCGCCGCCTCGACCGGCCAGACCATGGTGCCGAAGTTGGTCTGTCCGGCCAGTCCGAGTTCGGCGCCAGTCACGACGTCGCCGGATCCGGAGAGCTTCAGACCGTCCTTGACCGCCGTGTAATAGACGAAGGTGGTGGGAATGGTCACCATGTCCACCGCGGTGTCACTGGGGAAGGCCATGGTGGCTCCGGCCTCGTCCCGGAACGACGTGATCCGCCAGCCGTCGGCGGTCAGCGCGGCCCGGATCCGCTCGGCGGAGTAGTCGCTGGTGCCGAACGTCCGCGCCAGCGCGCTCGGGCCCTGTATCGCCGAGGAGTCGTCCGGATAGACGGCGACGAGCGTGGGCGCCGTGATGCCGCTGGCCGCCGCGTTGAGATCGCGCAGATTCTCGTCGGACGGGATGGCGGTGGCGGTCTGCCAGCCGGCCCAGGTGCCGGCCGCGGCGCCGAACGCGCCCAGCACCACCGCCGCCAGCAGCGCCCCGATCCACGCCAGCGGCCGCCGGGCCGGTAGCCGGAAGCGCTGCCGCAGTCCGCAAAGGATCAGATGGGCCGACTCCCGCCGGCCGAGCCGGCCGTCGCCTTCGGCGGCGAGGTCGAGGTAGGTGGTGAGCATCTCGACGCCGCGGTGCTCCCGGTAGGCCCGGGGAAACGCCCGCAGCAGCCACCGATACCGCCGTTCCAGCTCGGCGCTCACGCGACACCACCGACGGCGGCGCCGGCTCCACCGAAGGCGACACCGTCGAACGCCAGGCGCAGCCGGGACGCTGCCGCGTCGGCGTTGCGGCGCAGTCGCTGGACCTGCGCGGTCAGCGCCGCCGTGCCCGCCTCGGTGAGCCGGTAGTACCGCCGCAGCCGGCCGTCGACCGCCTCCTCCCGGTCGACCACGATCAGGCCCTGCTCGGTGAGCCGGTCGAAGGCGCCGTAGAGGGTGCCGGGCCGCAGCACCACCTCACCCTGCGACAACTCCTGCACAGCGCGGATCACGCCGTAGCCGTGGGTGGGTTCCGCCGCCAGGGCGGTGAGGATCAAGAACGTCGGCTCCTGCATGCCCGGGACAGTACCGCCGCCGTTATATAACGTCAAACGTAGTATCAGGGCCGCGGCTTCAGCAGGGTGATCCGGCCGGCGCCGAGCTCGGTGACGTACAGATTGCCGGTGGCCAGGTCCTGGGTGACGTCGAGCGGCTGACTGAACCCGGTCAGCCCGGTGATGCCGGTGGTCCGGCCGGACAGGGTGCCGTCGGCCGCCACGTCGAACGTCTCGATGTCCTGCCCGTCGGAGTAGCGGACCACCAGCAGCTTGCCGTCGAGCGCGCCACCGCGGTACTCGATCGCGCCATTCGCCGAGGCGTGCAGGCCCGCGTCGTAGATGCCGGCCAGGTCGAGGTTCGGGTCCGGCGCGGTGCCGGCCGGGTACGCCGGCACCTGGAACGGGTCGGTGCCGGCGGTCGGGTTGCCACCGGCCAGGACCCACTCGCAGCGGACCGGGTTCGGGTGGCCGTAGTACCGGCCCGGCTTCACGTCGAACACGTAATCGGTCTCGGCGGTCGGCACGCTGGTCAGCGCCGGGACCGCCGGGCCGGTGTAGCCGCGCCGGGCGCACGAGGCGGGCCGGTGCGCCGGGCAGGCCGAGCGCGGTGGCGTTGGCCCGGACCGTGCCGATCACGGTGGCCGGGCCGAGGGTGCCGTCCGCGTTGATCGGGAAGCGGTGGAGGTACCCGTCCAGGGTGCCGGCGTAGAGCCGCCCGTCCGGGCCCTTGACGACGGTGGCGACGCCGACGGTCTTGTCGAAGGCGACCGGCCCGCCCGGGGTGCCACCCGCGCCGGTGGTGAAGACGATCGAGTACGGGAGGAACGGCGCGCCGGTCACGTCGGTGACCCCGCTGGTGACGGTGAACCGGTAGGCGGTGTTCGCGGCGAGCGGGCCGGTCGGCGACAGGTTGATCACGTCACCGCCGCCGCTGGTGATCGTGGACGCCGGCGATGTCGATGTAGCCGAGCTTGGTGTTGACTCCCCGGCCGGGCTGAGCGTGAGTTTGCCGTCGGTGACCCGCACGGTCCGGGTGGCGGTGGCGAACTTGACCGCGGCGGTCGGCCGGAAAGCGGCGATCGCGTTCTGATCCTCGACACTGGCCCAGTGCACGCTGTCGACCGCCGTGCCGGCGTCGCCGACCGCGACGGTCACCGTGTAGACGCCGTTCGGCACGGCCGCCTCCCAGGCGCCCGGGGTGTGCACGCCGGCCGACCCGGCGGGAAGCTGGGCATGCATGAAGGTGGCGAGCCGCGGGTCGCTCTGCCCGGCGGCCGGGTGGCGACGCTGTCGGAAATCCGTGCCCAAGGAGATCTTCGCCTGGGCGGGAAATGTGGAACGCCGGGCGATCATGTGCAGATCTCCACAGGGCCGACTCAGACCGGCCGAATCGGGTATGGGCAGGACCGTGACGAAAACTGTGCTGGTCAGTGGCGCTTCCGGGTTCATCGGCTCGCACGTCGCGGCCCGTCTCGTGGAACAGGGCTACCGGGTGCGGGCGATGACCCGCAACCCGGCGGAGTACACCGGCGCGGGTGAGCCGGTCAGCGGTGACGTCGGCGATCCCGCGTCGCTGCGCGCCGCGTTCCAGGGCGTCGACGCGGCCTACTACCTGGTCCACTCGCTGGACTCGGACGACTTCGAGCAGCGCGACGCGCAGGCGGCCCGGAACTTCACCGAGGCCGCGGCCGCCGCGCACGCGGAACGGATCATCTATCTCGGCGGGCTCGGGCCGGACGGCCGGCGCCTGTCGCCGCACCTGCGGTCCCGCCGCGAGGTGGAGAAGATCCTGCAGGCCGGGCCGGTGCCGGTCACCGTGCTGCGCGCCGCCGTGGTGATCGGGCACGGCAACATCTCCTGGGAGATGACCCGCGAACTGGCCGGCCGGTTACCGATCATGGTGACGCCGCGCTGGGTCCGGACCCGCACCCAGCCGATCGCGCTGCCGGACGCGGTGCGGTACCTGATCGGCGTGCTGGAGCCGGCCGAGGCGCGCGGCCGGGTCTACGAGATCGGCGGGCCGGAGGTGCTGCGCTATCTCGACATGCTGCAGCGGGCCGCCGCGGTGATGGGCAAGCGGCTGCCGAACCTGACCGTGCCGCTGCTGACCCCGCGGCTGTCGTCGGCGTGGCTGCGCTTCGTGACCGATGTTGATCTGGCGACCGCGCGGAATCTGGTCGACTCGATGGCCACCGAGGTGGTGGTCCGGGATCGCAGCATCACGTCGCTACTGCCCGGCCCGACCATCGGCTACGACGAAGCGGTCCGCCTGGCGCTGGCCTCGCAACAGCGACACGACCAGGTCCGGCCGGGCCGATGACCTGGCTGACCCACACCCGCGACGTGCTCGCCTCGTCGTTCGTCGACCGGGTTGAGCGCGATCATCAGCAGTCCGACCGGGAGTTCCGCCGCCGCCGGATCGTCGCCGCGCTCACCCTGGTGGCCGGCGCGATCCTGCTCGGCGTCTCACTCTCGGTGCGCCCCGGCGACGCCGTCTTCTACCCGCTGACCGTGCTGGTCGCGCTCACCTGGATCGGTGGCGCGCTGCTGTCCGGCCCGCTGCACCTGGGCTGGACGCCGTTCCGGGGCCGGTTGCGCCGCCCGATCGTCGTACCGGTGCTGACCGGCCTGGTCATCGCGGCCGTCTTCGTGGCCGGCTCGCTTGTCGTCCGGGAGGTGCCGGCGCTGCGCGACCCGGTCAACAGCGTCCTCGCGCACGCCCGCTACGGCGCGATCGTCCCGATCACCGCGATCACCGTCCTGAACGGCATCGCCGAGGAGGTCTTCTTCCGCGGCGCGCTGTTCGCCGCGATCGGCCGCCGCTGGGCCGTCCCGATCTCCACGGTCGTCTACGCCGCCGCCACGCTGGCCACCGGCAACCCGATGCTGGTCTTCGCGGCCGCCCTGCTCGGCCTGATCCTGGCCCTGCAACGCCGCGCCACCGGCGGCATCCTCGCCCCGATCCTCACCCACATCACCTGGTCGACCACGATGCTCTTCGTCCTGCCCGCGGTGGTCCATCCCTGACGCGCCAGGTCCGCTTCGGCTTCCGGTCAGCCCTATTCGGTACGGATACGGAGCGCTCGTCCGCAGGCTACGAGCCGAGTCCCGCCCGTGAGGCCGCCGCGAGACCCGCTCCCGGCCCGGACCGCAGCGCGCCTCCCGGTCACCGGCTGGGCCTCAGGGGTGTCTCCGCCATGCGGAGACACCCCTGAGAGCCAGCCAACCCCCGCTCGACGCGGCCGCAGCCTTGAGTGGCCTCGGTCTCGCGCGGTGCCGCGGGGCGCGCTGTGCGCGGCGCGGGCAGCGCCCGGCTCGGCGCGGCGGCTCCGCGGGGTCAGGCGGTGAAGGCGGTCCAGGTCTCGACCAGGTGGAAGCCCATCGACTCGTAGAGGGGGCGGGCCATCTCGCTCGGGTGCAGGTAGGCCCAGGTGGCGCCGGAGACCAGGGCGCCGTGCAGCACCGCCTCGGTGATCCGGCGGCCGGCGCCCAGGCTGCGGGCGGCCGGCCGTACCGCGATGTTGAACACGCCGACCACGTCGCCGGACGTCATGGCCAGGCCGGTGCCGATCGGGTGGCCGCCGGACTCGGCCAGATAGCCGGTGACCGGGCCGGCGTCCAGCACCGTGCCGCCCATCAGCGAGCCGAACGCCGCCGCGGGCGCCTCGAACCCCTCGGCGAGCACCTGCGTGTACAGGTCACTTTCGGCCGCGCCGATCCGGCGGACCGAGACGCGCCGTTCGTCGTCGCGGAACTCGACGTCGCCGATCGCGCAGCCCAGCAGCGGCACGTCGCCGTGCCGGGTCAGGCCGTGGCGGGCCGCGAGGGCGATCAGTTCCGGACTGGCCGCGCCGCGGATCATGATGGACCAGTCGGCGGTGCGGTCACTGACGTCGGCGGCCAGCTCCTCGAGGGACTCCGGGTCCGGGTCCAGGGTGGTGTCGTACACGCAGTTGAGGGTGGCGAGGCTGGCGCCGGTGAGAGCCGCGCGGGCGGTGCCGCGCTCGGCGTACCAGCCCTTCGGGGTCACCGTGCAGAGCGTCGCGATGGCGTCGAAATACGCCGCCGCCAGCCGGTCAGCGGTCGTTCCCATGCTCGTACCCCCGTGCTCGTGGTCGCCGCCACCCTAGGTCATCGGGTTCCGTCTAGGTATGCCTAGTCCACCCGCGCGTCGCCGACTAAACCGTTCTGACCAGCGAAGATAGGTAACAGCTTCCGATGTGGCGGGTCCCGTTCCGGCCGAGGATTGACCCATCAGCCACGAACGAGGAGACAAGTCATGTTGATGCACCCGGAACTGATGCTGGCCCTGGCGAACGACCGGCAGCGCGAGCTGATCGCCGAGGCCGACAAGGAGCGCCTACTCGCCGGCGCCCGGCGCAACCGCCTGTCCCGCCGGGCCGGGAAAGCCTCGGCGGTACGCGGACACCCCACCGGTACCCTGGCGTCGTGCGAACCCTCCGCGGCGGTGCCAGCCCGGTGATGATCGGTCGGGACAGCGAGCTGCGCCGGTTGGCGCGGCTCGCTGCTTCGCGTGAGCCGGCCGTCGCGATCATCGCGGGCGAGCCGGGCATCGGCAAGACCCGGCTGGTCCAGGAGCTGCTGTCCACCCTTCCGGCGCAGGCCGTGGTGCTGATCGGCCAGGCCGAGCCCGGCTCGCTGTCCCGGCCGTACGAGGTGTTGCTCGACGCCATCGACGGGCGGGCCGGGGTCGACGAGGCGCAGCTGGACGCGCTCGGCGATCCGCGGCGCAGCCCGATCGAGCGGCTGCACACCGGCCTGGCCGTGGTGGCCGACCTGATCGGCGACGCCCCCGCCGTGATCGTCTTCGAAGATCTGCACTGGGCCGACTCGGAGAGCGCGGCACTGTTCGAGCGGATCGCCGACCAGCCCGGGCCACGGCTGCTGATCGGGACATACCGGCCGGACGAGGTGACCCGCCGCCAGCCGGTGGCCGGTCTGCTGGCCCGGTTGGAGCGCCGGCACGCGGTCACCCACGTACGATTGAATCGCTTGTCCCCCGCGCAGACCGCGGCCCTGCTCGCGGCCGCGACCGGTGCACCCGTGGCCTTGCGTGCCGCGACCGCTCTGCATCATCGGACCGGCGGCAATCCGTTCTTCCTGGAGGAGTTGCTCCGCGCACTGCCCGGCTACGACGTGGAGGCGCTCGTCGAGCAGCCGCTGCCGTGGAGCCTCGCGGACGTGCTGCGCCGGCAGGTCGACGACCTCGACCCGGTCAGCCACCGGATCGTCGAGGCGGCCACCGTGCTCGGCCACCGCATCCCGTTCGACCTGCTCGCCGACGTGACCGGGGCCGGCGAGGACGCGCTGATCGCGGTGCTGCGCGACCTGGTCACCCGGGGTGTGCTGGTCGAGGCGGGCGAGGACGAGTTCGCGTTCCGGCACGCGCTGGTCCGCGAGGCGATCGCCGGTCAGCTGCTCGGCCGGCAGCGGCGCCGGCTGCACGAGGCGGCCCTCGACGTGCTGCTGCGCGGCGGCGCCTCCGACCCGGCCATGGTCGCGCACCACGCCCGCGGCGCCGGCCGGTACGACGACATGATCACCGCAGCCCGGCGGGGTGCCGCGCTGTATCTGTCGATCGGCTCCGCCTACCAGGCGTTGCAGCTGGCCGAGATGGGTCTCGACGAGGCGCCCGACGACACCGATCTGCTGGCGTCCGCGGCCCGGGCCGCGTGGCTGGCCGGGCTGCTCGACGACGCGCTGCGCCACGGCCGGCGCTGGCGGGACCTGGCCGGCACCAGCACCGACCGGGCCGAGTCGCTGTACCTGCTGGTCCGGATCGCCTGGGAGTCCCGGGAGACCGGCGAGATGCGCGCCCTGACCCAGCACATCGAGACGCTGATCGCCGAGTTGCCGCCGGGCGCCGACCAGGCCCGGGCGATGACCGCGATCGCCCAGTCGACGTATCTGCGTGACGAGCTCGACGCGGCCCTGCACTGGTCGGACCGGGCGCTGGCACTGGCCGACGAGTTCGACCTGCCGTCCGTACGCCTGGCCGCCCTGGTCGAGAAGGGCTCCACGCTGACCGAGCGCCCGCACACCGCCGCCGACGGCCGCAAGATGCTCGCCGGGCTGGTCGACGAGGCCGAGCAGGCCGGCGAGTGGGTGCTCGCCGCCCGGGCCCTGAACGCCCTGGTGCACGGCGAGCCGCCGGCCTCGCCGGTCGAGCACGCCGAGACCCTGGAGCGGATGCGGGTCGACGCCGAACGGGCCGGGTTCGAGTCGCTCGCCGTGGCCACGTACTTCCAGGGCCGGGCCCGGCTCGCGCTGCGCTCCGGTGACCTGCGCGCCGCGATCGCCGCGCTGGAGGAGGGCCGCGAGCACGACCACGGCTACCAGCGCCGGGGCCGGTGGGCCGACTACCACGGCGTCTTCCTGGCCGGGCTCTACCTGGAGGCCAACGAACTGGACCGGGTCGAGCAGCTGATCACCGACCTGGCCACGTTGCCCAGCAACATGCCGACCACCATCCCCGGGCTGGTGTTCAACCTGGCCTGCCGGCGCGGTGACCTGGCCGGTGCCGAGGCCGCCCTGGACGAGTTCATCACGCTGATCGCCCCGCAGCCGTGGCGCAGCGGTGAACAGGCCCACGACCTGATCTCGGCGGCGCTCCAGCTCGGACTGCCGGCCGGGCGACTGGACATGATGGCCGAGGCGCTGCTCGACGCCGAGGTGTGGGACGCGCTGCGCACGCTGGTCGAGACCCAGGTGACCGAGGCGCACGGCCGGCACGCCGAGGCGCTGGCCGGGTATCTCTCGATCACGGACGCGCACATCCTGGCGCCGTTCGTGCGGGGCACGGTGCGGCTCGGGGCGGCTCGCTGCCTGCTGGCCGCGGATCGTCGTAGCGAGGCCGCCGCCCAGGCCGAGGCGGCCGCGGCGCTGCTGGCCGGGTGGGGCGGCTGGCGGGTGGCCCAGCTCGACGCGGTCCGCGCGCAGCTCGGGATGGCCCCGGCCGGCGGCGCGCCCGCGGTCACCGGCCCGGCCGCCCTGACCCCGCGCGAACGCGAGGTCGCCGTCCTGATCAGCGATGGCCTGACGAATACGGAGCTGGCCCGCCGCCTCTACATCTCCCCGAAAACCGCCGCCGTCCACGTCTCCAACATCCTGCGCAAGCTGGGCGTCTCCTCCCGCACCGAGGTCAGCGACCTGCTCGCCCGCCCCTGACCCTCCCGCCCGTAGGGCCCACGCGAGACCCGCCCCACCCCAGACCGCAGCGCGCCCCCGACCTCGGCTGGTTCTGAGGGGTGTCTCGGCACCCCCGAGACACCCCTCAGAACCAGCCCACGGACCCGGCTGGCGCGGGCGGCTGCCTCCCGGCCGCCGACACACAACCATCAGCACCAGCCGGTGCCGGGAGGCGCGCACCCGAACAAGCCCGGCTGGCTCTTGCGGCCCTGATGAGCACGCCATAACGGCTGTCAGAACCAGCCCGTCGACCGCGGCTGGCTCTGACAGCCCTAATGAGGACGCCACAACGGCCGCCAGGACCAGCCCGGCGACTCCGGCTGGGCCTGACGGCCGGATCGGGGCGGGTTGGCGGCCGTGAGGACCAGCCGGGCCCGGAGGGCGACCGACTACCGGGACGAGCCGGCCACCTTGCGGGACGGCCGCGCACCCGGACGGGCCGCGGGCGGCGTGGCGCACCGCAACCCAGCGCCCGCCCGGCCTGGCGGCCGACCCCGGCCACCCGCCAACCGGAAGCAACCCAGCCAGCGAGACCGGCTGGTGCTGAGGGGTGTCTCAACGGCGTTGAGACACCCCTCAGCACCAGCCGAGGTCGGGAGGCGCGCTGCGGTCCGCGGTGGCGCGGGCGTCGCGCGGGGATCGACGCGGGCCGGGAGGCGCGGCTGGGTCGGTGGGGGCGCGGGCGTGGCGCGGGACCGGCCCGGGGCGTGGCTTTGTAGCCTGCGGCGGGGCGCTCGGTATTCGTACCGAATGGGGTTAATGGGTGAATTGGGCCAGTAGGCGGTAGTAGTTCATGGCGATCAGTGACAGGACCAGGAGCAGGTAGGTGGCGCTGATCAGGCCGTAGGTGAGGTACAGGCGGCGGCGGGCGGGGGTGACCGCGCGGTGGGCCGCGGACAGGGGCATGCGGAACAGCAGGTGGCCCAGGTAGGCGAAGGCGCGGTGGCGCAAATTCAACTCGCCGAGGGCGGCCTCCATCGCGTGGTGGCCGTCGGTGAGCGGGAGCAGCGGGTTGAGGTTGTTGAGGATGACGAACAGCTGCATGCCGAGCAGCCAGCGCAGCCAGCCGAACTGCACCGGGTCGACGACGATCAGCGCGCCGGACAGGCCGGCGGCGGCCAGGTCGACGAGCGGGCCGACCAGGGCGACGGCGCTGCGGGCGGTGCGGGAGCGGACCCGGTAGGCGTCGGTGCGGTCCACGTAGGTCAGCGGGAGCAGGTAGAAGAAGAGTTTCACCCCGGCCTCGCGGACCGGCACACCCAGCGACTGGCACACCGCGGCGTGCCCCATCTCGTGCACGGTCGCCTGCACCAGCAGCGCCGCGATCAGCAGCAGCCAGGACGGGCCGGCGAACACCATCGGGGCGGGCAGCGTCATCGCCAGCACGATGGCGACCGTGGCGGCGACCGCGACCAGCACCGCGACGGCGAAGGACGATCGAGGGAAGCGGGCGAGCAGCTTGGCCGGCGGGCGCAGCAGCAGGTTCAGGTGCCGGGCCGGGATCCGCAGGCGCGGGGTGAGCCGGAAGAGCCAGGACAGCGCCAGGTGCCGGCCCCGCAGCGGTTCCGGCGGTACGCACAGCACCCCGGCCGCGCGCAGGTCGGTGAGGAACGACAGCAGCACCGGCGACCGGTCCCGGGTGCCGTCCGGTCCCCGGGAACGGCGGGCCGCGTCCAGCAGCGCGGTGCCGGTACGACTGCCGTCGAGCAACGGCACCACCCGCACCCCGGTCGGGCTGAGCCGGACATACGTGCCGGACGCCGCGTTGAACAGCAACGGGTGGCCGTCGGCGCCGTCGACCAGCTCGACCTCCGGCGCCAGCTCCACCGGCTCGTCGAGCCAGTCGAGCGTGCTCTGTTCGGCAGACATGGGTGTCGTTCTCCAACGGGCAGTAGGACGCCGGGGGCGCACTGGTGACAGCACGCCCCCGGCTGGGTCAGACCCTCAGATCAGCGACAGCCGCCGCAGCCCCGGGTGCCACCGCAGCCGCCACAGCCGCCACAGCCCCGGGTGCCACCGCAGCCGCCGCAGGGACCGCAGCCCCGGCAACCGCCACAGGGACCGCAGGGGGCGCAGCCGCCGCTGGCGCGGCACCCGCCACACGGACCGCAGCCGTGGCACGGGCCACAGCCACCGGTGCCGAGCAGCGACGCGCTCACCACGGTCGGCAGCAGCTCGGCGGTCAGGTCGTCCTCGAGCCAGAGGTCCAGTTCATCGTGGATCTCGGGCATCGGTAGGTCACTCTTCACGCGACTCATCTCCTTTGATGTGTCTTGCCGGTCGGCGGTCGCCGCCGGCCGGGGCCCGGGCTCCGGGAGCGCGGACCCCAGCTCTGTGCCGGGCTACGCCGTCCACTCCGGCGCCGGGTGACCGGCGGCGAACGCGAACAGCGGGGCCCGGTGGTAGCCGTCGGCGCCGACCCGTTCCCGCAGGACGTGCGGCAGCAGACCGGCGAAGACCGTGCCGACCAGCCCGAGGCGCAGGGCGGCCAGCCAGGCGGCGTGCCCGGCCGCGCCGGCCCGGGACAGCAGCAGCCGGTGACCGTGGCTGCCGTGCCGGGCGAGCGCGCCGGCCAGGTTCCCGGTGATCACCAGCAGGGCGGGCGCCTGGGCGAACTCCCGCTGCAGCACGAGCTCCTCGGCCTCGGCGCCGGAGGGCAGGCTCGCCACCCGGCGCAGCGCGGACTCCCCGGGCAGGTACCGGTACAGCCCGGTGTCCACGCCGGTGACCCGCCAGGCCGCGCAGTACAGCTCCAGCCCGACACCGGCCTCGCGCTCCCCCGCCCAGCCACGCGCGTCCATCCGGTCGGCGGCCGCGAAGAGCGCGGACAGGTCCTCGGCGGACATCGCGGCGGGCGCGTAGTCGCGGGTCGAGGTGCGTTCGGCGAGCACGTCGTCCAGGGCCAGGCGCGGGCCGGCCGGGGCGGGCAGCGCGATCGACGGCCCCTCGTGCGGCGGCGGCTGCAGGTGTGCCGGGACCAGGATCCGGGGCCCGGGGTCCCGCTTGGTGTCGGCCAGCAGCCGTTCCAGCAGGTGCAGGCGCTCGTCGGCGGTGTCCACGCTCATGCGTCGTTCCTCAGGGTCAGGGCGACCACGGCGGTGACCGGCTCGCTGTCGTCCAGGCGCAGCGCGGCGGCGATCGCCGTGTCGTCCCAGCGGTCGGCGATCCGGGCCGTGGCGCCGTGCTCGTCGGTGAGCGCGGTCAGCTGGGCGAGCGCCGCGCCGGCGTCCAGGCAGAGAATCCGGTAGGCGAACTCGTGGTACTTGGCCGCGACCACACCGAGCGCGCCGGTGAGCACGAGCAGTGCCGACGGCCGGTCCACGGCGAGCGCCGGGCTGACCGCGGCCACCACGCCGCCGGCGTCGTCGAGCGCGCGGATCCGGGCCAGGCTGTGGTCGCCGCGCTGGTAGAAGTACCAGCCGGGGTCGGTCCCGGGCACGTCCAGGGCGAGCAGGTAGGCCTGCACCGAGCCGAGGTTCCCGCCGGTCGGCGCCCACCGGCGGACCTGCCCGTCCCGCTCCTCGCGGAGCCCGGCGGTACGCCGCAGCAGCGCCCCGATCGTCTGCTCCTCGCCGAGAGAGACCTTCACGGCGGCCGGGAACTCCCGGTTGTAGCGCTGCAGCGCCACGTTCGACGGTTTGAAGTGCATCTGGTGGTCTTTGGGGTTGAGCCATTCGCGGGGCGGGAACGCCACCGCCTGCTCGTACACGTGCGCCAGGGCCGGTCCCGGCAGCTCGGACGGCAGGCAGACCGGGCAGCCCGGCAGGCGGTACGCGCTGCGCGTGGACTGGGTCCAGTCGACGAGGTCGTACACCGCGCAGCCGGTCAGCGACGGGGTCTGGCCGACCCGGGACAGCAGGTGCACGATCTCCGTGGTGATCAGGGCGGCCCAGGCCGCGACCCGCGCCGGCGACGGCTCGCCGCGATCGAACGGACCGGCGAAGCAGTCGTAGCAGCCGGTGTACCGGGCGTCGAACAGCGGCCCGACCTCGGCGGTGCGCTCACCGGCCGCGGTGCGCAGCCAGCCGATCCCGGCCCGGCGGCACGCCTCGTCGACCCGGGCCATCGCCGCGGCGTCCCCGTCGTCGACGGCGACCACGAAGTCACCGGCCCCGATCGGCATGTCGGCACCGGTCCAGCCGTGCACGTCCACGCCGGACGCGGCCAGTTCGGCGCGCAGCACGCCGGTCAGCGCACCGGGCCCGGCGAGCAGCACCCGGGTCTGTGCCAGCCGGTCGCCGGCCTCGCTGCGGCTGCGGTTGACCCGGGTGGTGTCCAGGTTCCGGCCCAGGTAGTCGATCACCTCGGCCGGGATCAGGGTCAGCTCGTCGCCGGCCGGGCCGTTCTGCAGCAGGCCGCTGACGTAGAGCATCGAGACGCAGGCGTACAGGGTGCGCTCGGACACCCCGGGCAGCGCGGCGGCCAGCTCCGGGACGGTGCGGGCGCCGTCCAGTTCCGGCAGCAGCCGCGGGATCAGCGTGGTGGCGGTCCGGCCACGCAGCGCGGTGGTGCGGTTGCCGCCGCCGGCGAACGCCAGGCCGTCGTCGAGCGGGACGGTCACCAGGCCGGGTACCAGGCAGGGCCGGTCCGGCACCTGGAACTGCGGGTCGACGCCGGTGACGTAGGCCATGGTGGCGGCCGACATCCGGCCCTCGTGCCGGGTCGTTTCCTCGGTTCCGATCATCCCCACACTCCCTGCAGCAGGTCGGGCAGCCGTACGTACGACCGGGTGGTCTCGTCCCGGCCCAGGCCGCACCGCGGACATCCGTGCACGCCGACCACCCGGCCGGCGCGTAGTTGCTGGGTCGGCACGTCGATCTGCCGTACCCGACCGGCCTCGTCCTCCGGAGCGGTCCGGAGCCGTTCGACGGCCTCGGCGACGGCGGCCGCCGCGAGCAGCGCGGTCGACGGCAGGTATCCGGCCGGACCGGCCTGCGCGTCCGCGGTGTAGTGCCGGTCCACCGCGGCGCGGACGGTCCGGGCCGGGTCGTGCTGCGCCTGCCGGCCGCGGTAGCAGCCCTGGCACGCGCCGGCGCCCGGCACCACGGCCGGGCCGATCTCCAGCACCGGGTGGTCCAGGATCACCGGCAGCCAGGGCTGGCCGGTGCGGAACGACTCCTCGTCACACTCGCGCTCCAGCTCGGGCATCCGGCGCCAGGCGATGAGCACGTGCAGCCGGGGTTCCGGTGTCCGGGGCCGGACCACCGCGCCGGGCGCGCCGGCGATCTCGACGTCGTGGACCAGGTCACGCAGCCGCTCGGCGACGGCGAAGCCGAACGGACCGACGGGTGTGACGAACAGGCGATACATGGCGATCCTCACGCGAATGGCTGCGGCCAGGCGTTCAACGACGCCTCGGTCCTGGACGGGTAACCCATCGCGACCGGCGCCCGGTAAAGCCGGGGCGAGCCGAGGTAGCGGGCCCGGTAGTTGAAGCAGAGCGGCTGCAGCCCGGGTACGACCGCGCGGACCACGGTCATCCCGGCCCGGATCGCCTCGTCGGTGCTCAGGTCGATCAGGTACGCGGCCATGTCCCGCTCGGCCAGCCGGTCGAGCACCAGGCGCAGGTCGGCGGTGGCGTCCCCGGTGGACAGCACCGGCATCTCCGACAGCCGGCGCCGGGCCGGGCTGGTCAGCAGGAAGTCGAAGGCGGCGGCCCGCTCCGGCATCGCCATGTAGGCCGCGCCGTCGGACACCCCGGTGAACGTCCGGACGTCCTCACTGGGCGCTTGCGCTCCGCGCAGCGCGATCCGCACCGACACGGTCTCGCAGATCGCCTTCGCCGCCGCGGTCTGCGGATCGAGGCTGGTCGCGCAGGACACGACGGTACGACAGGTCGGGTGATTCCGGGCGATCGAGACGCCGTACACGGTCGGGATGCCCAGGTCGGTGGTGGCGTCGTAGAGCTGGATCTCGACGTCCCGCCCGGCACACAGGTCGAGGTACCGCTGCAGTTCCGGGCCGACCGTGTCGAGCTCGATCCGGGGCAGCGGCAGCTCGTGCAGCCAGGTGAGGCTGATCGCGTCCCGTTCGATCACCTCGCACAGCGCGCCGCGGACCGCCACCGCCGGGTCGGGGTGGGTGGCCGCCCCGGTGGAGATCGGGTTGGTGATCCGTTCGCCGTCGTGTGCCGAGAAGTGCATGAAGACCAGCGACGCGGGCACCCAGGACGGTGTGCCGGTGGCCAGGTCCAGGCCGCGGATCCAGCGCATCCGCGCGGTGCGCTCGGGCAGCACCAGCGGGCTGTGCGGGTCCTCGAGCTCGGCCGGCGAGCAGCGCGGCAGGCTGTCCAGGTCGAGCGCCGCGGCGCCCTCGGCGGCCAGCTCGTCGGCGGTGGCCCAGCGGAGCTGGCGGTCGTCGTAGACGCAGTTCGCGTAGCGTTCCAGGCCCTCGGCGATGCCGACGATCGCCGAGCGTTCCGGGTCCACGCCGGTGCCGGTGCCGTCCAGGGTGCCGAGGCAGTCCGGGCCGCACAGGTTCGGCAGCACCGTCGACACGTCGCCGAGGTCGGCCGAGAACACCGCGAGCGGCGGGTCCGAGGACTCGACCGGCAGCTGGTAGACGTTGTTGACCAGGCCACCCAGCGGGGACACCAGGTCCCGCAGCCGGGGCGCCGACGCGTCCCGCCGGGCCGCTTCCGCTCCGTTGAGGGCTTGCTCCGCGACAACCGCGCTCATAGGCCCGCTCTTTCCGTCAGGTCCGATGGAATCGCGAGCCCACCGGCCAGCCGGGAACTCGACGCCGCCAGTCTTGATCTTCAACTGGGACCGTCGCCGGGGTTTGCGGAAACTGCGAGCGGGTAAGCGCTTCAGCCCGCCTTTCGAGTGGATCTACATAGGCCGAACGGACGACCCGATCAGGGGATGTGCCTGGCGCGGGGGCCACGGAGCACGCCATGCTCGGACGGTTCCCGCGACGGCCCTTCGAAAGACTCGAAGTAATGACCAACGCTTTTCTCGTCTCCGGTGTGGCCCAGGTCGTGTGCGTCAACGACCCGGACCACGCGGTGACACAGGTGGAAGTGCACGGCGGCTGGGACGGCCGGCTGCGCACCGAGACCGCCGCGGCACTGCGCGGCTGCCTGGCCGAGACACCCCAGCTGCTGATCGTCGATCTGGCCCGGCTGGACGATCCGGCCGGCGAGTCCGCGCCGACCTGGCAGACCGCGGCCCGGTACGTCCGGGAGACCGGCTCACCGACCGTGCTGGTGCTGATCGGCGCGCCCCCGGCGGTGGCCCGGCGGATGCCGGAGAGCCGGATCCGCCTGGCCGCCAGCGTCGGCGAGGCGCTGGCCGCCGCCGCCCCGCTGGACGGCGCCGCGGTGTGGGGCGCCACCGGGCAGCGCCGGCACTGGCACCTGGCGCTGCCGCCGGAACTGCGCTCGAACGCCCTGGCTCGCACCCTGGCCGGCGACGCGTGCCTGGCCTTCGGGGTGCCGCAGCTGACCCATCAGGCCCGTTTGATCATGTCGGAGCTGGTCATGAACGCCATCGAACACGCGGCCACCGACCTCGACGTGCGGGTGTCGTTGCGCGGGGCCGTGCTGCACCTGACCGTGCACGACCGGGATGCCACGTTCCCCCGGCTGGTCGAGGACGATCCGGGCCGGCCGGGTGACTGGCTGGGCCGCCGGGGGCTGGGCCTGCGGCTGGTCGCGGCGGCCGCCCGGACCTGGGGCGTGCTGCCCTGCCGGCTCGGCAAGGTGGTCTGGGCGACCGTCGCCCCCCAGCCGGCCGTCGCCACCCGTCCGGAGAGTGCGTCGTGACGGCCGACGGCGGCGCCCGGCTGCACGCCGCGGTGAAGGACGCCCTCGACGACCGGCTGGCCATCGTGCTGAGCGGTGAGCTCGACCTGACCGGCGGGCCGCTGCTCGCCGCGTTCCTCGACGACGCGGTGCACGACGGTGTCCGGCGGGTCGAGGTGGACATGGCCCAGGTGAGCTTCGTCGACCTGCGCGGCCTGCGGGTGCTGCTGCGCGCCCAGCAGTGGTGCGCCGAGCGCGGTGTCACGCTGCGGCTGTGCGAGCCGCAGCCGCACGTGCTCTGGCTGCTGGAGTTCAGCGAGAGCGCCACCGTCCTGCTGCCGGACGAGCACTAGGATCGCCGTCATGAGCGTCCCCGCAGAGATCGTCGCCAGCAAGCAGGTCAGCCTGATCACGTTCCGCAAGGACGGCACCCCGGTCGCGACGCCGGTCTGGCACGTCACCGAGGGCGACGTGCTGACCACCGTCTCGGAGGCCGAGGCCTGGAAGGTCAAGCGGATCCGCCGCAACCCCCGGGTCGAGGTGGTCGCGTGCGACATCCGCGGCAAGGTCCCGGCGGGCGCCCAGCCGATCCAGGGCACCGCCCGGCTGCTGTCGCCGGAGGAGACCCTGGCGGCCCACCGGTTGCTGCAGCGCCGCTACATCACCTCGCGGATCGGCGCCTGGTTCAACCGGACGTTCCACGTCAAGCGCCCGCCGCTGATGGGCATCGAAGTCAGCTTCTGAGGTCTCAGCGCAGCGCCGCGGCGGGCAGCCGTACCTCCAGGTCCGTGCCCGGGTTGAGCAGCAGCGCCCGGTCGTCGAGCTCGGCGGCCAACCGGGCGACCGGCAGCCGCCGCCAGACCTGGTCGTGCCCGGCGGCCGGCAGGTGGCGGTCCGAGGTCCAGGCCCGCAGCTCCAGGTCGTCGGCGGGCGCGGCCGGGTCGACGAAGACCGTGCCGGCCAGCAGCGCGGCCCGGACCGCGGCGTCGTCACCGTGCCCGGTGGCCGCGTTCTGGATGGCCGCCTCGACGTCGTTGGCGGGCGCGGGCAGGCCGAGGACCCGCGGCGACGGCCGGTAGTCCGGGTTCGGGATCATCTCCGCCGCGGGCGTGCCGTCGGCGTCGAGCGGGTAGGCCCCGGCGATCGCGTACGGCGGAACGTCCGATACGCCGTCGTAGGCCGGGTCGATCGCATACATCCACTGCATAACCGATGTCCTAACGTGCGAAGCCGGGGTTGTCGAACTGCTCCATCTGGAAGTTGCCCGGCGGGATGTCCAGCTGCTGCACACCGTTCTTGATCCCGACGTTGTACGGCGTATCGATCTTGAACGCGTGTGAGATGTTGAAGCCCGGGATGTGGTCCAGCGCGGCGAACTCCTTCTGGGAGATCTTGCTGATGTCGTTGATCGCCTGGACGTTCAGCTCGACGAAGGGCTGGCTGTCGGCCTTCACCACGTAGACGTAGCCGAAGTGCATCTTGAAGTCCTTGCCGCCGACGTTCTTGACGAAGTCGACGCCGGTGGGATCGAGCTTCTGCAGCTGGAACGAGATGTCCTTGTCCCGGACGAACTGCAGCGCGGTGTTCCAGTCCTCGGTGGTCGAGACGAACCCGCTGTAGGTGCCGCCGTCGCGCACCTTGGAGCTGTTCTGCTGGTGCAGTTTGATGTCGTAGTGCGACCCGGCCTTGTTGTAGACCGCGTTCGAGACGAGACCCTCCTTGAAGATCTTGTCCGGCGGGACGTCCGAGCCGTGGAAGAGCCACTGCGGCTTCGACTGGTTGAGCTTGAGGTCCGGGATCACTTCGAGCGGCTGCTTGAACGTGTTGATCAGGCTGATGTCACCGGCGGTGTCCATCATCGCGGCGATGTCGGTCGGGCTCAGACCCTTCGGGATGTTCAGGCCGGCGGTGCTGCCCGGCCCGGTGCACATCAGGCCGAGCGGGTCCGCCCAGAGCAGCGGGTTCGCCGCATACGCCGCCGGGTCGACGGCGGGCGCCAGCCCGAGCGGGTCCTGGCTCAGGTACCGCCCGGTCAGCGGGTCGTAGTACCGGTAGACGTTGTAGTGCAGCCCGGTCTCGTCGTCGCGGTACTGCCCGGGGAAGGCGAGCGGCTGCGCGGCGGCCGGTGCGCCGGTGGCGCCCCACAGCGTGGCGGTGTTCTGCCAGCGCAGCGCGCCGTCCGCGCCGAGCAGCTCGGTCGGCGTGCCGACCCGGTCGGTGACCACGGTGGCGTAGTCCAGGTCGGCGCCGACCCGCACGGTGCGGGCCACCGGGCGCCCGTCGGCCGGGTGGTGATCCCACGTGGTGACCCGCAGGGTGCCGTCCGCGCCGACGTGCGCCTGCTCGACCAGGCTGCTGCCGGACCAGGCGAAGTCGTAGCGTTCGGCGCCGCTCTGCTTGCTGATCCGGCGGCCCAGCGGGTCGTACCGGTACTGCCAGACCGCGCCGGCCGGGGTCCGTGCCGCCACCATCTGATCGTCGGCGTTCCAGGTGAAAACCCACGATCCACAACCTTCGACGGTACGGGTGAGCATGCGCCCGTGCCCGTCGTACGTCGCGGTGACGCCGTTGCCGGCGAGCAGGTCCGTGCCGTCGTACTCGCCGTCGAGGCGGCCCTGCGGATAGTGGTAGGTCTCGTCGCCGGCGCTGGTGACCCGGCCGGTGCGGTCCAGGCCGTACTCGCGGCGGCCGGTCCCGTCGGTGATCGCGCTGAGCACGCCGTCGCCCCGGTGCTCGAAGGCGCGGATGCCGACACCGGGCATGTCCTGCTCGAGCAGCCGGTCGCCGTCGTCGTGCCGCTGGGCCAGCACCGGCCGGCCGTCCACCGCCCGGTGGATCTCCCGGCCCCGCGCGTCGTGCGCGACGGTCAGCTCGTGGCCGCCGCTGCGCAGCGCGTACGGGCGGCCGAACGGGTCGAGCGTCCACGCGCCGGTGACTCCGGCCGGGGTGTGCCGGGTGATGGTGCCGGTGGTCTCGTCGAGGTCCAGGCGTACGGTCCGGCCGTTGACCGTCTCGGCGATCCGGCGGCCCGCGCCGTCCCACACGAAGGTCAGCTCGGCGTCGTCGCCGGTGGCCGCGATCAGGTGGCCTTCCGTGTCGTACCGGTAGGTGGTGGTGCCGGTCGGGGTCCGCCGTTCGAGCAGGTTGCCGACCGGGTCGCGGACGTAGTCGACGGTCTCGCCGAGCCCGTTCGTGGTGGCGGTCAGGCGGCCGGCCGCGTCGTAGGTGAACGTCCGGGTCCGGCCGTTGAAGTCGGTCTCGGCGACCAGCCGGCCGGCCGGGTCGTGGACGTAGCGCCAGACCAGCCCGCGCGGGTCGGTGACCGAGGTGACCCGCAGCTCGGTGTCGTAGGTGTAGCCGGTGCGCAGGCCCTCGGCGTCGACGGTGGCCAGCAGGATGCCGAACGGCCCGTACTCGCCGCGCCAGACTCCCCCGGCGGCGCCGGCCCGCTCGATCGGGTAGCCCTCCGGGTCGTAACTGATCGTCTCGCCGTCCGCGGTGGTGGCGACCCAGCCCGCGAGGGCCTCGACGCGTTCCGGATTACGGGGGCGGCCGCCGCGCAGCCGGCCCAGGTCGAGCGTCGGCGCGACCCCCGGCCGGTCCACCGTGGTGGGGCGGCCCTGCTCGTCGTAGGCGTAGCTGGTGGTGTGGCCCAGCGGATCGGTCTCGGACAGCAGCTGGTTGTGCCGGCCCCAGACGTAGCGCGTGGTGTTGCCCAGCGGGTCGGTGACGCTCGTCTTGTGGTGGTACTCGTCGAACGTGTACGCCGTGGTGTGCCCGAGCGAGTCGGTCCAGGTGGTGCCGCCCGGCTCGTAGGCGAGGGTGGCGCTGAGGTAACCGTCCTCGCCGACCGTGCCGACGCAGCGGCCGTCCTCGTCGTAGGTGTAGCGGTAGCCGTACCCGGTGCGGTCGATCCACTGGGTGATCCGGTGCTCGTGGTCGTAGCGGAACGTCGCCGGCTCCCCCGAGATGTTCCGCACCGTGGTCAGGTGGCCGTCACCGTCGTACCCGAAAGCGGCGATCGCCGTCCGGCGGCCGGACCCGGCGGCGGCGAGGGTGATCCCGGTGATCCGGCCGTCCGCAGCGGTGAACACGACCCGGCGCCCGGACGGGTGGTGCAGCGCGCGCGGCACACCGTCCCCGTCGCGCTCGACCCGCAGCAGGTCACCGGCCGGGTCGGCGACCGTGGCCAGCCGGCCCTCGGCGGTGAACCCGAGCACCTGCGTGCCGGTGTCCAGCCGCGCGCTGCCGTCGGCGGCGATCGTCAGCGGCCAGCGCGGGCCCTCCTCGGGCAGCACCGCGGCACCGGGCGCGCCGATCGGGTAGACGAGCACCATCGCGTCGGCCGCGAAGAACAGCGTGGCCTTGCTGTCGGTCTCGATCCGCTGGTCCAGGGTGGACGCCCAGGAGGCGCCGAACAGCCCGCCACCGCGGTACGACGACAGGTGGGTGCGCTCCAGCCGGAACGGCAGCGGTCCCGGCAGCTCGAGATCGATCTCGGACAGCACCATCTCGCCGGTGGCCACGTCGATCGGGTCGGTGACGCACTCCCGGATGTTGATCGACCGGGATACGTCCTTGGGCACCGGCGGCACCTTGACGTGGAACAGGTCGGAGAGTTTCGCGGCGCCCAGCGTCGCCAGCCCGCCGAGGTTCTTGACCACGGTGACCGCGCCGACGCCGGCCTGCTTGACGATATTGACCATGTCGTTGGCCATCGTCTTCATGCCGGTCAGCGCGGCCTTGCCGATCTCCTTGAGGCCACCGGCCTTGTAGAGCGCGCTGAGCTTGGTCAGCGACGTCAGGCCCTTGACCCCGGGGATCACCCCGAGGATGCCGAAGACCAGGTCCATCACCGACCCCTTGCCCTGGGCGAAGTCGACCACCGCCTTGATCAGCAGGATCGCTCCCGCGGCGAGGGCCACCCAGGCCAGCGGGCCACCGATGATCATCGCGATGATCCCGGCGACCAGGGCCACCCACTTGGCGACCTCGCAGATGATGTCCCAGAGTTCCTTGAACGCCTCGGCCAGCTTGGCCCAGAACGAGCGCGGCTGGATGCCGGCGTCCGACGCGTCGTCGATCTCCCGGGCGCAGGTGCGGGCCGCGCCGTCGCGCAGCTGTTTGGCCTGGTCGGCCAGCTGCTTGGCCAGGTCCAGCTCACCCTGCGCGCCGGAGACCGCGCTGCGCGCCTGGTCGCGTTTCTGCTGTGCCGCCTCGGAGTCCCGGACCGCCTGCTTGACCTGCTCCGGGTCGGGCGCCTGGGTCTGCGCGCGGGCCCGGTCGGCGGCCTGCGCGGCACCGGTGAAATCGGTCTCGGCCAGGCTCAGTGAACCCTGCAACGACTTCAGTTTGTCGGCCGCGACCCGGCCGTCGGCCAGGGCCCGGTCGGCCTGGGCCTGCGCGCTCTCCAGAACCGGCGCGAAGGTCTCCAGCGCGTCACCGACCATCAGGTGCGAGCGGTACAGCTTGTTGACCTGGTCGGGGAACGCGCCGAACTGCTCGCGGAACGCGTCGCCGGACTTGCCGATCCAGGTGAGCACGGCGCCGTCGCCCTGCAACGAGTCGACGGCGAGCTTGGCCCGGTGCGCGTGCTCGGCGAAGTCGTGGAAACGGGACGCGAGCTGCCGCACCCGGTCCGGGTCGCCAGGGGTGGGATCGCCGTCCATGTCGAGGACATACCAGTCCGTCGGCCTCGCCATTGGTGCCTCCACTCTGCGTACGACGCCGGGAGTCTAACGTGCCTCGTCACGCAGTGTTCCGATCATGGGAGTGGATGATCTGGACCGGGCCGCGTACTCTGCCCGGGGCGCAACAGATCGACAGGGACGGAGACCCATGGCTGGCGACCGCGTAACGGTCAATCTGGACGGCCTGTCGGACTTCGCTGTCCAGTTGGAAGACATTAGAGCCGGTATGGATTCGGCCCGGTCCTGGATGAACGAGTACTCCGGCGACCTCGGCGGCCGTGAGATCGACGGCGCTATTGGTAACTTTGAGTCACATTGGCGCGACGGACGCGGACAGGTCGACAAGAACTGTGACGCGCTGATCAAGATGGCGAAACAGGCTGTCGAGAACCTGCACAAGGCCGACGACGACCTGGCCGCGCAGCTGCGCGAGAGCACGAAGGGCTGACCCATGACCGTGACCGGTTTCTCGATCACCGTCCCGGACTCGTGGTTCGAGCTCGAGCTGCACCCGGACGCCCGCAACGCCGCGGTCGGCAAGCTGGTCGAGGCGCGCCTCAAGGACGTCCCCGCCCTCTACGAGCACCGGTCCGCGCTGGCCAAGGTGCTGCGCGAGACGGCCCGCCGGGCGTACGACAGCGGCGCCCGGTTCTGCGGCACCCTGGTCACCCCGGTCGGCGACGCGATCATGTCGGCCACCGTGACGGTGACCATCGTGGACGCCCCGGACGGGCAGGCCGCCGCCGACGCGATCACCCCGCACCTGACCGCCCAGCCGCGCCGGGGCACCGACTCGATCTGGCGCGAGGTCGAGTCGGTCGAGCTCACCGGCGCCGGCCGGGTGCCCCGCACCCGCGGCGTGGACGACATCACGCTGCCCGACGGCGCCGGCTGGGTCCGGTCGCTGATCATGCAGACCTTCGTGCCGTTCCCCGGGCCCGACCCCTCGCGGGTGGCCCTGATCACCGGCAGTTCCCCGGTGCTGGCGCTGGAGACCGAGTTCTTCGACGTCTTCGACGCGGTCACCGGCACTTTTCAATTCACCGAAGCCTGAGATTCACCCAGCCTGAGAAGGAGACTGACATGGCTAACGTCAATGTGACGTACCAGGAGATGCGCGACGCCGCGACCAAGCTCACCAACGGCAAAGAAGAGATCATCTCCAAGCTCAGCGAGCTGAAGAACATGGTCAACGGCCTGGTGAACGGCGGCTACGTGACCGACTCGTCGAGCAAGCAGTTCGACCAGTCGTACACCGAGTTCAACGACGGTGCTAGCAAGATGCTCGAGGGCCTCGAGGGCATGGGCAAGTACCTGACCACCGCCGCGGACACGTTCCAGCAGGCCGACGACGAGCTGGCCAAGGCGCTGCGCGGCTGATCGTCTTTGAAAAAGGGGCGGGCGCTTCGGCGCCCGCCCCTTTCGCTACTCCGGGACCTGCACGGTGAGCGGCTCGCCGTCACCGAGGTGCAGCATCGCCCGGCCGGCCTTCACCGGCTGGCCGATCTGGGTGCGCTGCAGCCGCAGGCCGATCAGGTCGCCGTCGGTGCGGTTCTGCGGGGACAGCAGCGCACCCCGCCGGCTGCGCCGCGCGTCGACCAGCCAGCCGCTGAACCCGACACCCAGGTCCTCCGGGTCACCCGCGTAGATCACCGCGAGGCGCTTGGCCTCACCGTTGCGGATCACGTCGCGCAGCTCGCCGGAGGCCGCCATGTCCCGCAGCGCGGCCGCGTCGTCGACCACGATCAGCGCCCGGCCGGTCACCTGGGCCAGTGCCGCGGTGAGCTCGTCCGGTGTCACGTCCGTGCCGGTGTGCACGGTGATCACGCCGGGCTTGCCGGCCAGGTCGCGGACCGGCGAGGTGCGCGGGGCCAGCACGATGACCTGCTGGCCGCGGTCCAGTGCGGACCGGGCCATGCTCAGCAGCATGGTGCTGCGACCCGACTTGGACGGGCCGCCGATGCCGAACGCCGGCACTCCGGTGGCCAGGTCCGGGCCGTACTGCAGCAGCTGGTTCTCGCCGCCGACGCCGGCCATCAGCCAGCCGTCGCCGGTCGAAGCCTGCGGCAGGGCGGCTGCCTGGGCGTACCCGATCTGGGTCGGCACCTCGCCGAGCCGGAACGGCCGCAGCGCGCCGGGCACCGCGGCGTCGCGTTCGGTGGTCTCCCGGCCGATCGCGGACAGCGCGGCCGCCTGCGCCGCACCGCTGGGATCCGCGGTCAGCAGCGCCACCTGCACCTCGATGCCGGTCTCGGCGCGGAACGCGCGGCCCGGAGCGATCTCGTCCGGCAGGTTGCGCGGGTGCAGGCCGAGCATCGCCACGTCGGTCTTGTCGGCCAGCCGGAACGTGATCTTGTCTTCGGTGAGGGTGGAGATCCGGCCGCTGAGCACCGACCGGTCGCCGGTGATCACCACGTGTACGCCGACGCTGGCGCCCTCGCGCAGGAACGTGAAGATCTTGTCGGTCAGCGTGCCGCTGTCCAGCTCGCCGAGGGTGGACAGGAAGCCCTCCCAGCGGTCCAGCAGCAGGAAGACGTGCGACAGCCGCTCGCCCTCGGTGGCCGCCTTGCGCTGCTCGGTGACGTCGGCGAAACCGCCGGCCGCCAGCACACCCTGCCGGCGGCGGATCTCCTCACCGATCCGGTCGATCAGGCGCAGCGCCCGCTCCACCTCGGTGCGGGTGACCACCGCGCCGCAGTGCGGCAGGCCGTTGAGTGGCAGCAGCGCGCCGTTGCCGCAGTCCAGGCCGTAGAGGTGCACGTCGGCGCTGGAGTACTTGCGGGCCAGCGAACCGGCCAGGGTGCGCAGCAGCTGCGAACGCCCGGTCCGCGGCGCGCCCGCGGCGATCAGGTGACCGAACTGGTCGAGCCGCAGTGCCGCGGTGCGCTGCAGCTGCTGGGCCGGCAGGTCCTCCACGCCGTACGCGACACCGTCGGTCGCGTCCAGGTCGCCGAGCAGCACCGAGGGCGGCAGCGCGGGCAGCCACGGGCTGTGCTGCACCGGCACGCCGGCCTGCTCGGACGCCACCCGCAACGCCTCGACCAGCACCTGCAGGTCGGTGACCTCCTCCTGGCGGACCTGCTGCGACGCCTTGGTGGTCTCGATCGGCCGGACCAGGTCCGCCCAGTCGAGCACCTGCAGGTCGGGCGCGGCCACCTCGGCCGGCCCGGCGGTGCCCGGACGGCGCCCGCCGACCCGGCCCGCCTGGAACGGCACCAGCGAGGCGTGCCCGAGCCGTACGTACGCCCGGCCCGGCGTGCTCTTCGCGATCCGGGCCGCGTCCGGGGCGTTCAGCACGTCCTGGCTCTCCGACGCGTCGGTGACCCGCAACGCGATCCGCAGGTTGGTGTTCGCCCGGATCTCCGGTGACACCACGCCGCTGGGCCGCTGGGTGGCGAGCAGCATGTGGATGCCGAGCGACCGGCCTCGCTGCGCGATGTTGACCAGGCCGGTGACGAAGTCCGGCAGCTCCCGGGCCATCGACGCGAACTCGTCGATGACGATCATCAGCCGGGGCAGCGGGTCGGCGCCCGGCTGCCGGGCGGCCACCCGGGTGTAGTCCTCGATGTCCTTGGCGCCGGCCGCGGCCAGCACGTGCTCGCGGCGGCGCAGCTCGGCCGAGAGCGACTCCAGGGCCCGGCGGACCAGGTGCTCGTCCAGGTCGGTGACCATGCCGACGGTGTGCGGCAGCCGGACACAGTCGCCGAACGCGCTGCCGCCCTTGTAGTCGACCAGCACGAACGTCATCGCGTCCGGCCGGTTGGCCACCGCGAGCGCCGCCACGATGGTCTGCAGCAGCTCGGACTTGCCGGAGCCGGTGGTGCCGGCGATCAGGCCGTGCGGGCCGTCGCGGCGCAGGTCGATCTCGAACTGCCCGTCGAACGACTCACCGACCACCGCCGACGTGCTGGCGCCCCGGATCGCCCAGCGGGCCAGGATGTCCTCGGGCCGCGGCGGGTCCAGGGCCAGCACGTCGAGCAACCGGCTGGACGAGGGCAGCGCCGCGTCGTCCTCGTTGTCGCTGACGTCCCGGATCGGGGCCAGCGAGCGGGCCACCCGGGAGCACCAGTCGGCGGCCGGGAAGTCCGGCTCGACGTCGGTCAGCTGATCCGAACCGGTCCGCGAGATCCGCAGCCGGGACCCCTCGACCACCGCGACGGCCTGGCACTCGGCGGGCAGCAGCCGCTCGTCGGTGTCCAGGCAGATCGCGAACACGCCCATGGCCGGGCCCTCGCGCAGCAGCTGCACCACGCCGGGCAGCGACCGCAGCCGGCGCGAGCCGTCCAGCACGACGAGCATGTCCGGCTCGCGGAACCCGGCCGAGCCGGTCTCCTTGCGGACCGCGGCGCGCTGCTCGACCAATTCGAGCAGGCTGGCGACCCGGCGGCCGACCGAGTCGGCGTCGTGGCCGATCAGCACCGGCGGGGCGCTCGGGTTGCCGGAGCGCGCGTGCGGCAGCCACCGCACCCAGTCCCACGACGCCCGGCCGGCCGGGTCGGTCAGCAGCGTCACCTGGACGTCGGCCGGGCTCTGCAGCACCGCGGTCTGCAGCACCGCCCAGCGCCCGAGCGCCCGGGCACTGTCGCCGGGGCCGGCGAACCCGATCACGCCGTGCTCGCGCAGCGACAGCGTCACCGGCACGTCCGGGATGGACCAGTGCACGGTGCGCCGGTGCTCGTCCTGCTCCGGGTCGTCCAGGGCCACCTCGGCGGGCAGTTCGCCGCTGCCCACCCGGATCAGCAGGTGGTCGGTGTCGCGGCGGCGGCGTTCCCACAACCGGCGGCGGGGTCCGGTGGCGATCACGGCGATCAGCGCCGGGTCGGGGCACAGTCCGCGCCGTTCGATCTTCTCCAGGTCCAGGGCCTCCCGGGCGTCCTGCTCGATCCGGGCCTTGCGCTCCAGGTACTCCTTGCGCTGCTGGCCGTACGACTGCTTGCCCTGCTTGCGCTGCATCAGCCAGTTGCCGAACAGCGAGATCGGGCTGAGCAGCGCGAGCAGCAGCAGCGTCTTGTTGCCGGTGACCAGCATCGCGGCCACCGCGCCGACCACCGGGACGATAGCCATCAGCCACGGCACCGGGCTGCGCTGCGGCTCCTTGGGCGGCATCGGCAGCCGGAACTTGGTCTGGTGCCGCTGCGGGCGGATCCGCGGCGGACGGTTGTAGTCCAGGCCGGTGCCGTCCGCGGAGGGCACCAGGGACGCGTCCGGCCGGGTGTAGCCGGCCAGGTCGAGCAGCGAGCCGCCGACCCGGACCAGCTGGCCGGGACGCCACTCGACGGCGTCGGTGACCGCCTCGCCGTCCAGGGTCAGCGCCACGCCCGCGGCCGGTTCGATCGTGCAGCGGGCCCGCACGTCCACGTTGATCGCGGCGGCCACGGCCGGCAACGCCGGGTCGCCGATCACCACCCAGGCGTCCCGGTCGCCGCCGAGGTCGCCGCTGCCCGCGCTGAGCCGCACGAAGCTGCCGGAGGCGGGGCCGCCGACGACCCGGATCTCGAGCAGGCCGGGCTGCTCCGGCGCCGGCCAGCCGGGTGCCGCGTCCAGGCCGAGCACCACGCCGTCACGGACCGGGGAGTCCGTCAGGGACAGTGCCGGGTCGAGCGGCTTGCCGTCGGCATAGAGGACCGGAGCACTCGTACGCTGGCTGGCGTCGCGCAGCAGGTGTTGCGCAGAGTGTGCGAGCGCTTCCGCGGTGGCATCACCGTCTGTGACCAGCGCCACGTCTGCGGCATCCCCCGTCACGGGGTCGACAATGGTTAATAAGAGCTGCACAAGGCCTCCAGGAACGGTGATCCGCACGCCTCGTGACGCCGTCGTGACGGTGGCCGCAGGGGGTGCCGAGGAGCGCGGAAAGTCGCCAAACGTTATCGCACACGGTGAATGTAAGGTGTCGGCGTCACGATCGACTCTGCGCGAGGAAGATGCCATATGCACCGTCGAACATTCCGTCGCGGCGGACTTGTCCTGCTGGGACTGATGCTCTCCACGGCGGTGGGTATGACCGCTGCCCCGGCTGTCGCGGCTCCGCTCGCCGCCCGGCCCGCCGCTCTTGAGCTGCGCGCCGAGACCAAGTGGTACCAGGTCCTCCCGGAGTACGAGGGCCAGCCGGAGTTCCTCTACGCGATCGCCAAGCGGGTGCTCGGCAACGGCGACCGCTGGCAGGAGATCTTCGACCTCAACAAGGGACGCAAGCAGCCCGACGGCGGGGCGCTGACCGACGCGGCGGTGATCACGCCGGGCTGGTACCTGATCCTGCCGCCGGACGCCAAGGGCGAGGGTGTGCAGACCGGTGAGCTGCCGGCGACCACCCCGGTGGCGCCGTCGGACGCCGCGTCCACCCCGGCCGAGACCACGGCTCCCGCCGCGGCCGCGCCGGCCAAGGACTCCTCCTCCGGCGCTCTCGTATGGATCATCGTGGGTGTGCTGCTGCTCGCCGCTCTGGCCGGCGGCGCCTGGTGGTTCCTGCGCCGTCGTCCCACCACGACCGGCGGCGCTCCGAAGGCGCCGAAGCCGGGGAAGCCGGCCGAGCCCGCGGCCGCCGCACCGGCCCGCACCTTCGACACCGCTGCCGCCTGGACCATCGACCGCGCGCTGCAGGTGCTGGTCACCGGCGCCGAGGCGGCCGGGCGCCCGACCCCGTCGGTGTACGGCGTGTCCCTCGACGAGAGCCGCATCGCGCTGCGCCTGGCCGCCCCGGACGAGGAGCCGAGCGAGCCGTGGGAGGCCCTGGAGAACGGCCGGGTCTGGCAGGCCTCGCTGCGTGACCTGCAGGCGCTGCCGGCCAGCAACGACATCGCCAGCCCGTGCCCGCGGCTGGTCACGCTCGGCACCGCCGGCGGGGTACGGGAGCTGATCGACCTCGGTCAGGCGACCGGCCTGGTCAGCATCCAGGGTGACAAGGCGGCGGCCCGTGAGCTCGTCGCGTCGTGGACCGAGGAACTGAGCAGCAGCCCGTGGGCCGGCGGTGTGCAGGTTGTCGCCGGTGACATCCGGCCGCACCTGACCGGCGGCGAGCGGGTCACCATCCGGGACGCGATCTCGCTGGCCGAGGGTGAGGGCGCGGACACCGCGTACACGCTGCGCGGCGGGGGCTCGGACACCGACCGCAAGCTCGGCGTGCTGATCCTCGGCACCACGCCGGGCAACCGGGAGCTGGAGCGCGCGCAGTCGCTGGTGAACCGCGCCGACGCCGCGTGGGTGGTGATCGTGCTCGGTCAGACCCGGTACGACCGCTGGCGCTTCACGGTCAGCCCGGACGGCAAGCTGGACACCGGGGCGCTCGGCCTCACCGTCTACACCGGCAACTCGCCGGCCCGCGCCGGCAACTGACCGCGTGATCCCGCGGCGGCCTCACCGCCGCCGCGGGACAGGTACCTGATCAGGGTGGCGACCGCGTCTCGGCCGGCGCGGTTGGCGCCGACGGTGGACTGCGACGGGCCGAAACCGATCAGGTGCACCCGCGGGTCGGCGGCGACCTGGGTGCCGACCATCCGAATGCCGCCGCCCGGGGTGCGCAGGCCCAGCGGGTCGAGGTGGGTGAGCGCGGCCTTGAACCCGGTGGCCCAGAGGATGGTGTCGACCGAGGTGAACGAGCCGTCCGCCTCCCGTACGCCGTAGGGCTCGATCGCGGTGAACATCGGCCGGCGCTCCAGTGCACCGCGAGCCTTGGCGGCCAGGGCGTACGGCGTCCAGGCGAGATCGGTGTAGGACACCACGCTGCCGGTGGGCCGGCCCGCCTCGACGTCCGCGGTCACCTTCGCGATCACCTCGCGGCCGACCTCCGGGTCGAACTCGCCGGCCCGGAAGACCGGCTCCCGGCGGGTGTACCAGAACGTCTTCGCGACCCGGGAGATCTCCTCGAGCAGCTGCAGGCCGGAGATCCCGCCGCCCACCACGGCGACCCGCCGCCCGGCCAGCTGCTGCGCCGACACGTAGTCGCGGGTGTGCAGCTGCAGCCCGGCGAACGTCTCCTGCCCCGGATAGTGCGGGCGGACCGGGTTGTCCCAGGTGCCGGTGGCGTTGATGATCGCCGCGGTCGCATACGTGCCCCGGTCGGTCTCCACGATCAGCCCGCCGCCGTCGGCCGGGCGCACCGCGGTGACCTGAACCGGACGCACGATCGGCAGGTCGGTCGCCTGCTCGAACGCGGCGAAGTAGCGGGGCACCGCGGTCCGGCTGGCCTCGGCCGGGTCGAGCGGCGGCTTGGGGAAGCCCGGCAGGTCGAAGATCCCGTTGACCGTCGCCATCCGCAGCGACTCCCACCGGTTCCGCCAGGCGCCGCCGGGTGCGGGCGCGGCGTCGAGGATCACGAAGGTACGGGCGCCGGCCGGGTCGGTGAGCGCGCTGACGAACCCGCGTCGTTTCAGGTGATATCCCGCGGAGAGTCCGGACTGACCGGCACCCACCACCACGATCGTCGCGTCGCTCACGAGCACGGCAACCCTTCCACCGGCGCCGGTATTTCCGGGCCTCACAAGTTCCTGACACTCGTCGCCGAAGCTGGTCCGGCACAGCACACCGGGCGGAGGAGTCACGTGGGGGAATCGGTTTTTCGCTGGAGCCTGTCCGCGGCGCTCGTCGTCGGCGGACTCGGAGCCTGCTCGGCCGCCGAGCCACCGCCGGCCGCGGCGCCGACCATCGCCTCGCTGGTCACCGTGTCGCCGTCGGCGTCCGGTCCGGCCGCGGCCAAGGCCAAGGTCGAGCGGCCCCGGCACCGGCTCGACGAGACCGCGGCCGACCTGGCCGCGCTGAACAAGGCGTTCGACAAGTGCATGGGCGAGCACGGGGTGGACTCCCAGGGCTCGTTCATGGCCGGCGACGACGTTCCGCCGGAACTCGATGCGGCGCAGGACGCCTGCCTGCCGTTCTGGCCGCTGCCGGCCTGGGAGCTGGACCCGGCGAATCCGGCGGCCAAGGACTTCGCCCACGACGTGGTGGCCTGCCTGCGCGCCAAGGGTGTCAAGCACGTGACCGTCGGCGAGAACGGCACCGGCATCGAGGCCGGCGACGATTCGGTGACGGCCACCGGCAACCACCTCGACGAATGTCAGCGAGAGGTGGCGAGGAAGAACTAGCGCGTGGATAAAGAAACCGTAAAGACGGCGCTGACGCTCCCCCGACGGCGCGATCAGCAGCATGTCCCATCGTGCTCGTGATTCTGAAGAACTGTCTGCTCGTCCTGGTGGTGGCCGTGCTCGCCGTGCCCTGGTGCGCCCGACCGGCGGCGGCGATCGCGTACGGCACGGACGCGCCGGACGGCGGGTACCGGTTCGCGGTCAAGCTCACCATGACCGGGCTGCCCGCGGACGACGGCGGCACCCGGGACAGCTCCTGCTCCGGCGCGCTGATCGCACCCCGCTGGGTGATCACTGCCGGTCACTGCTTCCGGGAGGGTGACAAGCACGTGGACCGTACGGTGGCCGAGCGCACCACCGCCACGATCGGGCGCGCCGACCTGGACAGCCGGGACGGCTACGTGATCGACGTGATCGGCGTGCACCAGGCCGAGGACGCGGACGTGGCACTTGCCGAGCTGGCCTCACCGGTCACCGGTATCACCCCGATCCCGCTCGCCACCGCGCCGCCGGAGGTCGGTGACGTGCTGCGGCTCGCCGGGTTCGGGCTGACCACCCACGGCGGTGACGTGGCGCCGACGACCCGGATGCAGACCGGGCAGTTCACCGTCGACGCGGTGCGGGACACGCTGCTGGAGACGTCCGGCCACGCCCCGCGCCCGGACACCAGCCCGTGCCCGCACGACTCCGGCGGCCCGTACTTCCGGGAGTCGCGGGGCGCGGCGCCGGTGCTGGTGGCGGTGGTCAGCAACGGTCCCGGCTGCCCGCACACCGGCCCGGACTACAGCGCCCGCGTCGACAACCTGAACGCCTGGATCACCGACACGGTGGCCGGCACGTCGGCCTGGAGCCGGGCCCGCCCGCTGCTGCTGACCACCCTCGCCCTGCCGCTCGCGGGCGTCGTCCTGGTGGCCGCCCGCCGCCGCACCGCACGGCCCGCCGGAAGGAGACGCCGCACGACGCAACTGACCGGAAGGTGACGCCACACCGCTTCCACTCCGGACCGCGGCGCGACTGCCGCATCCCCGGCTGGTCGTCAGGGGTGCCTCGAAGCCCTCGAGGCACCCCTGAGAGCCAGCCGGGGCCGGGAGGCGCGCGGTGGTCCGGGGTGGGCAGCCACCTCGCGGCGGCCGCACGGGCGGGACGTGGCTCGTAGCCTGCGGACGGGCGCTCCGTATTCGTACCGAATAGGGGTTGTCCGTTGTTGACGCCTGCCATTTTCCGGCTATTTCGATGAATGTCTTGGAAGGAATTTCAATGTTTTCAAAGATCGTCCCTACCAGGTAGAACGCGGCGAATAGGCGTCAATGTCAGGCATCACCTCACGTGAATTTTACCTGCCCCTCGTAATGGTTTGCGGCGCACTGTCGACCGATGGGGAGGAATGGCAAACGTGGAGGATCGTTACCGAAAATGGGGCTGGGGGCTCGGCATCGCGACTGTCACCGCGGTGACCTCCTTCGGGGTCGCCTCGTGGCAGGCGAACGCCGCGCCCAGCACGCCGAGCACGCCCGGAACGACAAGCGCCGCGAACACCGCCGAGCAGCCCCGGGTGTCCGACCCGAGCCGGGTGCCGGAGGCCGCCGCCGGGACCGGAAGTGATCCGCTGACCGGCAGCGAGGTGGACAAGGCCCGCGCGATCGCGCTCACGCCGGAACTGGCCGCGAACGCCACCGACGTGACCGGCAAGGCCGGGCCGGAGTACCTGGCGGCCGACCTGGACACCGACGGCACCGGGCGCGAGGCCGAGCTGTACTTCTACGACTACAAGACCGGCAAGCTGCACAAACAGGTCGTCGACCTGGCCACCGGCAAGCTGGCCCGATCGTTCGCGGCGACCGGCATGCAGCCGCCGGCGTCGGAGCAGGAGGCCAAGGTCGCGCTGGACCTGCTGATTGCCGACCCGCTCAGCGCGGACTTCAAGACGGCCTATCAGAAGGCCACCGGCGAGCAGCTGACCGGAACTGACGGTCTGGTGCCGACCGCGCACATCTACACGGCCAAGCCCGCCGACCGGGGCGCGAGCCAGTGCGGGACGAGCCGCTGCGTGCAACTGATCGTGAAGACCGGCGACGGTCACTTCATCAACGTCACCGACCTGATCGTCGACCTGTCCGGTCGCAAGATCGCCCGTCTGAAGTGAGGACCCCTGTGAGGTACCGAAAGATCGCCGGCGCCGCTGCGCTCCTGACCGCGGCGACGCTGAGCGTGACCGCGGTCACCGCGGCGCAGGCCGCCCCGGCGGCGACACCGTGCGGCGCGTCGGCGATGGTCAAGGAGACCCTGCCGAACGGGACCACCTGGCAGCTCTGCTGGCGCATCAACGACAAGGCCGGGCTGGTCCTGGACCACGTCTTCGTCGCCACCAAGCGCTACCCGGAGCAGGTGCAGGTGCTGGACTCGATCCGGCTCGCCCAGCTCAACGTGCCGTATGACACCGGCGACACCGAGTACAACGACCTGACCGCGATCGGCCTGGGCAGCTACGGCCTGGAGACGATCACCGGGGACGACTGCAAGGGCGGCTCGGTGCGCCAGGGCTCGGACGGCGGCGGCGACCCGCAGGTGCGTGACGTGCTCTGCGTCAGCGCCGAGCCGCGCGGCCTGGCCTACCGCCTGCACGAGTACGACTGGGACGAGACCACCGAGGAGCAGACCGAGAAGGTCTACTCCCAGGAGGGTCACGACCTGGTCCTGCGCACGATCAGCAAGCTCGGCTGGTACGAGTACGTGACCGAGTACCGCCTGCACGACGACGGCCAGATCTCCGCGCGTCTGGGCGCCACCGGTGACCTGGCGCCGAGCGAGTACTCCACCGCCGACAACGGCTGGCCGCTGGGCAAGGAGGCCAAGGACTACTCGACGATGCACTACCACAACGCGTTCTGGCGGGTGGACTTCAACATCGCCGGCAAGGGCGGCGAGAAGGTCGAGCAGTTCGACACCACCACGTCCGGCCGGGGCTCGATGGCCGCGGCGCTGACCACGACGCACAAGACGCTCGGCACCGAGGGCACGTTCACCAAGGCGAACCAGCGCTTCTGGCGACTGGTCAGCCCGACCAGCAAGAACGCCGACGGACATCAGCGGTCGTACGAGCTGGCACTCGGCGCGAGCGACAAGTACGAGGGCCACCCGGAGACCAAGCCGGACGTGACCTTCAGCCAGAAGAACCTGTGCGAGAAGTGGGCCAGCGACAACGCCGCCGACCCGGAGTGCCCGCTGGACATCAAGACGGTCGTGGACTTCGTCAAGGACAAGGAGAAGCTGGCCGACCCGGTGATGTGGGTCCGCGTCGGCTTCCACCACGTGCCCCGCGACGAGGACCAGAGCCCGATGCCGATGCACTGGCAGGGCTTCGACCTGGTCCCGCGGGACTTCACCGAGATGAACCCGCTGACCCCGGCCGGCCGTGAGGGCGCGAACGGGAACACCAGCGACGACGGCTCGCAGGGCTGACCCGGTGACCGGACCGGCCCGTACCCGAGTGACGTCCCGTCGCCTCGCCGCCGGGCTGGTCCTGGTCCTGGCGGCCGTGGCCGTCGTCCTGCTGCGGCAGCCCGCCCGGCCACCGGCGCCCCAGCCGGTCGCCGCGGCGGGACCCGCCGGGGTGGACGTGCACTACGCGCAGATGATGGTGGAGCACCACGAGCAGGCCGTCGCGATGAGCCGCACGCTGATCGCGAAGGGCAAGGTGCCGGAGCGGATCCGGCTGATCGCCGACTTCATCATCCACGACCAGCAACGCGAGATCGACCAGACCAACGACTGGCTGACCGCGTGGCATCAGCCGCCCGGGGACAGCGACGGCGACGACGGGCACGGCATGCTGACCACCGCGCAGCTGGCCGAACTGGACCACGCCGACGCCAAGGCCGCACCCGACGTGTTCCTGCGGCTCATGATCGAGCACCACCGGGGTGCGATCACCATGTCCCGGTCGCTGCTGGACGGGCCGGGGCGCAACGCGTACGTCCACAGCCTGGCCAAGCACGTGATCAACGAGCAGACCGCGGAGAACGAGGCGATGGCGGCGTTGCTGGCGTCGTGACCGGTCAGCGCCGGCGCCACTGGAGCATCGCTGCGGTGGCGTCGTCGCGCAGGTCGTCGTTCTCGTACGAGACAATGGTCTGGATCAGGCGGCGCATCACCTCCGGGGCGGCCGCGCCCTGGCGCAACTCCGCCAGCAGGAACGCGCTGAGCCGGTCCACCCCGAACAGATCTCCGGCCGCGTCCCGGGCCTCGGTGATCCCGTCGGTGTAGAGCACCAGCGTGTCGCCCGGCTCGAGCTGCACCTCGATCACCGTGGGCGGCCGGGTGAGCATGTGGCCGAGCCCGAGCGGCAGCGTGTTGGGCGTCGGCAGCGACGGCAGCGCCACCCCGTCGCGCAGGAACAGTTCGGCGGGGTGGCCGGCGCTGATCCGCCGGTACCTCCCGGTCGGGATGTCCAGCTCGGCCATCAGCGCGGTGACGAACGCGCCCGGGTGCTGCGACCGGATCCACTTGTCGATCGACCGGCACGTGTCGGCCAGCGACAGCCCGGACCGGCGGGCGTTGCGGTAGGAGTTCAGCGTCAGCGTGGTCAGCGCGCTGGCACTGATCCCGTGCCCGACCGTGTCGAAGATCGCGACGTGCAGCACATCGTCGTTGGCCGCGTAGTCGAACGCGTCGCCGCCCACGTCGTAGCAGGGTTCGAGCACGGCGGTGACGATCGTGCCGTCGACCGCGAACGTCAGCGGCGGCAGCTGATTCCAGATGATCTCGGCGGCCAGCTGCATCGGCAGCCTCCGGCGGGTCTGCTCGACCGCGTCGCCGTAGAAGCGCCGGCTCGCGATCAGCTCGGCGACCAGGGCGGCGATCACCTCGAGGTCGTGCCGGGTGGCCTCCGACGGATACGCCTTGACCCGGAACTCCAGCACACCAAGCCGTTCCGCACCGTGCAGCAGCGGCAGCCACAGCAGCCCGCCGTCACCCGCGTCGGCCCACTGCGTCACCGCCGTGGTGAAGGCCAGCCCGGCCGGGGTGTCCTCCACCCCCCGCGCGGTCGCCATGTCCAGCGTCGTGCCGCGCAGCGGGTGCAGCGCGAGCTGCGCGTAGTCGACGAGCAGCACGGTCGCCGACTCCACGTCGAGCAGCGGCGCGGTCGCCGCGAGAACCGCGGGCAGGTCTTCGGCCCGGCCGCGGTGCCGCAGATCCATGAGCCGGCGTACGGCCTCCATTGACGAGAGCATCGGAACCATCTTCCAACCCTGCGGCCGAAAGCGCAGCACCGCCCCACTCCCGAGGTCGACGCGCCTGCGGATCGGCGGCCTCAGCCCCGCGACCTCAGCGATCGTGGCCTCAGCGATCGTGGCCGAGTCGGGGGTGAGCCGGGCCGCCGAGCGCCGCGGAGAGCCGGTCGACCGCCTCCCAGCGCGTGGCGCCGTCCTCGTCGACCTCGGGGTCCTCCTCGGCCGTCTCGTCCCAGACCCCGGCCATCATGGCCAGCTCCATCGCCGCCGACGCCCACTCGTCGCCGGTCAGCGTGACCGTCGCCACCTGGCCGGTGGACCGTCCGGCGATCTGTGCTCGCACGGCGGCGCCGATCCCGCGGAGCCGCTCGGTCACCTCGTCGGCGCCCTCGTCGAACTCGTCGTCCAGGGCGACACCGTCGTCCGGGGGCGTGAGCGCGTCCAGGAGCAGCCGCCACTGCCGCACCGGCAGCGTGACCGGGTAGCGGCGGCCCGGGTCGACGCCGAGTTCCCGGACCGCGTCCAGGTCCGTGGCCTCACGCAGGTCGAGGAGCCCGGCCACGACGGTGAACTCGCACCAGGCCGACCAGCCGGGTTCGGCCGCGTCGGCGGACGTCCCCTTGACCCGCCACCGGTACGACACGCCCGGGGCCAGGCCCTCCTCGTCCGCCTCCAGCACGACGGGCTTCCCCGGTTCGGCCGGCGTCCAGCTCAGATACGGCTCCTCCGAGCCGTCCAGCGACTCGTGCTCGACGGTGACCTCGGTGGGCTGCGGGCCGTCCGGCGCGAACGACACCGTCAGGCTCGGGCGGGTGGTGCCGACCACCGGGCGGTCCGGGCCGGTCACGCAGCCCGGGACACCGTCGGTGGCCAGGCCGGTGGGCCGTGGCGGAGGCGACACCGGGCCCCGGCTGGGCATGATCGGTTCCGGACAGGGCAGGTCGGCGGGCCCGGACGCGACGACGAAGCAGCCCCAGGTGTGGCCGACCGGGGGCTGCGGTGACCCGTACGATCGGCCCGGCAGCACGGCGGCAGTCACCGCGAGCATCACGCCGGCCGTGAGGAAACGCCTGCCCCGCCTGTTGATCATCGGCACACCTTAGGGTCTGGGCATGGATCAGCACGCATCCTCCTTCGGGGCGGCCGCGGTCGCCTACGCCGAACACCGCCCGGACTACGCGCCCGCCGCGGCGCGCTGGGCCCTCGAGCACGCGCCCGGCCCGCGGGTACTGGACCTCGGCGCCGGCACCGGCAAACTCACCGGCACACTGCGCGCGCTGGGGCTTGACGTGGTCGCGGCCGAACCCGACCCGGCGATGCTGGCCGAGCTGCGCCGCGCGCTGCCCGGCGTCCGCTCCGTGGCCGGCGGCGCCGAGGCGATCCCGCTGCCGGACGGCTCGGTCGACGCCGTGCTGGCCGGGAACGCCATGCACTGGTTCGACATGGCCGTGGCCGGCCCGGAGATCGCCCGGGTGCTCGCGCCCGGCGGTGTGCTCGCCGGGCTGTGGAACGTCCTGGACGACCGGGTGGACTGGGTCGCCGGCCTCGAACGGGTCAGCGGCAGCGCGGCGATCGGCCCCCGGGACACCCTCAGCAGCTGGCGGGCCGCGACGTCGCACCTGTTCAGCGCGCCGGAGCAGGCCGAGTTCGGGCACGGGCAGCGGCGCACCGCCGGCTCGCTGGTCGCGACGCTCGGCACGCGCGCCGGGATGCTGGTCATGCCGGAGCCGGAGCGGGCCGCCGCACTCGGCCGGATCCGCGACTACCTGGCGAGCCGGCCGGAGACCGCGACCGGCGAGTTCACCCTGCCGATGCTGACCGGCGTGCTGCGGACGCGTCAGCCGGGATAGAGCCGGGCCAGGGCGCGGACGTGCTCGGTCAGGTAGGTGACGAGCTCCGGCGGCGAGAGCGCCTGTGCCTGCGCGCCGAGCCGGAGCACCGTCGCGGCGGTGTGCGGCACGCTCTCCATCGGGATGGTGGCGCGCCGCCGGCCGTCCGGATCCGCGGGGCCGAGGGTGGTCAGGGCGGTCCGGGCGGCTTTCGGCCCGAGGACCTCCGGGAGGGCATCAACCCCCAGAGCAGTCAGGCGTACGACGGCGACCGCACCGGTGTCCGCCGACTCGTACCGGTCGACGTGCTCCTGCCACGTGGTGGCCAGGTCGAACCCGTCCGGTCGGACGAAGTGCTCGGGCAGCGCCCGCAGTCGCCGGATGGACGAGACGCGATAGGTGCGCGGCCGGTCACCTGGCCGGTCGGTCCCGGCGGCGACCAGATACCAGGTGCCGGCCTTGAGCACCAGGCCGAGCGGGTGCAGCCGGCGGGTCACCTCGCCCGGCTCCGGGAACCAGCGGCGGTACCGGACCTCGACGACCTGGTCCTGCCACAGCGCCTCGGCCACGGCCAGCAGGTGCGGGACGGCGTCCGGCTCACGGAACCAGCCGGGCGTGTCCAGGTGGAACCGCTGCCGGATCCGGCTCGACGCCACCCGGTACGGCGTGGGCAGCGCCGCGGTCAGCTTCAACTCGGCGGCGGCCACCTGGGCACCGAGGCCGAGCTCGGCGGCCGGCTGCGGCAGGCCGGTCAGGAACAGCGTCTCCGCCTCGTCCGCGGTCAGCCCGGTCAACCGGGTGCGGTAGCCGTCCAGCAGCTGGTAGCCGCCGGTCGGCCCGGGCTCGGCGTAGACCGGCACGCCCGCGGCGGCCAGCGCCTCGACGTCGCGGTAGACGGTCCGCACGCTCACGCCGAGCTCGGCGGCGAGCGCCGGCGCGCTCATCCGGCCCCGGTTCTGCAGCAGCATCAGCAGGGAGAGCAGTCGGCTGGCGCGCATCCACCGAGTCTGTCAGGCATCACTGACAGAAGATGTCAGGGGTAGCGCCCCAGGATGGCCGGCATGAACGACTTCGATTTCCTCGTCGGCTCCTGGTCCGTGGTCAACCATCGGCTCACCACGCTGTTCGCCGGGAGCGACGACTGGCAGACGTTCCCCGGCACCACGACCTGCCGGTCGATCTTCAACGGCGGCGGCAACACCGACGAGATCCTCTTCCCGACGCTGGGCACCCGGGGTTTCACCCTTCGCCTGTACGACGTGGAGCGCGCCGAGTGGTCGCTCTACTGGGCGAACGATCGGTCCGGGGTGCTGTTCCCGCCGGTGACGGGCACGTTCGCCGACGGCCGCGGCGACTTCTACGGCGACGACACGCACGAGGGCAAGCCGATCCGGGCGCATTTCGTCTGGTCCGGGATCACGCCCCGATCGGCCCGGTGGGAGCAGGAGTTCTCCGCGGACGGCGGGCTGACGTGGGAGTCCAACTGGGTGATGGAGTTCAGCCGCACATGACCGTCACCGACGAGCAGCTCGCCTCGACCGGGAACGTCGTCCACCCGGGATATCGCCACGTCACCAAACAGTTCTCGCCCGGTGCCCCGCTGGCCCTGCCGGCCACCTACCTCAAGTGGTACGACCTGCGGCGGACGGATCAGGCCGTGCACGAGGTGGGGGCGCGGGCCTTCCTCACCGCGGAGATCACCGCCGGGCGGCTGCCGATCTCGGGCGATCTCGGTTTTGTCATCCACCACCGCTCCGGCGAGCACGTCCACCTGCTGCTGGTGTGCACGTGGCGCGACGACAACGAGATGTGGGAGACGGTCTATGTCCGGGACATCCGGCGGGACGACACGTTCGCCCTGATGCCGCCGACCACCCACCGCGGGGTGATCTGCGTGTGGGAGTTCGGGGTGGTGGCGCACGAGCACGCGGCGTGGACCCGATACCTGCGCTCCACCCGGGACACCGCCGCCAAGCGCGCCTACACCGAGTCCCTCCGCACCGGAACGATCTGACCGTTGATCAACTAGGGTGATCGTCTTTCATCGATCACCGGGAAGATCCATGACGAACACCGCCGTCGTACGACCGCCGCGCGGCTGGGAGCTGGGCACGTTTGCCCTGCTCCTGGCGGTCGGGGCGACCACCGTGCTGAGCGTGCTCTACCTCATCTGCGACCTGGCCCTGCGGCACGCCCTGCAGACCGGCGGCGTCGACGGCGTCTCCCCGGCGCTGCTCTGGGTCGGCGACCACCAGGACGGCCTCTCCTCGCTGAACCTGTTCCTGATCGTCGGCTACCTCGGCGGCTTCCTGCTCTGGCGCCACCGCACCAGGGACATGCTCGGCCGCTACGTGGCCGACGCGCACACCCCGATGCGGCACTGGTCGATCCCCGCCTGGAACGCGGCGATCGGCACCGCCGCGGTCGTCACCCTGGCCGGCCTCGGCGACCAGCCCGACACCCTGGACGAGCTCGTCTACGCCTTGGGAGTCGACGCCCTCCGGTGCGCCCTGCGCATCACCGGCCTGGTCGTGCTGCTGACCGGCGTGATCCAGATCAGCGACCAGGTCCGCCAGGCAATCGCCACGCCCCGCCCGATCCTCCCGTTCACCCCCGTCCGAGCACCCGCCCCGGTAGCGGCCGGCGCAGGCGCGGTCGGTGCGGGCCAGGGCGTGGCGCCCGCAGACGTCACCCCGGCTGCGCTCCAGCCCCTCGAGCCGGTGCCCGGATCGGACGGACTCCCGTCGGCCGACGACGCGTTCTGGGATCAGATTCGGACAGCGGCGGCCGCCGCGGACCTGGCGTTGCTGGTCACCACCGGCGCCCGAGCGCACAAATGGCGGCTCGCGCCGGCCGGCGCCGACCTGACCTCGATCCGGACGACACTGCGGCCCGGCACCGTCGTCACGGTCTTCACCGACCCGCCGGTCGAACGCCCCACGGAGGGATACTCCCCGGTCAAGGCGCAGGAGTACCACGGCTTCCTGGAGGGCCGGGAGAACGGCGCCCTCTGGTACCAGGAGATCAACCCCCGTCGGATCCCGTCCTTCCTCACCCGAGCAGCCGGCCCGATCCGCCGCTGGGCCCTCTACCCCACCGACGACCCCACGGCGTTCCGCGCCGTGGTCCCCACCGAGTAGGCGCCCCTCCCGATCCAGGACACGGCGCCACCCGGGCCGGCCGTCGAGGACGGCCGGCCCGGGTGGCGGGGTGCTGCTCAGAACGGGGCTACCTTGACGCTTCCGGCGAAGGTCCGGGTGTCGGCGGGAGTCCAACCGATCTTGTAGGTGGACCGGACGGTCTTGCTGATGGTGCCGGCCTTGTCCTCGGTCTGCAGGTCGTACACGTAGACCGGGTGGTTGCGACTGCCGATGTAGGCGGCCCAGGCCGCGCCGAGGGCCAGCTGTTTCGCGAGCTTGCAGGACGCGCTGGTGCCGGCGGCCATCGAGCTGATCTCGGCGGAGTAGGCGGCGATCGCGGGCAGGCCCACGGCGCCCTTGGCCTTCTTCTTCATCTTGTTGACGACGGACGTGACCCCGCAGTTGAGCATGCCGATCGACGCGGCGGTGAGCAGGTTCTGCACGATGTCGGCCACCTCGGCGCCGTTGTAGACACCGACCCGGCTGGGCGAGGTCCGGCCGGCGCAGATCGCGTTCAGGCGGCTGCGGTACTCGGGTGACTTCATGATGTCGACGGTGGACCGGTCGATGCCCTCCGCCCGGTTCATGGCCAGGTACGTCGCCCAGCCGCTCGGGTCGGGTGCCCGGTTGAGCAGGGCCATGAACACGGCGTTGGTCTGCCGGTCCGGCGCGTTGAGGAAGCGGGCGGCCTCCGGGTTGTTCAGCAGGTCTTGACATCCTCTCCGCCC
>NZ_BOMS01000119.1 GCF_016862315.1 Actinoplanes palleronii | reverse complement strand
CGGCCGATGCCGGCTGGTGCTCAGGGGTGTCTCCCGGCGGTTGAAGGAGCCCTCATCGCCAGCCGGGCTCGACGCGGTCCGGTGCCGGCGGGCTTTCGGGCGTGATGTCCGCTGCAGCCCCTGCAGCCCCCGCAGCCCCCGCAGCCCCCGCAGCCCCCGCAGCCCCCGCAGCCCCCGCAGCTCGCAGCCCCCGCAGCCCGCAGCCCGCCCTCCCTGGGGGCTCCCCCGCAAACAGTGTGGTGGGGAGGGGCGTGGGGGTGGTGGGGGGCTGTGGACAACTGTGGACGGTGGAAACCGGTGTCTCGGCGGCGGGGGTGTGACCTGGGGTTTCCGTGACCACCCGCGGACGTCGCCCCGGAGGGGTTCGCGTTCTGGGCGCGCCAGCGCCCTGCGAAGCCCGCAGGGGTCCCGGCGGGAGCGGCGATCTGTACCCCGGCGGACGCACGACATCGTTCTTGTGAATGTGATTTTGAATGGTTCCCGGCGTGAGTGAGTGAGACCGCTCCGACTGGCGCGGGGTCTTCCGGGGAACAGGTTCTAGAGTGGGAAAAATGGCCTACCTCGATCATGCGGCGACCACGCCGATGCTCCCCGCCGCGCTGGACGCCTACGTGGCCGCGGCGCGGGGGATCGGCAATCCGTCCTCCCTGCACGCGGCCGGGCGCGGCGCGCGCCGGCTGGTCGAGGAGTCGCGGGAGCGGATCGCGGCGGTGATCGGGGCGCGGCCGTCCGAGGTGATCTTCACGGGTGGCGGGACCGAGGCGGACAACCTGGCCGCCAAGGGGATCTTCTGGGCGCGGCGCGACGCCGATGCCGGCCGGGTGCGGGTGGTGGCCTCGGCGGTGGAGCATCACGCGGTGCTGGACGCGGTCGACTGGCTGGGCACGCACGAGGGCGCCGAGGTGACGCTGCTGCCGGTGGACGGTGCCGGGCGGGTGGACCCGGACGGGTTCGCCGAGCTGGTGCGGCGGCACGGCGAGCAGATCGCGGTGGTCAGCGTGCAGTGGGCGAACAACGAGGTCGGCACGGTGCAGCCGGTCGCGGAGCTCGCGGCGATCGCGGCGCGGGCGGGCATCCCGTTCCACACCGACGCGGTGCAGGCGGTCGGACAGGTGCCGGTGGACTTCGCGGAGAGCGGCGTGTCCGCGCTCACCCTGACCGGGCACAAGCTGGGCGGGCCGGTCGGTGTCGGTGCGCTGGTGCTGGGCCGGGACGTGAGCTGCACGCCGCTGCTGCACGGCGGTGGCCAGGAGCGCGACGTGCGGTCCGGGACGCTCGACACTCCGGGCGTGGTGGCGTTCGCGGCCGCCGTCGAGACGACCGTGCGGGCCCGCCTGGAATACGCGGACCGGGTCGCGGCCCTGCGCGACGAGTTGGTCCGGCGGGTGCTGGCGGCGATCCCGGACGCGATCGGCAACGGTGACCCGGAACACCGTCTGCCCGGCAACGCGCACTTTTCCTTCCCCGGCTGCGAGGGTGACGCGCTGCTGCTGCTCCTGGACGCCCAGGGGATCTACTGCTCGACGGGTTCGGCCTGCTCAGCGGGGGTGGCGCAGCCCAGCCACGTGCTACTGGCGATGGGTGCGGACGACGCCCGGGCCCGGTCCTCGCTGCGGTTCTCGCTCGGCCACGACAGCACCGGGGCCGACCTGGACGCGCTGCTGGCGGCACTGCCCGGTGCGGTCGAGCGCGCCCGCCGGGCCGGTGCGTGGAAGACACCCAGATAGGCTTGCGTCATGCGAGTTCTTGCGGCCATGTCCGGCGGTGTCGACTCCGCGGTCGCCGCGGCCCGCGCCAAGGATGCCGGGCACGACGTGACCGGTGTGCACTTGGCGCTGGCGCGTAATCCACAGACCTATCGGACCGGCGCGCGGGGCTGCTGCACGCTGGAGGATTCCCGGGACGCCCGGCGGGCCGCCGACGTGATCGGCATCCCGTTCTACGTCTGGGACATGGCCGACGAGTTCCACGCGAGCGTCGTCGACGACTTCGTCGACGAGTATGCCGCCGGCCGCACGCCTAACCCCTGCCTGCGCTGCAACGAGAAGATCAAGTTCGAGGCGGTGCTGGACCGCGCGGTCGCGCTCGGCTTCGACGCCGTGGTCACCGGACACCATGCCCGGCTCGGCGCCGACGGTCTGCTGCGGCGCAGCGTCGACATGGCCAAGGATCAATCGTACGTATTGGCCGTGCTGACCCGCGCGCAACTGGACCGGGCGGTGTTCCCGCTCGGCGACTCGACCAAGGAGCGGGTCCGCGAGGAGGCCGCCGAGCGCGGTCTCGCCGTGGCGGACAAGCCCGACTCGCACGACATCTGCTTCATCGCCGACGGCGACACCCGGGGCTTCCTGGAGAAGCGACTCGGCGCGGCCCCGGGCGACATCGTCGACGGCCGCACCGGGACGAAGCTGGGCACCCACAACGGGGCGTACGGCTACACGATCGGCCAGCGCAAGGGCCTGGACCTGCGGGTGCCCGCACCCGACGGCCGGCCGCGGTACGTGCTGTCGATCACTCCGGTGACGAACACGGTGACGGTCGGGCCGCGTGAGGACCTCGAGGTCGACACGGTCACCGCCGCCCGCCCGATCTGGCACGAGACGTCGGACACGGTGGACTGCGAGGTGCAGCTACGGGCACACGGCGAGGTGGTCCCGGCCTCGGTTGCCGTCACCTCGTCGGAGTTTGTCGCCACGCTGAAGACGCCGGCTCGTGGTGTCGCCGCCGGTCAGGCCATCGTCGCCTACCGGCCCGACCCCGGCGGTGACATCGTGCTCGGCTCGGCGACCATCACGGCGGGCATCCGGGCGTCGGCGCATGCCTGACTTCCCGTGGCCGTCCGGCGCGGCCACCGGGATCGGCTCGCTGCCCGGCGAGGACATCGCCGAGGCCCAGCGCATCGTCCTCGGTGAGCTGCCCGCGCTGCCGCACCTCCCGGAGCTGCCGGAACGCGGCCCGGGCGCGGACCTGATCGGCCGTGGCGCGGGCTTCCTGATCGAGCTGCCGGTGCAGATCTACGCCGGCCGCTGGCAGATCGCCGGACGGCCCGGCAAGGACCTGAGGCGTACGTTCGACCTGCTGGAACGGGACCTGGACCAGCTCACCGAGCAGGCCGACCGGTTCACCGGCACCGTCAAGGTCCAGGCGGCCGGCCCGTGGACCCTGGCCGCGAACCTGGAGTTGCCGATCGGCGGCCGGATGCTGCGTGACCCGGGCGCCGTCCGGGACCTGACCGGCTCCCTCGCCGAAGGGCTGCGGCGGCACGTCGCCGACGTCCGCAAGCGGCTGCCCGGCGCGACAGTGCTGCTCCAGCTGGACGAGCCGTCGCTGCCCGCCGTGCTGGCCGGGCACGTGCCGACCGAGAGCGGGCTCAGCGCGTACCGGGCGGTGGACGGCCCGGACGCCGCCACCCACCTGCGCACCGTGGTCGAGGCGGTCGGCGCCCCGGTGGTGCTGCACTGCTGCGCGCCGGACCTGCCGCTGCAGGTGTTCCGGGACGCCTCGGCGACCGCGGTGGCCTTCGACCTCTCGCTGATCAAGGACCTGGACCCGCTGGGTGAGGCGATCGAGGCCGGTCTGGGCCTGTTCATCGGCGCCGCGCCGACCCGGCCGGTGGCCGGCCGCCGCCCGGAGTCGAAGCAGATCGCGGAACGGGTGCAGAAGCTGTGGGGGCGGCTCGGCTTCAAGCCGGCGCTGCTGCCGCAGCAGGTGGTGCTGACGCCGGCCTGCGGGCTGGCGGGGGCTTCGCCGGGATACGTGCGGGCGCTGCTCAAGGCGTGTCACGAGGCGGGCCGGCGGATCTCCGAGGTGTAGCCCCGGTTTTGTCAGGGGGTGCGACTAGCGTGCGTTCTAGGTTCGCACACACGGAGGTTTGCGGTGACTTCACCCAGCGCGTCGGCTGCCGCGCGGCACGCCGAGCTCGCCGACGAGATTCGTGATCATCAGTATCGGTATTACGTGCTCGACGCGCCGATCATCGCGGACGGGCAGTTCGACGTGCTGTTGCGGGAGCTGGAGGCGCTGGAGGAGGAGTTCCCGGCGCTGCGCACCCCGGACTCGCCGACGCAGAACGTGGGCGGCACGTTCTCCAGCGACTTCCCGACGGTCGAGCACGCCGAGCGGATGCTGTCGTTGGACAACGTCTTCACCTTCGACCAGCTGACCGACTGGGCGGAGAAGACGACGCGCGACGCCGGCGGCCCGGTGCAGTTCCTCTGCGAGCTCAAGGTCGACGGCCTGGCCATCAACCTGACCTACGAGAAGGGGCGCCTGGTCCGTGGCGCCGTTCGTGGTGACGGGCGCCGTGGCGACGACGTGACGCCGAACGTGCGCACGCTCCGGGACATCCCGGAGCGGCTGACCGGCGACGACGTGCCCGACCTGCTCGAGGTGCGGGGTGAGATCTACTTCCCGGCCGAGGCGTTCGCCGACCTCAACGCGGCGCTCGGCGAGCAGGGCAAGCCGCTGTACGCGAACCCGCGGAACACCGCCGCGGGCAGCCTCCGGCAGAAGGATCCGCGGATCACCGCGTCCCGGGGACTGCGGATGGTGGTGCACGGCATCGGTGCCCGGGAGGGCTTCAACCCCACGTCCCAGTCGCATGCCTACGAGTCGCTGAAGGCCTGGGGTCTGCCCACCAGCACGCGGTGGAAACTCGTCGACGACGTTGCCGGGGTCCGGCAGTTCATCGAGTACTACGGCGAGCATCGGCACGACGTCGAGCACGAGATCGACGGTGTGGTGATCAAGGTCGACTCGGTGGCGATCCAGGGCCGGCTCGGGTCGACCAGCAAGGCGCCGCGCTGGGCGATCGCGTTCAAGTACCCGCCGGAAGAGGTCACCACCGAGCTGCTGGACATCGCGGTGAACGTCGGCCGCACCGGCCGGGTAACGCCGTATGCCGTGTTGAAGCCGGTGCAGGTGGCCGGTTCCGTGGTCGCCCAGGCCACCCTGCACAACGCGCAAGAGGTGGTCCGCAAGGGTGTGCTGATCGGCGACACCGTGGTGCTGCGCAAAGCCGGTGACGTGATCCCGGAGATCCTCGGCCCGGTGATGGATCTGCGTCCGGACGACGCCCGTCCGTTCGTGATGCCCACCGAGTGCCCGGACTGCGGCACGACGCTGGCGGCGGCCAAGGAGGGCGACGTCGACATCCGCTGTCCCAACAGCGAGTCCTGCCCGGGTCAGCTGCGTGAGCGGTTGAGTTCGCTGGGCAGCCGGGCGGTGCTGGACATCGAGGTGTTCGGCGAGAAGTCGGCGCGGGCCCTGCTCGACTCGGGGGTGCTGCACAACGAGGGTGACCTGTTCGCGCTGACCGAGGACGACCTTCGGCGGGTGCCGTTCTTCGTCAACCAGGACGGCAACCTCGGCACCAACGCCGGAAAGATGCTGCAGAGTCTCGAAGAGGCGAAGTCGCGGCCGTTCGCCCGGGTGCTGATCGCGCTGTCGATCCGGCACGTCGGGCCGACGGCGGCGGAGGCGCTGGCCCGGGAGTACGGGTCGATGGCCGCGCTGGAGGAGGTGCTGGCCCGGACGGCGGCGCAGCCGGAGGTGGTGGCGGCCACGGCGGAGGCGGCCGCGATTGCCGAGTCCGCTGGTGAAACGCCGCCGTCGTCGCCTGCGGAGGCCGAGATGGCTTCGCTTCCGGAGACCGAGCCGTCGTCGTCTGCGGAGGCTGAGGTGGCCTCGCCCGCGGAGGTCGAGCGGGTCAAGCGGAAGGCCAAGGCCATCGATCCGCTGGCGGCGGTCGACGGGGTCGGGCCGATCATCGCGGACAGCCTTCGGGAATGGTTCACCGTGCCGTGGCACCGGGAGATCATCCGTAAGTGGCGCGAGGCCGGCGTGACGATGGCCGACGAGCGGGTCGAGAGCGGGCCGCGTCCGCTGGAGGGCCTGTCCGTGGTGGTCACCGGCACCCTCGCCGGTTTCACCCGGGACCAGGCGGCCGAGGCGGTCACCTCGCGGGGCGGCAAGGTGAGCGGCTCGGTGTCGAAGAAGACCGGCTTCGTGGTGGTCGGCGACAACCCGGGCAGCAAATACGACAAGGCGGTCAGCCTGAAGGTGCCGGTGCTCGACGAGACCGGCTTCGGGGTCCTGCTCGCTGAAGGCCCGGACGCGGCTCGGGCGGTGGCGGAGGGCGCGACCGCCGCACCAGCCGAGGCCGGTGCCGCACCGGCCGAGGCCGCAGCCGGCGATCCGGCCTGAGAGCGGGCTGGGCTACCCCGATCGTGGGCGCCCGGCCCGTCACGCGCACGGGTGAATTGTGCGTTTGGAGGCTTATGCCGATTTGATAACAGGTAGGCGCTTTGGTGGTAAACGCACCATGTGGATCTATCGTGTAGACGATCGGTGATCGAAGCCATCGTGGAGGTCGTATATGGATGCCGCACGTCCGCGTACGGCTGCCTCCGCCTCCCGGCGGCGCCGCGCGCTGCTGATCACCACGGGGCTGTCCCTGGCGGCCGGTCTGCTGCTCTGGGGCACCGACCCCGGCGCGTTCCGCACCCTGCCCCCGGCCTACTGGATCATGGCGGCGCTCGCGGTGGTGGCCGACGCCCGGCCGCACCCGTTGCCCGGTCACCGGGTCAGCCGGGTGATCCTGCCGTCCATCTGCTTCACCTTCGCCATCGTGCTGGCCTGGGGGTTCGCCCCGGCGCTGACCGTGCAGCTGATCGCGGTGACGGTCGCCGGCGTACGCATGCGGCATTCGGTCCTGCGCTCCGTGCACCTCGCGCTGCAGCACATCGCGGGACTGGGCGCCGCCGCGCTGGTGGCCGAGCTGGCGAACTGGCGGATCGCGCTCCGGCCGGACCTCCGCGACGCGGCGCTGACCTGCGCCGCGGCCGCCGCCTGGATCGCCGCCCGGTACGCGGTGGCCGCCGTGGCCCGCCGCTGCACCTCGGAACGGCGCACCCGTCCCCGGCGCCGCGCCCGTGCCGACCTCCTCGGCACCGCCGCGCTCCTGTCGCTGGCCCCGCTCCTGCTGCTCGCCGCCCAGATCAGCCCGGCCCTGCTGCCGATGTCGCTGCTGGCCGTGCACGCCGTGCAGCGGATGGTCCGCTGGGCCGGCGAGTCCGAGCGGGCCGGCCGGGTCGACGCGCTCACCGGCCTGCCGAACCGCCGCGCCCTGCAGGCCACCATGTCCGAGCGCGGCCCGGACCGGCAGCGCGCCCTGCTCCTGCTCGACCTGGACCGGTTCCGCACGGTCAACGACGCGCTCGGCCACGGCGCCGGCGACCGACTGCTGGCCCGGGTCGCCGACCGGCTCGCCGCCGCGGTGCCCCGGCACGACCTGGTGGTCCGGCTCGGCGGCGACGAGTTCGCGGTGCTCGCCACCCGGGTCGAGGGCGCCGCGTCGGCCCGGCGGATCGCCGAGCACCTGACCGAGGCGCTGAGCCTGCCGTTCCCGATGGACGGCACCCCGGTCGAGGTGACCGCCTCGATCGGGATCGCGCTGCAGTCCGGCCGCCGCGACGGCGCCACCCTGCTGCGCGAGGCCGAGTCCGCGATGTACGAGGCGAAGCAGCGCGGCGACCAGGTCGCGGTGCACGGCCCGGACGCACCGCACGCCTCACCGGACCGGCTGGCCCTGCTCGCCGACCTGCGGGCCGCGCTGCGCCGGGACCCGGCCGACGACGGGATAGTGCTCTATTACCAGCCGCAGATCGCCATCGCGACCGGCGAGGTGGTCGGCGTGGAGGCGCTGCTGCGCTGGAAGCACCCGAAGCGCGGCCTGGTCGGCCCGGAGGAGCTGCTCCGGGTGGCCGAGCCGACCCCGGTGATGCGGCTGCTCACCGCCAGGGTGCTGGACGAGGTGGTGGCCCAGCTCGCGGCGTGGCGTACGGCGGAGACGCCGCTGCGCGCCGCGGTCAACGTGAGCGCCCGCGACCTGCACGCCGGTGACGTCGCCGACCGGGTCGCCCGGCTGCTGCGCGAGCACGAGGTGCCGTCCGACCTGCTCCAGCTGGAGATCACCGAGAGCGCGCTGATGGCCGACCCGCACCGGGTGCTGGACACCATCACCCGGCTGGACCGGATGGGCGTGGCGATCTCGCTGGACGACTTCGGCACCGGGTACTCCTCGCTGCAGCACCTGCGGCGGCTGCCGCTCTCCGAGGTGAAGATCGACAGGTCGTTCGTGCTGGGCATGGCCGAGGACCGCGGTGACGCCGCGATCGTCCGCTCGGTGATCGGGCTGGCCGACTCGTTGGGCCTGCGTGCGGTGGCCGAGGGGGTCGAGGACGAGGTCACCTGGCGGCTGCTCGCGGCGGCCGGATGCCACGCCGCGCAGGGCTGGTTCCACGCCCGGCCGATGCCGGCCGCCGAGCTGGCCGAGTGGCTGGGCCGCTACCGGCCGGTACGGCCAGGGGTTCTGCGCGGGCCGTGGATCCCGGCGAAATAGACTCGGTGACGGCACGCACGCAGTCGATGAAATTATGAGGGAGCAACGATGGCCGCCATCTCCCGCGAAGAGGTAGCGCATCTGGCGCGCCTGTCGCGGCTCGCCGTGACCGAAGAGGAACTCGACCGTTTCGCGGGACAGCTCGACGTGATCCTGCAGTCGGTCGCGCGTATCGGTGAGGTGGCGGCGGACGACGTCCCGCCGACCTCGCACTCGGTCCCGCTGACCAACGTGTACCGCGACGATGTTCCCCAGCCGAGCCTGACGCACGAGGAGGCGCTCTCCGGCGCTCCGGACGCGTACGAGGGCCGGTTCCGGGTGCCGCGCATCCTGGACGAGGAGGACTGATCGTGAGCGACCTGACCAGGATGACGGCGGCGTCACTCAGCGCGCTGATCGCGAAGCGCGAGGTGTCGGCAGTCGAGGTGACCACCGCGCACCTCGACCGGATCGCCGCGGTTGACGAACGCGTGCACGCGTTCCTGCACGTGGACCGCGAGGGTGCGCTCGCGGCCGCCAAGCGGGTCGACGACGGCGAGATCACCGGCCCGCTGGCCGGGGTGCCGATCGCGGTCAAGGACGTGGTGACCACCAAGGGCATCCCGACCACCGCGGCGTCGAAGATCCTCGAGGGGTGGAAGCCGCCGTACGACGCGACCATCGTCGAGCGTCTCAAGCAGGCCGGCCTGCCGATCCTCGGCAAGACCAACATGGACGAGTTCGCGATGGGCTCCTCCACGGAGTACAGCGCGTACGGCCCGACGAACAACCCGTGGGACCTGGGCCGCATCCCGGGCGGCTCGGGCGGTGGCTCGGCCGCGGCCCTGGCGGCGTACGAGGCTCCGCTGGCCATCGGCACCGACACCGGTGGCTCGATCCGGCAGCCGGGCGCGGTCACCGGCACGGTCGGCGCGAAGCCGACCTACGGCGGCACCTCCCGGTACGGCCTGATCGCGTTCTCCTCCTCGCTGGACACCCCGGGCCCGTGCGGCCGGACCGTCGAGGACACCGCGCTGCTGCACGCGGTGATCGCCGGCCACGACCCGCGGGACTCCACGTCGATCCCGAGCCCGGTGCCGGACGTCGTCGCGGCCGCCCGCCGTGGCCTGCAGGGTGACCTGACCGGCGTGAAGCTCGGCCTGGTCAAGGAGTTCACCGGCGACGGCTCCGAGCCGGGTGTGCTGGCCGCCTTCCAGGAGTCGCTCGAGGCGCTGGTCAAGCTGGGCGCCGAGGTCGTCGAGGTGTCCTGCCCGAACTTCCAGTACGCCCTCCCGGCGTACTACCTGATCGCCCCGAGCGAGGCGTCCTCGAACCTGGCCCGCTTCGACGGCGTCCGGTACGGCCTGCGCTCCGGCGACGACGGCAGCCGCTCGCTCGAGGAGGTCATGTCGCTGACCCGGGACGAGGGCTTCGGCCCCGAGGTCAAGCGCCGGATCATTCTGGGTACGTACGCGTTGTCCAGCGGGTACTACGACGCGTACTACGGCCAGGCGCAGAAGGTCCGGACCCTGATCACCCGGGACTTCGAGGCCGCGTTCGCGAAGGTGGACGTGCTGGTCTCGCCGACCACGCCGTTCGTGGCCTTCCCGTTCGGGTCGCGCACCTCGGACCCGTACCAGATGTACCTCGCCGACCTGTTCACCATCCCGACGAACCTCTACGGCGGCCCGGCCATCTCGGTACCGTGCGGGCTCTCCGAGGGCCTGCCGGTCGGCTTCCAGATCATGGCCCCGACCCTCGCCGACGACCGGATGTACCGGGTCGCCGGCGCCCTGGAGTCGGCCCTGGGCACGCTGACCCCGCCGGCGCTCTGATCGGATCTGAGCGGTGCCGACCCGACCTCGGTCGGGTCGGCACCGCCTCCGGATGTCACGGGCGGGGTGGGTCACCGTTGAGGAGGCGAGCCCGGTCCGCGAGGTCGTCGAGTTTGTTCTCTACGAAGACCTGGTTGAGTTGATGCTCGAGCAGATACCGCGCCGACGGATCGGCCCTGCGGCAGAAGTCGGCGAAGATCTCGTCCCAGTTGTCCCGGGTGCCGTTGGCTCTGCCGATGCCCTCCTCGTCTAGATCAGCTCGGAGAGCTTTGAAGGTCCGCGCGATCTCGGGCAGCTTCTGGATGGCGTCAGGGTTCTGCCGGAGCCACCATGCGGTGGCGCGTGAGGGGTCATCGATCATCCGGCTCAAATAGGTGATCTCAGCCTCCTCGGTCTCGCGGTTCCAGATCCGGGTCGTTTCCTGGCGGCGTAGGGCCTCGTACCGCCAGACTTCCTCGATCAGCTGCTTGTGGGCGTAGACCGCGACGCATGATGCCCAGGCGACCACGCCGGTCGACTCGACCTGGGCCTGTCGGCTTAATTCGATTTCCAGTTCGCCTCTGAGCCGGGTTGTCTCGGTGAGCGTGTGCTGTCGTGCGACCGCGCGCACCCTCCGGTCCACCCCCGCCTTGGCCACGACCAGCGGATCGCCGACGGCTGCTCCGTCGAGGAGCCCGTAGCGGACGACGAGGTGGACGTCGAAGGGGAAGCAGGCATCACGGCTCTCCACCTTGACGATGAAGTTCGCTTCGGGAGGAGACGGTGGCGGGGCGCCGAGCAGCGGCGCTACGGGGTCTGTGGGCATCCCGGTCGATTCTTGGGCGCCATCGGCTATGCGTTGCAGCCAGCGGAACACGTCAGTCCTCCCAACCCGTGTCTCTGCCTGGTGTGAGCACTTCGTCGAGCCGCAGCCGCACCTGCTGGAACAGCTCATTCAGGATCTCCTCCTCGGTGCCCGGTTCACTCGTCGGGCGAGTGGCGTAGAACAGCTGGCCGACTCTCCTGAGGTCGGTTCCGGCCGCGCCGAGCAGGACGTGAATGGCTGCTGAGCGGTTCTGCTCGGACGTAGCGGCGAGGCGGATCCAGCAACGGATGAGGGCGGTGGCTGTCGCGGAAGGCAGGGTCGCGAGTGCCGTTCGCCAGAAGCTTGTGACAGCAGCCGTCGATCCAAGGCGCAGCTCAGTGTCGTCCAGTTCCGTCATGACCTGCATCGCCACCTGTACGGCCACCTCCGTGCGCCGGGGGTTGGCCGCGGACAGCCAGCCGCCCAAGTACTCAAGCAGCCGGCCGAGTTCCATCTCGCTCGCCAGACGTGCTCCGGCACGGACAACGGCTGTCATCACCTCCTCCTCGGGCCCGCGAGCAAGGTGCTTGAGCCGGGTCATCGCCGCTGTCTGGTGGTGGACGTCGAATGCCCCGACCGCCTCAGCCAGTACGACCCGGAATGCGGCGGGCGACTTCAGGTAGTAGGCGTATTCGTAGACCCGGCGCCTGACATCGCCACCGATCTGGGGATGCAGGCAGGCGTCGCGAAGCAAGATCACCGCCGCCACCCGTTGGGCCTTGTCGAGGCGCCGTGCAGTGCCCTGGGTGGGTGCGGGTCGACGACCGTTGGCCCACCGGCGGGCCACGGCTACGGCAATCTGTCCGCTGCCGTCACGTACGGACAGCGCGATGATCCGCGCGATGAACTCATCGATGCCGTCGGGAGTGATCACCGACGGCAGACGCTCCAGCCACCGCAGGAGGACGAGGTGCAGGCCGGGAAAGCCTTGCCAGGCCAGATGGAGCACCGCAATGCCGTATTCGAAACGGGCAAATCGGGTGTCGGTTACGTTCAGTTCGATGTCGTGCAGCGCTTCGAGTTCGGTGACGACATCGGTCCGCTCCAAGGGGTTCGTCGGCTCGGCCGGAAAGTCACCAGCCCGGAGAAGGAGATCCCGGCCGTGGACGATGGCGGCCGGCCCGGAGCCCTCCAACATCGCCGCGGCGAGCAGGAGGGCGCGTTGCGGCGCGCTGCCGAATTGCCGCATGTCCTTGCGCGCCTGATCCTGCCAATTGGACAACGCGCCGACGACCTGCCGTGCGATGCCGTCGAGATCGGTGATCCCCGCTTGGTAGGCCCTGTTGGCCAGCTTCGCCAGGCGGGTCGCCTCGGGCGGCCAAGCCTCCCGCAGTCGCTGGCGGAACACCTCGTGAACGGTGAGGGCATCGAGCAGAGATGTGGGAATTTCGGCGGCCCGGGACCGGAAGACTGCCTCGCCAGCGGGACGTCGTAGGTGATGGACCCGTCCGGGGAAAGACTTCTCCGCCTCCTCCGTGAGCGCGTCGGAGACGGCGAGGACCGCGAAGGCCCCGGCCTCCGCGAGGCCCTGCTCCAGTAGGCCGAACTGACGCAGACTGTCGACCGCCTCGGGTCCGTCGCCTCGCTCGACGAAGTCGAAGAAGAGCCCGACGTTCTTGGCGTCGCGCAGCGTCCCTGTGGCTTCGTCATCTTTGTCCAGTAGCGGTTCCTGGAAGTTCAGGCGTGTCGCCGCCGCCCGCGACTCGTCCACGCGGTGGATCAGGAATGCCGCTGCGGCCCGCTGTCCGCTACGGGGCACGGCGGCCGGGCAGAGCAGGACCAGGCTTCGCCCGGTGGCCAACTGCGAAACATGGTCCCCCAGACCTGGCGGGGCCACGTAGCGGCGTACCTGTTCGGTGAGGGTCTGAGCGGTGGTGAGACGCTTTTTGAGGATCGTCGTCACCTCTTTGGCGACTTCCCCTTGCTGAAACACGATGGTTTGGGCCTGGTATTGGTCGCCGCTCACCGTTACGTAGTGCGTACTTTGGTCCAGGTCTCGACCGGCCTGTGCGGGGCTGTGCGGCGTGGCGACTTCAGCATCGTCGTAGGTGCCGACGTCAGCGTCGTCATTCGTGTCCCCAGCATCACTGGACCAAGCTTCCGCGGTGGTCATTTCGGCTCCCTCCGGATCGATATGTCCCGGTGTGCCTTGTACTGGTCTCCACGAACCGTCGTATGCCGGCGAGACTGATCGATGTCGCGGCCCGCGACGACGTTGGAGCGCCCGGAGACCTGCGTAGTTCCCGGCCGGGGACTTGGTTCTTCGGGAGGCCGCGACGCGGGGCTCGTCACCTCCCCTTCACCGTCACGGCTGAGGACGCCGAGCAGGCCGTACCGGAGGATGTCGCCTGACATGGCCGGTACGTGAAGATGGGCTGTCGCGGTGAACTCCTTCTTGGCGATTTCGAGAGGGCATGCCACGAACTCTGAGGAGGTGTGCTTCCGGGTGTGTCCCGCCGTCACCACATCGGCCATCACCCGGTCCGACATCGCGACCGCGAGCAGTGTCACGTCCGGGTCGGAGCGTTCCAGCAGAGTTCGGAGTGGTTGAGCGTCGACGAGTCGATGCGTTGCGATCATGGTCTTGCCGACCGGTGAGCCGATTCGGAAGTCCTCGAGCCGGCGTGCCGGACCGAGGTCCAGGCTCAGGCGCAGCCGAAGCTGCATGCCGCGCGATCTGAGCCGGGCCGATTTCATCATCAAGACTTCCTGCAGCGCATCGAAGTACCGATCGATGACGCGAGGCAGAAAATTCGGCGAGAAGCCGATGATGTATCCGTCGCCGGTACTGTCCGGAAACCGCCGGGCCTCCCAGAGATCCTCCAGACCGGAACGGTGGCACGCGTCTTCCAGGGCCTCGACGATCAGGGTTGCCAGTTCGTCCTGCTGCGGGTCGGTATGGCGGCTGAATCGCACGGCATCAACCACCATGATCGAGATGATTTCGGGAAGGTCGGCGGCTTCCCCGCGGTCGCGCTCGGGCATTTGGTTCCTCCTGTCGGGTGGTGGAAATCGGTTCACCTCGATCATTGGCGCGACCGGGAGGCGGGGGCGTCCAGATTTGGACAGTTGATGGGTGCTGAGTCGTGGGTCACGCCTGTGTGGCGGTCAGTTCCCGGCGGAGTGCCTCGACATCGAGCACGATCATGTGTGACCTCTCGATCGACACCAGGCCGCAGGACTTCCAACTGGCGAGGATCGGAGTGATGGAGCTCCGCGCGACTCCGATCGCTTGTGCCAGTTGGGCTTGCGACATGGGGACGGCGGAGGCGCCGTCGCGCCGTATGTGTCCGTTCGCCTCAACGATGGTCAACACCAGTGCAGCGAGCCGCTGGCTCGGCCGGGAACGGGTGAGCCGCCAGGTGAGATCGGCTGCTTCGCGCGCCTTGGCGAGGATGTAGCGATCTAGATATCCACGTGTTCGTCGGTCCTTCACCCAGGTCGTGAAGCGGCTGTCGGTGACGAGGCTGGCGACGCACGGCTCGATCGCCAGCGCGGAGGCTGAGCGGGGCTCGCGATCGCCGTAACCGAACTCTCCGAGAAGATCGCCAGGTCCGCGGACGGCGAGCAGAATTTCTTGTCCTGGTGCTGCGGTGTATACGACTCGGACCCGTCCGTGAATAAGGGCGGCGACCCAGCTTCCTTCTTCGCCCTGGCGTAGCAGGAATTGCCCGGCCCGGTACGAACGGCGGATGCCGCTGTCGACGAGAGCCGCCCAGTCGGTCGGCGACCATGAGGCGGCCAGATGGGCAACTCTCCGTGATTCTTCACGCACATTGAGTCATCATTGTGGATGGCTCAGCGTTCCGACAACCCCGAATCTCAGTTGGCTATTTCGGGGTGGTGGGGGAGTCCAGCCAGGCGTTGATCAGCTCGCTGAAGTCCGTGCCGGTCTGTGCCTCGACGAACGTGATGAAGGCGGCGCGGTCCTGGTTCGTGTTCTTGTGGTCGGCGACCCAGGCCGTCATCAGCGCGAAGAACTCCTTGTCGCCGAGGGCGTCGTTCAGTTCCTTGAGCATCGCGGCGCCGCAGACGTAGACGTTGCTCTCGGCGAAGTTCGCGGCTTTCGGCTTGCCCGGCGGGCCGACCGACTTGCGCAGCTGGGCGTCGCGTCCGCGGAGGAACGTCTCCAGGGCGTCGTCGCTGAACCCGTCGAGTTCCTGCTCGTAGAGGTACTGCATGTACTGGGCGAAGCCCTCGTTGAGCCACAGATCGGTCCAGGTGCTCGGGGTGACCGCGTCGCCGAACCACTGGTGGGCGTACTCGTGGACCAGGGTCTGTTCGAACCAGCGCCGGGTGTCCTCGCTCCACGTGCCGCCGGGCCGGCCCAGGCTCAGCATCTGCTGGGTCTCCATCGCCGAGATCGAGCCGTTGACCAGGGCGCCGGCCGTCTCGAACGGGTACCTGCCGAGTTTGCTCTCCAGCCAGGTGAGCATCTCCGGCGACTTCTTCAGCTCGGTCAGGAGCTTGTCGTCGGTCTCCGGGACCACCCAGTAGGTCAGCGGGAGCCCGTGCGGGCCGGTCGCGGTGACCTTCTGATATCTGTCAACGGCGAGGGTGGTCAGGTAGGTGGCCACCGGGTCGGCCGAGGTGTACCGGTAGGTGGTGCCGTCCACCGGGCCCGGTGTGCCGCTCGCCACCGCGGCCCAGCCCTCGGGGACGGTGACCGCGATGTCGTACAGCGCCTCGTCGGAGATCAGCTCGTTGGCCGGGTACCAGGTCAGCGCGCCCCACGGCTCCTGCATCGTCCATAGGCCACCGCCCTTCGCCGGCCGCAGGCCCACGCCCTCCTTGGCGTCACCACGGCGCGACGGGTACGACACCGGCTCCGGCGTGCCGTGGTACCCGACGACGAGGGTCACCGGCCGGTCGGCGACGAGGGTCGCGGGCACTGTCAGTTTCTGATCAGCGAGGGTGCCGGTGGCCGGCGCGTCGTCGACGGTCACCGTGTCGACGGTCAGGTTCGCGAAGTCCAGCACGATCGACGAGGCCGCGACGACGGGGCGGACGCGCAGCGTGGCGACGCCGGTGAGCACCTTCGAGGCGGGCTGCCAGCCGAGCTTCAGGTCGTAGTGCAGAACGTCCAGGCCGGGGTTGCCGTGCTCGGGATACAGCGTGTCGGCGACCGGGGTGGACAGGCCGCCCCGCCAGGCATCAGTGGCCGTGGAGGGCGCCGGCCCGCTCGTGCAGCCGGCGCACAGAACCGTCGCGGCGAGGGCCACGACGGCGAGATGACGGTCCATGCCCGCGACGCTATCGGGAAGATCGTCGCGGCGCGGGGAGTAAACCCGGCGACGCGGCGTCATACCGGGCGACTAGGCTGGTCGTCTGTCCGAATACCCGATGCCGCAGTGAGCCGGAGCCGAAGCACATGACCACCATCGCGCTGCCGTCCTACGACGACGCCATCAGTCGCTACGAGCCGGTCATCGGCCTGGAGACGCACGTCGAGCTGGGCACCAAGACCAAGATGTTCTGCGGTTGCAAGACCGACTTCGGCGCCGAGCCGAACACCCAGGTCTGCCCGGTCTGCCTGGCGCTGCCCGGCGCCCTGCCGGTCGCCAACCGCGCCGGCATCGAGGCGACCATCCGGATCGGCCTCGCGCTGAACTGCAGCATCGCCGAGTGGTGCCGGATGGCCCGGAAGAACTACTTCTACCCGGACATGCCGAAGAACTTCCAGACCTCCCAGTACGACGAGCCGCTCTGCGTCGACGGCTACGTCGACGTCACCGTGGACGGCAAGGAGTACCGGATCGGCATCGAGCGGGTGCACCTGGAGGAGGACACCGGCAAGACGCTGCACGTCGGCGGCGCCACCGGTCGCATCCACGGCGCCACCGAGTCGCTCGTCGACTACAACCGGGCCGGCATCCCGCTCGTCGAGATCGTCACCAAGCCGGTCCCCGGCCTGGGCGCGCTCGCCCCGGAGATCGCCAAGGCGTATGTCGCCGAGCTGCGCGACATCATCCGCGCGCTGGACGTCTCCGACGTGCGCATGGAGCAGGGCTCGATGCGCTGCGACGTGAACACCTCGCTGAACCTGCCCGGCGAGGAGTGGGGCACCCGCACCGAGACCAAGAACGTCAACTCGCTCCGCTCGGTCGAGCGCGCGGTCCGTTCCGAGGTCATCCGCCAGGCCGGTCTGCTCAACGAGGGCGTCCGGATCTTCCAGGAGACCCGGCACTTCCAGGAGACCACCGGCGACACCCGTCCGGGCCGCTCCAAGGAGACCGCGACCGACTACCGCTACTTCCCCGAGCCCGACCTGGTCCCGATCGCGCCCGACCCGGCCTGGGTCGCCGAGCTGAAGGCGGCGCTCCCGGAGAAGCCGAGCGTGAAGCGGGCCCGCCTCCGCGAGGAGTGGGGGATGACCGAGCTCGACATGCAGTCGGCGACGAACGCCGGCGCCGTCGAGCTGATCGAGGAGACCATCGCCGCGGGCGCGACCCCGGCCGGCGCTCGCAAGTGGTGGCTGGGCGAGCTGGCCCGCCGCGCCAACGAGCTGGGTGTCGAGCTGTCCGAGGTGGGCGCCACCCCGGCACACGTCGCGGCCCTGCAGAAGCTGGTCGACGGCGGCAAGCTGAACGACAAGCTGGCCCGCCAGGTCCTGGAGGGCGTGGTGGCCGGCGAGGGTGACCCGGCCACGGTGATGGCGGCCCGCGGGCTCGGCGTGGTCTCCGACACCGGCGCGCTGCAGACCGCTGTCGACGAGGCCATCGCCGCCAACCCGGACATCGCCGCGAAGATCCGCGACGGCAAGGTGGCCGCCGCCGGCGCGCTGGTGGGCGCGGTCATGAAGACCACGCGAGGCCAGGCCGACGCCAAGACCGTCCGCGACCTCATCCTGTCCCGCCTCGGCGCCTGATTTTTTCGTACGATCACCGCCCGGTCCCGCGTCCAGCGGACCGGGCGGTCGCCGTTGTGCCCCGGGTGGACCGGGGTGCACCGGGCGCGGATACTTGCGCGGTACCGAAACGGGGGAGACGCGGCATGGTTAGTGATCGGACGCAGACGTGGTTCCGCGGGCTGGTGCAGGACACCCAGCAGCGGTTGAGCGCGCTGAGCACCCTTCAGGACGACCCGGAGCGCTTCCAGGGCCGGGCCGAACAGGACGGTGTGACCGCGGTCGTGGCCCCCGGCGGCAGCCTGGTCGACCTGACGCTGACCCGCGCCGCGCTGCAGCTCGGCCCGGAGGAACTGGCCGCCACGATCCTGCGGACCCAGCGGGACGCGGTCCGTCAGGCCAACCTGAACTACGCCGCCGCCGTGCAGGACGCGGTCGGTGACGCGGCCGGCGGCAAGTTCGACGTGAACGCGCTCGTCGAGCAGCGACTCGATCAGGCCGGCCTGCGCAAGGCCGAGGAGAACCTGAAAGCGGAGGAGCGGTGAGCGGCGAGCAGCTGCACGTCGAGACGGAGGCGCTGCGGGCCGCCCGCCGGTTCCAGTCCCAGCAGGCGTTGGTGGTCGCGGAGCTGGCCGGCCGGGTCCGCGGCGCGGCGACGGTCGGCGGCGCGTTCGGCAAGCTCGGCCAGTCCAACGGCATGGAGGCGTCCTACGTGGCGTGGGTCGACTCCGAGGCGACCTCGCTGACTGACCTGGCCCGGATGCTCAACGACATCGGCGACGGCCTCGAGCACAGCGCCGACCAGTACGACGGTGTGGACACCTCCACCGCCGACTGGATGACCAGCGCCCAGGAGAAGCTCCCGTGACCGCCGGCGACGTCGTCAGCGGATACCAGGACACCCGGGACAACGTCCAGAACGTCACGCAGTTCATGAGCAACGCCTTCAACGAGGGCATGGACTTCATCCTCCAGCCGTTCGTCTGGCCGCTGCTCGAGCTGCTCGAGTACGTGATGGGCGACCCGGACCAGCTCGACCAGCACGCCGGCACCTGGAAGACCACGGCGAGCGCCATGAAGGAGCTCGCCGAGGCCCAGCGCGCCGAGCTGGCCGAGCTGACCGCGAACTGGAAGGGCACCGCCGCGGACTCGTACGCGGCCCGGATCGAGCAGCTGATCCAGGGGCTGGAGACGGCCGCCGACGAGATGCTGCGGACCGCCGACAACCTCGGTGACAGCGCGATGGACCTGCGCAACATCGAGGAGGCCATCAAGGACGTCGTCCGCGAGCTGGTCGAATGGCTGATCATCACGTGGCTGGCCGCGCAGGCCCTGGCCGCGATCACCGCCGGCGCCTCGGAGGCCGCCGCGCTGGTCGCCTCGGAGGGTGAGGCGGTCCTGGCGGCGAGCCGGGTCACCGCGTTCATGTACCGGCTGGACCGCTGGCTGACCATGTACAAGGCGTGGATGGACGGGCTCAAGTCGCTCGGCACCGTCGGCAAGCTCGCCGCCTGGACGCTGAACAAGATGTACGGCCCCAAGCACTGGATCAAGGAGGGCATCAAGGCCCTCACCGGCATCGACGGCTCGATCGTCGGTCAGGGCGTGCAGAGCACCGGCGACGTGGTGTCCTCGGCCGCCGCGGACGAGTACGACGACCGGCGCAGCGGCGTCGACGGCGACAGCGGATGGCGCGAGACGCTCAGCGACGTCGTCGACCCGATCGCCGACCGGGTGCCGTGATCGTCGTGAAGGAGACCGTACGATGACCGCTTTTGATCCTCAGGTCGAGGTCCGGGCCCGGGTCGGCGAGCACCTGCAGCCCGGCGAGACGTTTCAGGCGGCGGTGTGGGCCACCCGGGTGCACGTCGCACCGACCGCGGGCGAGGTGACCCGGCAGGAGCTGAACCCGAAGCGGCTGGCCGAAGGGCTCGCCCTGCAAGCGGCCGGCCTCGACTCCGGTCCGGACGCGTACCAGGGCAGCCGCGCCGGCGTCGTCGACGGCCCGCCCGGCAGCCTGGCGGCGCAACTGGACGGGCGGCTGCCGGCCGACCGGGGCGCCTGCCTGCTCGCGGTCACCGACCAGCGGCTGATCCTGTTCGTCAAGACGCCCGAGCCGAAGCCGGACTCGTTGCTGAGCATTCCGGGCTGGCTGCTGCGGCGCAGCCGGGAAGCGGCCGACGACGCCCAGTTCCGGCCGCCGACCGGCCCGCTGCGGCCGCTGAGCCCGCAGTGGCAGGGCCCGCGGCCGTCCTGGGCCGGTTTCCCGGACGGCAAGCTGCGGCTGGCGTTCGCCGACGGCTCCAGCCTCGCCCTGATCACCCCGCGTGCCGCGGCCGAGCCGTTCCTCGCCGCGCTCACCCCGCGCTGAGAAGCCCGGCTGGCTCTCAGAGGTGTGTCCCGAGGCTTGACACACCTCTGAGAACCAGCCGCGGGGCGGGAGGCGCGCTGCGGTCCGGTGTGGCAGCCGGCTCGCGTGGTGCCCGGCGGGAGCCGGGTCAGCGGATCGGGACCGCGGGCCGGGTCAGCGGATGGGCTGGCTGGACGGGGCCGACGGGGTGGCCGTGGGGGCCGGCTCCTCGCCGATGCCGATGACGTTGCGCTGCATCTCGACGTTGGACTGGCCGGTGCCGCCCAGCTGGATGTCGTCGTAGGCCTTCAGGGTGTGGTTCTCGTCGAAGTAGAGGACCGAGAGCGACAGCGGCGTCGGCTCCTCCTTCTCCAGCCCGCGCAGGCCGGCGCCGCCGGTGGAGCCCTCGACCATCAGCCGGGTCGGCATCGGGGCCTGGAACGCCGCGGACATGGACGGCGACGGTGCGGCCGACCCGCTCGCCGACGGGTCCGGGGTGACCGGGGCCGGCGCCGGGAGCATGGCCACCGAGCGCTGGTGCTTGTGCCCGGCGAGGACCAGCGGGACCAGCCCGGACAGCGGCTGGGCCATCACCGGGTCGTGGACCAGCGCGATGTCCACCTTCGTGCCGCCGGCGCGGATCGTGGTGGCCAGGCGTTCGCCGGTGGCGGTGAGCAGCTCGTCGCCGGAGTTGTCGCCGGCCGCGTTGGTCTCGCTCTTGTCCGGGGTGAACTGCGGGTCGCCGATGCCGGCGATGGTCACGCCGTCGATGGTGGTGATCTTGTCGTCGAGGACGATCGCGTTGCGCTGGCGGGCGACCGCTGACTGGATGGCCACCGAGTCGTGGTTGCCGCGGACGTAGATGTACGGGACCTTGATCGACGGGATCGAGGAGACGTAGGACGTCTCGGCGCCGCTGCCCCAGTCGACCATGTCGCCGGTGTCGATCACCGCGTCGATGTCGAAGGTCTCCACCACGGTGCGGATCAGGCCCCACGACGACGGGTTCAGGTGCAGGTCGGAGACGTGCAGCAGGCGCGTGGTGTTGCCGGCCGGCTCGTAGACCGGCAGCGCCGAGATGGTGGTGTAGAGGCGGCTCACGTTGCTGACGATCTGCTGGAGCTGCTCGGCGTACCGGCCGTAGTTGTCGGCGATCCGCCGGGCGTCACCGACCACCGCCGGGGCGTTGACCAGCAGGCCCTCATAGCGCGGTTCGCTGATCGCGTCCGGCCGGATGGTGGCCGCGGCCAGCCCGATGCTGCCGGCGCTGACCACCAGCGCGGTCACCCCGGCCGCCGCGGTGCGGCGGACACTGCGGAAGATCAGCGCCGCCGCCAGGATCGCGCTGAGCACGGCCAATCCCACCGTACGAAGAGCGAGCCGGGACACCCCCGCGGTGACCTCCTCGACGGCCCGGTCGCCGGCCGAGCTGATCGCCGTCGGGTTGTCGATCAGCTCCTCGGTGCGGCTCTGGTCGAGCGAGCCGAGCGCGACCTTGAGGTGCAGCGTCCCCCGGTGGCTGTCCAGGTGCAGCGAGCCCAGCGGCGGGATGTCCACCTCGGTGCCGCCGACGAGGGTCGGGCGGATCGACATCTCGGCGCGGAACGGGCCCACGTTGATGCCGGCGTGCGCGAACAGCATCACCCCGATGATCGAGGCGGCGATGCTGACCAGGGCGACGGCGGCGCCGATCCGGGTGTTCCGGAACCAGCGGTGCCGCCACACCCGGACGGTACGGCCGGATGCGGCGTGCAGGCGTCGGCGCCACGGTGAGGGGGCCGAGGCCGGGAGGTCAGTCACCAGCCATCACCTGCCCTGCCGGGCACGAGCCGAAACTGTCATGCCGATCTCAACTCCGGCCGGCGCCGCCGTCCGAAAAGACGAGCCGGATCAACCGGTCGTCCTCCGGATCCGGCTCGCCGGCGTCCTCCTGGTTGGAGGTGCTCACCCAGAGGGATCCGTCCGGCGCGGTGACCAGCGCACGCAGCCGGCCGTACTTGTCGGTCAGCAGCTCCTGGGCCTTGCCCAGGATGGTGCCATTGCCGGTGACGTTGAGCAGGTAGATCCGCTTGCCGAGCAGGCAGGCGGTGGCCACCAGGGTCTCCAGCGCGGCGACCCCGCCGCACGACGCCTGAGCGGTCGGCCAGGTGATCATCGGGTCGGTGAACTTGGCGACGCCGGCCGTGCCGTCGGCCTTGGGCCAGCCGTAGTTCTTCCCCTTGCGCACCACGTTCAGCTCGGTGAACCGGGGCTGGGTGCTCTCGGTGGCGAACATCCGCTTCGTCGCGTCCCAGGTCAGGCCCTGCACGTTGCGGTGGCCGGACGTCCAGACCAGCGAGTTCTTCGCCGGGTTGCCCGGCGCCGGCTTGCCGGCCGTGGTCATCCGCAGGATCTTGCCGCCGAGGCTCTTCGGGTTCTGCGCGAGCGTGCCGGTGGGTGTGCCGTCGCCGGTCCCGGCGTAGAGGTAACCGTCCGGGCCGAACGCGAGCGCGCCGCCGTTCTGCTCCAGCGAGCGCGGGATGCCGGTCAGGATCGGCTGCAGCGTCCTGCCCAGGACCAGCTTGCCGATCCGGTTGTCGGTGGCGGTGGAGTAGTAGACGTACAGCGTCTTGTCGGTCGCGTACTTCGGCGAGACGGCGATGCCGAGCAGGCCGCCGTCGCCGGAGGAGCGCACCTCGGCGAGGCGGTCCGCCTCAGTGACCTTGAGGCCGTCGGCGTCCGACTCCGGCCCGACCTTCAGGATCCGGCCGGTGTCGCGCTCGGTGACCAGAGCTGACCCGTCCGGCAGGAAGGCGATGCCCCACGGCACCTCGAGGCCCTTGGCCAGCACGGTGACCGCGATCTCCTGATCACCGGCGTCGGCGCTGGCGGTCGGCGCGACCGACGGGCCGGGCAGGTTGGGCGCGCTTCCGGCCTCGTCCGGCCCGGGCGGGCCGAAGCTGCAGCCGGAGGTCAGGGCGAGCACGACGGCGAGTGACGCGACCGCGGCACGGCCCCGGCGGGAACGCACGGCTGAACCACCCCTCTCAGCTTGTCTGCCGACCAGGGTAACGGTGCCCCCTGTCAGTTCCCGGGAAGCCAACTGCCGGGAGGCCGGCTTCCGGGGAAGAACCGTCACTGCTCCGCGGCAGCTGGTTCGGGCTCCACGTCGGCGTCGTCGTCGGCGGTGGCGGACTTGCCGGCGGCGGCCAGCACCAGGTGCAGGTTGTCCCGGGTGATGCCGGTCAGCCGGATCGTGTTGCCGTTGTCCAGCAGCGCGGAGACCCGGCCCCGGCGATCCGGGGCGAGCTCGGTGATCCGGTCCCAGGGCACCCGGCTGCCGCCGATCAGGGCGCGCACCACCAGCTCGTCCGGGAAGACGTCGGTGCCGGCACGCCAGGCCCAGGCCAGCACGGCCAGCGGGATCAGCAGCAGCGGGGCCAGTGCCGGGGTGCCACCGGCGAACGGCACGGTGCCGACGAACGCGATCCCGGCGGCCACCAGCGCGGTACCGGACTGGCGGACCCGGACGGTGGGGCGTCTACTCACGTTTCCATCCTCCCACTCGATGCCCGGGAACTTTCTCCGAGCCCCGAGTTGACCCCGGTCCGTCCATGGTCGACGATCCGGGGAGGGCCGCCCGTAACCCGATCCGGTGACGATTCGTTGTCCGGATGCAACGACCTCTTGTTCCGCCCCGCCCGTCGGGAGCCGACCCCCCGGCATGAACGCAGAGGACCTTGTCGTGGCTGTGTCGTCTCCGACGCCGGCCCGGTCCCGGATACCCGGCCGGGCGGCTCTGCTCGCCGCCGTCGTGGTGGCCGTTCTGATCCTGTTCGCCGGTGCCACCGGTCTGCTGCCCGGCGCGCTCGCGCTCGCCGTCGGCGTGGGCGCGGCCGGTCTCGGCGCCTCCGCCTACCTGGTGCGTACCGCCCTGGACATCCATCACACCGATCGGTCGTTCGTGGCCTGCCGGGGTGCCGGCTTCGTCGGGATGGGCGCGCTGGCCACCGCGCTGACCGTGCTGGTGCCCTGGTGGGCGCCGTCGGACACGGTCGGCTGGGTGACCGCCGGGCTGGGCCTGGCCACCGGTTGTTACGTGCTCGGCGCCTCGCTGCTGCCCGGCGCGGCGCGGAACTGGCCGGTCCGGTTGCGGCGCGCGTTCGACGGTGTCGGGCTCGGGGTCAGTCTGGGCTTCGCGGCGTACCTGATCCCCCCGGACGGCCAGGATCGGCCGGCCGCGCTGCCGGCCGTGCTGATCGCCGCCGGGGGCGTCTCGATCGTCACCGTCGTCGTGCTGCGGGCCCGTCCCCGGCCGGTGCCGGCGGTCTGGTGCGGCTCCGGTGCGGCGCTGGTGCTGGCCTCGCTCGCGGCGCTGGCCGAGGTGGTGGCGCTGGACGTGGCCGGTCCGGCCGTACCGTTGCTGGGTCTTCCGATGGTGGCCGGTCTGGCCGCGGCCGTCGCCGGTGGGTCGCGCCGGGATCTGCCGGTGCCGCCGGCCCGGCCGCGCAACCCGGATCAGTACCTGGCGAGTTATCCGCTGCTGGCGATCCCGGCCGCGATCGGCGTGATCGCCGCGGTGTGGCACCTGGTGACCGGGCCCGGGTTCGACACCGAGGGGATCATTTTCGGTCTGGTGATGGTGAGCGTCCTGGTGATGCGGGAGCTGCTGGTGGTCCGGGACATCCGGCGCTACGCGGGCCGGCTGCGCGTCGCCGAGGCGCACTTCCGGTCGCTGGTGGCCGGCGCCACCGACCTGACCCTGGTGCTGGACGAGCAACTCGTCGTCGGATGGCAGTCGCCGGCCGCGGCCCGGCTCTTCGGGCTGCGCGACGACGAGGTGGTGGGCCGGGGGTTCGGCGAGCTGATCCACCCGGAGGACGCCGCGGACGCGCTCGCGGTGATCGGCTCGGTGCTCGCCGGTGAGCACGAGGGCGGCCCGCCGGTGCTGGTCAGCGCCCGGATGCGGGACGGCGCCCAGCTCTGGCGGGACACCGAGTCGACGATCTCCGACCAGCGCGGTGTGCCCGAGGTGGCCGCGCTGGTGGTGCACGTCCGCGACGTCGGGGAGCGCCGGCACCTGGAGCGCACCCTGCACCGGCTGGCCTACCTCGACCAGCTCACCGGCCTGGCGAACCGGCGCGCGCTGATGCGGGACCTGCTGGCGCTGCGGCGCAAGGCCGGGCAGCACGGCACCCTGCTGGTGATCGACCTGCACGGGCTGGCCGAGGTGAACGACTCCCGGGGCCGCGAGGTCGGCGACGCCGTGCTGATCGAGGTGGCCCGCCGGCTGCGGGCGCTGATCGGCGGCGAGGACGTGCCGGCCCGGCTCGCCGGTGACGAGTTCGCGGTGCTCACCACCGAGTCGGCGGTTCCCGCGTACGCCCTGGCCACCCGGATCGTCACCGCCCTGGGCGAGGCGTATCAGCTGCCCGGCGCCGAGGTCTGCCTGCACACCAGCGTGGGCCTTGCCGAGTTGTCCGGCGCCGCCGACTCGGACGAGGTGCTGCGGCATGCCGACCTGGCCCGCCAGCGCGCCTGCCAGCTCGGCCCGGACCGGGTGGAGTGGTACGACCCGGATGTCGAGATCCAGCTGCACCGCCGGATGGAGCTCGAGCACCAGCTGCTCGGCGCGGCCGGCCGGGGTGAGCTGGACCTGGTCTTCCAGCCGGTGACCGGGTTGCGCGACGGCCGGCCGGTCGGTGTCGAGGCGCTGCTGCGCTGGCGGCACCCGGAGCTCGGCACGATCCTCCCGGACGAGATCCTGCCGATCGCCGCGGCCCTGGGCATCACCGCCGAGCTGGACGAGTGGGTGCTGGACGAGGCCTGCCGGCACCTGAGCACCTGGGCCGGCGGTGACGACGACTTCTGGCTGTCGGTGAACGTCGGGCCGCGGGAGCTGCTCACCGCCCGGTTCCCGGAGCGGGTCGCCACCACCCTGCGGCGGTACGGCCTGGCGCCGGAACGACTTGTCGTCGAGGTCGCCGAGACCTGGATCGCCGAGGACGTGCCGGCCATCGTGGCGGCCCTGTCCGGGCTGCGCAAGCTGGGTGTCCGCGCGGCGCTCGACGACTTCGGCGCCGGGCAGACCTCGCTGTCGCACCTGCGCCGGCTGCCGGTGGACATGCTGAAGCTCAACGCGGTCCTGGTCGGCGAGGGGTCCGAGGCGACCACCGGCGGTGGCCCGGCGGTGCTGGACGTGGTGGTCAGCCTGGCCCGCCGGATCGGGCTGGAGATCGTGGCCAAGGGTCTGGAGACGCCGGGGCAGATCGAGCGGGCCGCCGCGGCCGGCTGCCGGTACGGCCAGGGCTTCGCGCTGGAACGCCCGGCCCCGGCCGAGCGCATCGAGGCGTACCTGGACAGCCACCGCGCGGAACGCGGTCAGTGAGCGACCCCGCGGTCAGTGAGAAAAAGCGGTCAGCAAGAGGTCAGGAACAAGGGATCAGGTGCGCGGCGGCGCCGTGCTGCCCCGCGGCGTCAGGTGCGCGGTCTGCGCCTTGACGTTGCCGACCTTCTTGCCGTCGATCGCGTTCAGCAGCTCCCGCGCGGCCTGCGCGCCGTAGCCGGAGACGTCCCGGCTCAGCGCGGTCAGCGGCGGGTGCACCAGGCTGCACAGCGGCGAGTCGTCCCAGGCCACGATCGACAGGTCGCCGGGCACCGACAGCCCCATCTCCTGCGCCACGGCCAGGCCGGCCACCGCCATCACGTCGTTGTCGTAGATGATCGCGGTGGGCCGGTCGCCGCCGATCAGCAGCCGCCGGGTGGCCCGGCTGCCCTCCTCGCCGGTGTAGTCGGCCGGCACCGTGATCGCGTCGCTGAGCCCGAGGGACGCGCACACCTCGTTGAACGCCTTCGTCCGCACCTGGGTGTGCAGCAGGTCGGGCACACCGCTGACCCGGGCGATCCGGGAGTGGCCGAGGGCGACCAGGTAGCGCACCGCCTCGGTGATCGCGCCGCCGTCGTCGGACCAGATCTGGGTGACCGGGCTCTCCTCGCCGGAGCCGCCGATCACCACGGCGGGCAGCTGGAGCTGGTGCAGCACCGGGATCCGCAGGTCGTTCTCCCGCAGGTCGGTGACGATCACGCCGTCGATCCGGCGCTCACCCCACCAGCGGCGGTAGACCTCCACCTCCTGCTCGGGGGTGGCCACCACCTGCAGGGTCAGCGCGTAGGACTGCGCACCCAGCTCGGCCTCGAAACCGCTGATCAGGCCCATGAACCAGGGCTCGATGCCGAGGATCCGGGCCGGCCGGCACAGGGTCAGCCCGACCGCGCGGGCGCGGGCGCCGGAGAGGGCCCGGGCGGCGCTGTTGGCGTTGAAGCCGATCTCCTGCGCGATGGCGAGGATCCGCTTGCGGGTGGTGTCGGAGACGCCGGGCTGACCGTTGAGCGCGTACGACACGGCACCCTTGGACACACCCGCTCGCCGGGCGATGTCCGCAATCGTGGGCCGTTTCACTCAAAGTCTCCTCTGTCCCCGCCGGTGGCGGTATGAGTCGTCGCTGAGCTTATCCGGCCACGGTTCAGCCGAGCGCAGTCGGCAGACCGCTCCATAGTGTACTTGACCGGTTAAGTGCCGGACCCGGTACGGATCTCGTACCCCAAGGGTTTTGCCAGAAAGGACTCAGGAATCACTCAGGTTTCCGTGAGGCGTTCCAACGAGGCGGACCTCAAGGTGTCGGTTCCCTGCGTTGCCTGAGGAGTCCGATGAAAAAGCAGCTTGCCCGGTGGTCCATCGCGGCCGGCGTGACCCTGGCGGTGATCGCGCCGCTCGCGGGGAGCGCCGCCGCCACCGTGGTCACCCCGCCCAACCCTCGCGACGGCCGGCTCAGCCAGGTCGGCCCGATCGCCGAGCACGGCTTCCCGTCCTGGTACCGGGACAGCACCGGGGCCCGCCTCGAAGCCTGCACGACGCTCGACGACCCGCTCTGCGCCACCCTTCCGGACGAGGTCCCGGACCCCGACCAGCCGGTCTCGTACCCGGGCAACTTCCCCGGCGAGTTCTTCTACCAGCTCGCCGGCGCGACGGTGACGCTCACCGACGGCACCCGCGCCACGATCGGCATGGACCTCGAGGGCGCCTGGGCCAACGAGGCGGTCATCAACGGCGACCAGATGGTCTTCGGCCGGGTCCGGATCCGCTTCGACGCCGCGGCCGGCCGGCGTTTCAAAATCACCCATCCGTACGGCGTGGACGACCTGACCGCGACCGACAAGGGTGTGCGGATGACCGAGGACGTCGGCACCACGCCGGGCGCGTTCGGGCAGGCGCTGAACAGCCGGATCGGCCCGTTCCTGAAGTGGGATCCGGCGGTGACCCCGGCCGCCCCGGCCGGCTACACCGGTGACCCGGGCGTCGACCACAAGGTGGTGGGCAGCCCGTACAGCACGAACTTCGTCCGGATCGAGGAGCTCGACCCGTCGTCCGGTGCGGTGCTGGCCCAGCTCGGCTTCACCGACCTGTTCAGCGTCCAGGGCCGGTACGCCACCAACGCCGGCGTCGACCTCGACCAGGCCACCTACAGCACCGGCGCGGACGGCACCGGCGTGGTCGAGGTGTACGCGACGAGCGAACCCGGCCAGGCCGTCGAGATCGCCGGGAACCCGGCCCTCGGCATTCGCGGCACCCGGCTGCGCGGCTCGAACGGCCACTACTACGGCCGGTTCCCGCTCACCGGCCCGCTGCCGTCCGGCGCGACGATCGAGGTGCTCAACGCCTCGGACCGCCCGGTCGCCCGCAAGGCCCGCAAGCTGGTCGACGTGGTGCAGGTCGGCACGGCCCGGTACGACGCCGACGCGCACACCCTGACCGTCACGGCCACCAGCAGCGACCAGGACGCCACCCCCGGCGTGCTGAGCGTGACCGGGTACGGCCCGATCACCGGCGCGCCGTTCACCGGTGTGTTCGCGCCGCCGGCCAGTGTCACGGTCACCTCGTCCGGTGGCGGCACGGCCACCGCGGCGCTGGCCGGCTCGGGTGCGGTCTTCGGCCCGGACGCCCCGGTCGCGGCGGCCACCGCGGACCCGGTCGCGGTGGCCGGGCAGACCGTGAAGCTGGACGGCACCGGTTCGGCCGGCGAGATCGACACGTACCGGTGGACCCAGATCTCCGGCCCGGCGGTGACCCTGGCCGGCGCGACCACCGCGGCCGCGTCGTTCAAGCCGGCCGCACCCGGCACGTACGCGTTCGCGCTGACCGTGACCGGCCCGGGCGGCCAGGGTGTGCCCGCCACGGTCACCCTCACCGTGGTGGCGGCGGCGCTGCCCACCGCCGAGGCGGGCGCGGATCAGACCGTGGTCCGCGGCAGGGTGGTCACCCTGGACGGCACGGTGTCGACCGGCGCCGAGACGTACGCCTGGCGGCAGATCTCCGGACCGGCCGTGACCCTCGCCGGCGCCGCGTCGGCGAAGCCGACCTTCACCTACCCGCTGCAGGCCCTGCCCGCCGCGCCCGGCCCGAACCCGGCCTACGTCTACGACAACAACCCGGTGGTGCTCGAGCTGACGGTGACCAACCCGAACGGCACGGCCACCGACCGGGTCACGGTCCGGCCGCAGGTGGAGAGCCTGACCGGGATCACGGTCCGCTACCGGACCGGCAACAACGAATGGCGGATCGCGGCGACCAGCACCCTGATCGCCGGCCAGCGGGTCACCGCGGTGCTGGGTGACACGCTCACCGGCCGGGTGATCGGCACGGCCGCGGTGGACGCCGCGGGCGCGCTCAGCATCCGGGTCACCGGCCCGGTCCCGGGCGCCGTCACGACCGTCAGCCTGGTCACCACGACCGGCGGCCGGCAGCTGGCGTTCCCGGTCACCGTCACCAACTGACGGGTTTCCGGCTGGCTCTCCGGGGTGCCTCGAGCGTGATGAGGCACCCCTGGGAGCCAGCCGGGACCTCGGCCGGCGGCGGCTTCCCGATCGAGAGATCAGGAGGCCGCCGCTAGCTGTTTGCGCAGGTAGAGCACCGTCGCGGCGGAGACCTGGGCGGCCACCGCGTCCCGGACCAGGGCGCTGGCGTGACCGACCTTGCCGTCCGCGCACTCGTTCAGCAGGTGCGCGTGCACCAGTGCGTCGACGCAGGTCAGCACGTCGGTCACCGAGTGCCCGGTGAGCACCGCCAGCTCGGACGCCCCGAGGTCGCCGAGCACCGCGCAGACCCGCAGCATCTCCCAGGCCGGCGGGGCCATCCACTCGGTGCGCCGCCGGGCCACCTGCATGGCCACCGCGTCGGCCACCGCGCGCGGCCGCCGGGCCACCGCGACCAGCGCCGGGATGCCGCCGGTCAGCTCGCGGACGCCGGGGGTGGCGAGCGGTTCCAGCTCCTCGGCGGTGAGCGGGCTCAGCCGCATCACCACCGGGGTGCCGAGCCCGGCGAGCGGCCGGCCGGTGATCTGCGACGGGTACTCGTAGGCCAGCACGATCCGCAGCGCCGGGCAGTGCCGGCTCAGCCAGGCCAGCTCGGCCACGCTGGAGGCGTCCAGGTCACGGGCGTCGTCGACGGCCAGGAACACCTGCTCGGGCCGTTCGAAGGTGGCCGCGATCAGCTCCAGCTCGGCCTGGCCCAGCGGGTGGTCGGGGAGCGCCCGGTCGACCGCCTCGACCGCCGCCGGGGACGCGTCCAGGTCGGTGAGCACGCTGCGCAGCCAGGACAGGCGCAGCACCCCGACCGCCGGGCCGGCGTCGCCGATGCCGATCCGGCCCGGGGTGTGCCGGCCCAGCTCGGCCAGGAACGCCGACTTGCCGGCCCCGCTCGGCCCGACGATGTGCACCACCGGCGGGGTCTGCGGCTCGACCATCAGCCGGATCTCGGTGAGCCGGCCGAGGAAGCGCTCGTGGGGGGCGGCGGATGTCCGTACCGTCGAAGTGGTCTGCGGCGCCGGCGCGGGCGCGGCGAGATCCGAGGAGCGGCTGGCCAGCACGGCCCGTTTGATCTGGGCCAGTTCGGCCGACGGCGCCACACCCAGCTCGCTGTCGAGCACCTGGCGGCAGCGTTCGAAGATGCGCAGCGCGTCGTCCGGGCGGCCCATCGCCACCGCGGCGGTCATCGCGGCGTGGTAGCCGGACTCCAGGAACGGGTTGAGCTCGACCGCCTCCTGCGCCAGCCGCAACGACCGCGGCGGGTCCTCGGCCAGCGCCATCGAGGAGAGCTTGAGCAGGGCGTTCACCGCGGCGACCGAGACCTCGCCGCGGACCGGTTCGGCCCAGTCGGCGTACGGGTCCTCCGGGAACGGCAGCTCCCGGGCCAGTCCCAGGATCTCCTCGTGCACCCGCAGCTGCTCCGGGTCGCCCGGCGTCAGGGTGTCCAGCTTGCGCACCGACTGGCGCAGGCCGGCCAGGTCGAGCGCGGCCCGGCCGGTGTCGAACAGGTAGCCGCCGCTGCGGGTGACGATGAACCAGGTGGCCGGCGAGCCCTGTGGCTGCAGCCGGCGGCGGATCACCGAGACGTAGTGCTCCAGCGCGCCGGCGTGGTTGCCGGGCAGGTCCTCGCCCCACACCGCGTCGGCCAGCGCGTCCTTGGACTGGATCCGGTCGTGCCGGGCGGCCAGCACGGCCAGCACCTGACGGGCCCGCCGGGGCAGCTCGCCGGCCGGCAGCAGCCCGCCGTCGCCGTCGACGACGGTGAGTTGTCCCAGAACCTTGACCCGCAATCCCACGTTCTGTGGATCGCCAGATTCGGGCCGGAGTTGAGAACCGCCGGGCCTCAGCATCACCAACGGAACCCCTCAGCGTCTCTTTCTAGGTTCTGGCTCCCTGTGTGAACCCTGGGAAGAAGAGGTATCCGATGGTCAACGAGAGTCTGAGCCGGCGCGGGCTGCTCAAGGGCGCGCTCGCGCTCGGTGGTGGCGGTCTGCTCGTGATGACAGCCGGCGGCGAGGTCGTCGCGGCGTCCAGCAAGCTCTCGTCCAAGAACATGCCGACGCCGTACACGACCATGTTCCGGCGGCCGCCGGTGCTGATGCCGGACGCCGAGGGCGTCGACGAGAAGGGCCCGTTCCAGAAGTACTGCCTCACCCAGAAGCTGGGCAGGGCGAGCATGGTGCCCGGCCTGACCACCACGATCGCCGGCTACAACGGGATCTTCCCGGGCCCGACCATCCGGGTGCGGCAGGGCACCCGGACCGAGGTCCGGATCTGCAACGCCCTGTCGAACGTGAACACCCTCAACGGGCGGCCCTTCAGCACGGTCACCCACCTGCACGGCTCCGCCTCTCTGCCGCAGTACGACGGCTACGCCAATGATCAGACGAAACCCGGTCAGGTGAAGACGTACAAGTACCCGAACTGGCAGCAGGGACGGACCCTTTGGTACCACGACCACAACCATGGGGACACCGCCGAGAACGTGTACTCCGGCCTGGCCGCCCAGTACCACCTGAAAGATCCGTACGAGACCGCCCAATTGCCGCAGGACGAGTTCGACGTCCCGCTGGTGGTCAGCGACATCGCGTTCAACGCGGACGGCTCGGTCGCGTTCGAGCCGGACGGCAACGCCGGTTTCATGGGTGACGTGATCCTGGTCAACGGCGTGCCGTGGCCCAAGATGAAGGTCAAGCCGCGGGTCTACCGGTTCCGGGTGCTGGCCGCCAGCATCTCCCGGTCCTTCCGGTACGCGCTGAGCACCGGCGACCCGATCTACATCGTGGGCACCGACGCCGGCATGACGCCGAAGGTGAACGCGGTGGCGTCGTTCCGGCAGGGTGGCGCCGAGCGCTACGAGATCCTGATCGACTTCCGGAAGTACAAGGCCGGTACGAAGATCGAGCTGAAGAACCTGAGCAACAAGAACAACGTCGACTTCGCCAACACCGGCAAGATCATGCAGTTCGAGGTGGTGGCCGACGCCGGCCCGGCGGACACGTACCAGATCCCCACGACGCTTGACCTCGGCCCGCAGCCGTTCGCGAACCGCGGCGCCGTCGAGGTCAACAAGCTGACGCCGGAGATGGCCACCGCCCGGCGCCGGCTGCGCGTCGAGCGCAAGCACGGCGAGTGGACGGTCAACGGGGAGACCTGGGCGGACGTCGAGGACTCCGGCTTCACCCGGGTGCTGGGCAACCCCAAGCCGTACGACGTGGAGATCTGGGAGCTGGTCAACGAGTCCGGCGGTTGGTATCACTCGTTCCACATCCACCTGATCGACGCCAAGATCATCGCTCGGAACAGCACCCCGGACGGCAAGGCGCACGCCTGGGAGGGCGGCGGCAAGGACGTCTTCTACCTCGGCGAGAACGAGACGGTCACCGCGCTCATGCAGTTCACCACGGGAGACGGCAACGCCGGTGGCCGTTACATGACGCACTGCCACAACCTGGTGCACGAGGACAGCGACATGATGATCCAGTTCGCGGTCGGCGACCTGGACACCAACAACCCGATGATGGCCGACCCGGCGAAGGCCGAGACCGAGCCGGAAGCCGCCGCGACCTACGCGTCGAGCTACCCGCTGGGCACCTGATGCGGGGCTTGCCCCGCGCCGCGGGCGTCGCCCTGGTGCTGGCCGTGCTCGCGGGCGTGGCCTGGTCGGGTGGGTGGTTCGCCCCAACCCCGACGCCGGCCGCGGCCGCGGTGATCACCGGCGACGCCGGCGACGAGTGGGCCACCACCACGTACGACGGGCCGATGGTGCGCAAGCGGGCGGCGATCGCGGTGCACCCGGGCCGGGGCGCCGACCGCGCGCACGTGGCGGGCGAGCTGCACGCCGCGGCGAAGGCGGCCGGGCTGGGCGAGCCGGTCGACGCGACGTTCGCGGTGTTCAGCGCGGACCTGCTGAACTACCTGGTCCCGGAGCTGACCGTGGTGCTGCCGGAGGGGGTGACCACGCAGCGGGCCGAGGCCCTGATGCGGGATCACCAGCCCGGTGACGTGGCGTTCTACGTGGTGCAGCAGGTGCTGGTGCACGACGTCACGTTCGCGGTGGTCACCGACGGGGTGGACCCGGCGCGGGCGCGGCAGCGGATGGACGCCGAGGGGATCCTGAGCGACTCGCTGAACCGCTACGCGACCACCGTGCAGCCGGCCGGGCTGACCGTCCGGTACTTCGGGGCGCTGCTCAGCGATGGGCAGATCGAGACGGTACGGGCGGCGATGGCCCGGGCGGCCGGGACCGAGGCCGGCCGGGTGACCGTCTCGGCCACGCAGCCGGGGGCGGGCGTCGACCTCTCTCAGGGCGTACCCCACCTTGATGAGAACGCCGAGCACCACGGACATTGACCGGAAAGACATCGGAAGGGCCATCCCGCAGCGCGGGGTGGCCCTTCTTCAGTTCGGCTAAAGCCGGACCTCAGCCCCGCATCCCAGCATGTACGAAATTCCCGTGCCAAACGGGCATCTCGCATCGTCCTGGGAGGGCCTCCCGTTGCCGAAGCTCCGTTCCGCCGCCGCCCTGGCTGCCGTGCTGGTCGCCACGATCCTGATGGCGCCCGCCCCCGCGTCCGCCGCCCCGATCGGTCAGGGGTTCACCGTGACCGCGGCCGACCTGGCCTACATCCTGAAGCAGATCACGATCGCTGAGGCGCACGTCCGGAACACCACGAGCGCGACCGGCCCGTGCGGCGCGCTGCTCGGGACCGGACCGGATCGGCTGGCCAGCCCGCTGCTCGCGATGGGGCTGCGGACCGTCGACGGGACCTGCAACCACCTGACCGCCGGTCAGGAGAAGTACGGCGCGGCCGACCAGGGCTTCCCGCGGCTGGTGCCGGCGCAGTACCGGGCCGGGTACACCGGCGCGAACGCGTCCGACGCCCAGCCCCGCCTGATCAGCAACCTGATCGCCGACCAGAGCGCGGGCAACCCGGCCGCGGTCGCGGCGGCACACGGCGGCGACCCGGCCACCGGGATACCGAACGTCACCACCGACGCCGGGCTGTCCGCGCCGTACAACTCGTGGTTCACGCTCTTCGGGCAGTTCTTCGACCACGGCGTGGACCAGACGGTCAAGGGCTCGACCGCGGTGATCATCCCGCTGCCGGCCGACGACCCGCTGGTGATCAGCGAGAACCTGCCGCCGCAGCTGCGGTTCATGGTCCTCAGCCGGGCCGCGGGCGGCACGACCGCCAAGAACACCGACACGCCGTACGTCGACAACTCGCAGACCTACACCTCACACGCCGCGCACCAGGTCTTCCTGCGCGAGTACGACGCGACCGCCACGGACACCGGTCGCCTGCTCAGCGGCGTCGCGGGCGGGCTGCCCACCTGGGACGACGTGAAGCGCCAGGCCACCGAGGTGCTCGGGCTGCGGCTCAGTGACGCCGACGCGCTGAACGTGCCGGCCGTGCTGGCCGACGCGTACGGGAATTTTGTCCCCGGACCGGCCCGCGGCCTGCCGCAGTTCGTGACCAGCGGCGGCCTGGTCGAGGGCGACACCGCGAACCCGGTCGCGACACCGGCCACCGTGCTGCACTTCGACACGCCGTTCCTGTCCGACATCGCCCATGCCGCCGACCCGTCGAAGCCCGGGTACGACGCCGCGCTGCTCGGCCGGCACTACATCGCCGGTGACGGCCGGGTCAACGAGAACATCGGCCTGACCGCGGTGCACCAGATCTTCCACTCCGAGCACAACCGCCTGATCGGCGACATCCAGCGGGTCGCCGCGGCGGCCGGGACGTCCGCGGACTGGACCGGGGACCGGCTCTTCCAGGCCGCCAAGTTCATCAACGAGATGGAGTACCAGCACCTGGTCTTCGAGGAGTTCGCCCGCAAGATCCAGCCGGCGATCAACCCGTTCCAGCCGTTCGCGTTCACCCAGAGCGAGATCAACCCGGCGATCTACGCGGAGTTCGCGCACGCCGTCTACCGGTTCGGGCACTCGATGCTGACCGAGACGATCGCGCGTACCGACGGGTCCGTCCCGCTGCTGGACGGCTTCCTCAACCCGGACGCGTTCACCGAGGGCGGCACGCTCAGCCCCGAGCAGGCCGCCGGTTCGATCGTGGACGGCATGTCGCAGCAGGTCGGCAACGACATCGACGAGTTCGTCACGGACACCCTGCGCAACAAGCTGCTCGGCCTGCCCACCGACCTGGCCGCGATCAACATCGCCCGGGGCCGGTCCGAGGGGGTGCCGCCGCTGAACGTGTTCCGGCGGGCGCTGCACGACCGGAGCGGGGACGGGCGGCTCGCGCCGTACGTCAGCTGGATCGACTTCGGCGAGAACCTGAAGCACCCGTCGTCGCTGGTCAACTTCATCGCGGCATATGGGACTCATCCTTCCGTTGTTTCTGCCGTCGGTGTAACGGCGAAACGCGCGGCGGCTCAGGCGTTGCTCGACTCCCCGTCCGGCGCCGACTTCTTGAATGCCCCGGCGAGCGAGTCCGGGGTCGACGACATCGACCTGTGGATCGGCGGGCTCGCCGAGACCACCGACCCGTTCGGCGGGTTGCTCGGCAGCACCTTCGACTACGTCTTCGAGACCCAGCTGACCGCGCTGCAGAACGGCGACCGGCTCTACTACCTGGCCCGGACACCCGGGATGAACCTGCGCAGCCAGCTCGAGGGCAACAGCTTCGCCGAGCTGATCATGCGGAACACCGGGGTCGAGGGGCTGCGCGCGGACGTCTTCGCCACCGCGGACTGCTCCTACGACCTGTCCCGCCTGACCTACTCCGGCAACCGGGTGCTCGACGACCCGGCGTCCGACTGTGACGAGTCGGCGCTGCTCCTGCACCTGCCGGACGGGACCTACAAGCAGCGGAACCGGTCCGTCGCCAACCCGCAGTCGGTCTGGCGCGGCACCGACGACCGCGACCGGGTCAGCGCCGGCAACGACGACGACACGGTCTGGGGCGGCGAGGGCGACGACGTCCTCGAGGGCGGCCCCGGCAACGACGCGGTGATCGGCGGTGAGGGCGACGACGTCCTGACCGATTCCGGCGGTGACGACATGCCCCGCGGCGGCCCCGGCAACGACGCGATCAACGCCGGCCCCGGCCTGGACGTCGTGCTGGCCGGCGACGGCAAGGACGTCACCGACGGCGGCGCCAACGCCAACGCCACGTTCGCCGGCGAGGGCGACGACTTCGTGATCGCCGGCGACGGCGAGGACTCCGTCTGGGGCGACGCCGGCGACGACTGGGAGGAGGGCGGCGACTCACCCGACCTGCTGCAGGGCGACAGCGGCAACCTGTTCTTCCTCGACGACGCGAACCGGCCCGGCAACGACGTGCTGATCGGCCAGGGCGGCGACGACGACTACGACATGGAGGGCGGCGACGACATCGGCGTCCAGGGCCCCGGCATCGAGAAGAACGCCGGCGGCTCGGGTTACGACTGGTCCATCGCCGGTGCTTCTGGTGAGGAGACGATCGACTCGGACCTCGCGCTCCCGCTCGCGCCGCTGGACAACCTCACGATCGGGGTCCGGGACCGCTACAACGAGGTCGAGGCGCTCTCCGGCGGTGTCCACGACGACGTGCTGCGCGGCGACAGTCTCATCCCGTCCGACCTGGGCGGCGGTGGGTTCCTCGGCTGCGACGCCCTGGACGCGGCCGGCGTCGCCCGGATCCGCGGCCTCGACCAGGTGGTCACGTCGCTGCCCACCCCGGCCTCGGCGGTCGGCAACCAGACCGGCCGGCCCTGTGACCTGCACGGCAATGTCTGGGGCGGCGGCAACATCCTGCTCGGCGGGCCCGGCGACGACACCCTGCAGGGCCGCGGCGGCGACGACATCCTGGACGGCGACCGCTATCTGACCGTCCGGCTCAGCGTCCGGGACGCGGCCGGCCACGAGCTGCGCTCGGCCACGACCATGCGTGAGCTCCAGGCCGACGTCTTCACCGGCAAGATCAACCCCAAAGACATTTTTACGGTACGCGAGATAGCCGCGTCGTCGTCCCCGGACGTGGACACCGCGGTGTTCGCGGGGAACCGGTCGCTCTACGCGATCACCCCGGTCACCGGTGGCCTGCAGGTGGCGGGCCCGGACGGCACCGACACGGTCCGCAACGTCGAGCTGCTGCGCTTCGACGACCAGCTGGTCGACGTGTCCGGGCTGCAGGCGTTCCTGGGCGTGTCCGCGTTCGCCGGCCCGTCCTCGGCGACTGTCCTGCTCACCGTCCCGGACGGCACGGGGCTGACCGGTCTGACCCTGTCCCGCACCAGCGTGGAGGGCACGGTCCTGACCACCCTGCCGGCCACGACCCGGACCGTGGTGGTGCCGGGCCTGACGAACGGGGTGTCCTACACGTTCCGGGTCCGCGCGGAGAGCGCGGCGGGCGCGGGCGCGTTCAGCGCACCCTCAACCCCGACCACCCCGACCACAACCTCCTCCGCCGACCCGCCGACCGCCGACGACTCCTCCGGCGGCGGTTCTTCCGGCGGCTCCTCGGACGACGGCTCCTCCGGCGGCGGCTCCTCGGACGGCGGCTCCTCCGGCGGCGGCTCCTCGGACGGCGGCTCCTCCGGCGGCGATGACGACAACGTTCCCGTTACCAGCCCGACCGTGACCGCGCCGACGACCGCTCCCACGACTGCCCCGACTGCGGCCCCCACGGGTCCCGCGCCGACGACTGTTCCCACGACTGTCCCGACCGCGGCTCCGACGACCGCAGCCCCCACGGCCACGACTCCGGTGACCTCCGGGCCGACCACGGTCCCGACCCGCCCGGCCGTGCCGGTGGCACCGGACGCTCCGCGGATCGGCCTGGCCACCGCCGGCGACGAGAGCGCCGTGATCCGCTGGACGGCTCCTCTCCACAACGGCGGCAGCCCGATCTACGGCTATGAGGTGCAGGCCCTCGACGACGAGACCGGCATCGTGGTGAACGTCGACGCCACCGGCCCGGAAGCCACCGAACTCACCATGACCGGCCTCACCAACGGCCTGCCCTACTCGTTCTGGGTCCGCGCCGTGAACGCCGCTGGCCCCAGCGACTTCTCCACCCCCTCCAACCGGGTAACCCCCACCCCGCCCACCGGCTCGGGTTCTGGATCGGGCGCGGGCTCCGGGACCGGCGCAGGCTCCGGGACCGGCGCAGGGCCCGGCTCAGGCTCGGGTTCCGGGACCGGCGCGGGGCCCGGCTCAGGCTCGGGTTCCGGGACCGGCACCCCCGGCGACTCCGGGACCTCCACCCCGACCGCGACGCCGAAGCCCACCGGGTCCCCGTCACCCTCCGGCGGCCCCAGCACCTCACCCACCCCGACGCCGTCGCACCCGACGCCGTCGCCGACCTCGACCTCGACCACCCCGCCGTCCACGTCACCGCCCACCACCCGGACCGTCCCCGGCGCCGCCCGCATCGGCACCCCGGCACCCGGCAACGCCCTGGCCGTGGTCCGCTGGACCGCACCCACCAGCAACGGCGGCTCCCCGCTGCTCCGCTACGAGATCCGCGTCCTGACCACCGGAAACCACCAGGCCGGCACCCTCCGCACCGCCCCGGCCTCCTCGTCCGCCCAGACCGTGACCCACCTGACGAACGGCACCGCCTACCGCTTCCAGGTCCGCGCCCTGAACGAGCACGGCACCGGTCCCTGGTCCCCGATCAGCGCCGCCGTCACCCCGCACACCACGCCGCCGGCCCCGCGCTCGTTCACGGCAACCCCCGGCGCCCCGGGTGGCGCCGTGACCACCACCCTCCGCTGGACCGCCCCACCCGCCACCGGCGGCACCCCGATCACCGGATACCGCCTGACCACCCAGCGCCTGACCACCCGGGGCGCCCCCACCGGAGCCCCGTTCACCCTCATCCTGTCCGGCTCGACCCGTTCCACCACGTTCGTAGCCCCACCCGGCACCCGCCCAGGAACCCGCTACCGCTTCACCCTCCAGTCCCTCAACAAGTCCGGCCCCAGCCCCACCCGAACCACCACCACCCCAGCCCGCTGACCCAGCCACACCTCCCCCGTCGCGTGGGGAGTTGCGGTCCACTCCACGCCGAATCTCCCCACGCAGCCCCGAAGCCCCCGTTGCGTGGGGAGTTGCGGTTCGCTCCGCGCCGAATCTCCCCACGCAGCCCCGGAGCCCCCGTTGTGTGGGGAGTTGCGGTTCGCTCCGCGCCGAATCTCCCCACGCAGCCCCGGGGTGCCTGTTGTGTGGGGAGTTGCGGTTCGCTCCGCGCCGAATCTCCCCACGCAGTCCCGGGGTGCC
>NZ_BOMS01000118.1 GCF_016862315.1 Actinoplanes palleronii | reverse complement strand
CCGAATCTCCCCACGCAGCCCCGGGGTGCCTGTTGTGTGGGGAGTTGCGGTTCGCTCCGCGCCGAATCTCCCCACGCAGTCCCGGGGTGCCTGTTGTGTGGGGAGTTGCGGTTCGCTCCGCGCCCAAACTCCCCACGCAGCTTCGGACCCAGCCGGGAGCGGGGCCGCGCTGCGGCCCGGTGGTGCGCGGAGGTCGCGCGGCCTCACGGGCGGGACTCGGCTTGTAGTCTGCGGGCGGTCGCTCCGTATACGTACCGGAAAATGGCGGTCTTGGGGGAAAGCGAACGCCCGGCAGCGGGACATCTGCTGCCGGGCGTTTCTGGGGGAGCTGGTTACTCCGGGACGCGGCGGTAGGCGCCGTCGCTGGCGCTGGTGGCCATCGAGGCGTAGGCGCGCAGGGCCGCGGAGACCGAGCGCTCGCGGCTGACCGGGGAATACGGCTTGGCGCGGCGTTCCTGCTCGTGGCGGCGCTGGGCGAGGACGTCGTCGTGGACGTTGAGGGTGATGCTGCGGCCCGGGATGTCGATGACGATCTCGTCGCCGGTCTCGACCAGGGCGATCAGGCCGCCGGACGCCGCCTCGGGGGAGACGTGGCCGATGGAGAGGCCGCTGGTGCCGCCGGAGAAGCGGCCGTCGGTGATCAGCGCGCAGGCCTTGCCGAGGCCGCGGCCTTTCAGGAACGACGTGGGGTAGAGCATCTCCTGCATGCCGGGGCCGCCGCGCGGGCCCTCGTAGCGGATCACCACGATGTCGCCCTCGACGACCTGCTTGCCGAGGATGCCGGTGACCGCGTCGTCCTGGGACTCGTAGACCCGGGCCGGGCCGGTGAACTTCCAGATCGACTCGTCGACGCCGGCGGTCTTGACCACGCAACCGTCCGGGGCGAGGTTGCCGAAGAGGATGGCCAGGCCGCCGTCGACGGTGTACGCGTGCTCGACCGACCGGATGCAGCCGCCCTCACCGTCGGTGTCGAGCTTGGCCCAGCGGTTCTCGGTGCTGAACGGCTCGACCGTGCGCACCCCGCCGGGCGCGGCGTGGAACAGCTCGAGCGCCTCCTCGGACGGTGAGCCGCCGCGGATATCCCATTTATCCAGCCAGGTGGAGAGCGACGGCGAGTGCACCGAGCGGACGTCGGTCTTGAGTGACCCGCCCCGGTGCAGCTCACCCATCAGGGCCGGGATGCCACCGGCCCGGTGCACGTCCTCCATGTGGTACTTCGGGCTGTTCGGCGCGACCTTGGCCAGGCAGGGCACCCGGCGCGACACGGCGTCGATGTCCGCCACGCTGAAGTCCAGCTCGGCCTCGCGGGCCGCGGCCAGCAGGTGCAGCACGGTGTTGGTGGAGCCGCCCATCGCCACGTCGAGGGCGACCGCGTTCTCGAACGCGTCCCGGCTGGCGATCGAGCGCGGCAGCACCGACTCGTCGTCGTTCTGGTAATACTCCTTGGCGATCTGGACGATCAGCCGGCCGGCCTCCTGGAAGAGGGCCTTGCGGGACGCGTGCGTGGCGAGCGTCGAGCCGTTGCCGGGCAGGGCCAGGCCGATCGCCTCGGTCAGGCAGTTCATCGAGTTGGCGGTGAACATGCCGGAGCACGAGCCGCAGGTCGGGCACGCCGAGCGCTCGATCGTGTCGAGCTGCTCGTCGGTGACGTTGTCGTTGGCCGCGGCGCTCATCGCGTCGACCAGGTCGAGCTTCTCGTGCACGATGCCCTCGATGGCCACCGTCTTGCCGGCCTCCATCGGGCCGCCGGAGACGAAGACCGTCGGGATGTTCAGCCGCAGCGCGGCGATCAGCATGCCCGGGGTGATCTTGTCGCAGTTCGAGATGCAGACCAGGGCGTCCGCGCAGTGCGCGTTGACCATGTACTCCACCGCGTCGGCGATCAGCTCGCGGCTGGGCAGGGAGTAGAGCATGCCGCCGTGGCCCATCGCGATGCCGTCGTCGACGGCGATCGTGTTGAACTCACGGCCGATGCCGCCGGCCTCGAAGATCGACTCGGCGACCAGGCTGCCCATGTTCTTGAGGTGCACATGCCCCGGTACGAACTGGGTGAAGCTGTTGGCGATGGCGACGATCGGCTTGCCGAAGTCGTCGTCGGTCATGCCGGTGGCGCGCCACAGGGCGCGCGCGCCGGCCATGGTGCGACCGTGGGTCGAAGTCCGGGAGCGCAGCTCAGGCATTCCCCCATAGTGCCACCGGCCTGGGGCGGGACTGCCACGTACGTCCACAGCTCGGGACGGCAGGGGTGTTGTTATCGATGGAGATCCGGCAGAGTGTGTCCGTGAACTCACCGTCCGGTATGGAGCTGGCGGGCCTCGCCGGCCTGCTCGCCGCGGTCCCGGCGGTCGCCTTGCTGGGACAGTCCGGTCGCCGGCACACCGGTGCGGCCCGCCGGGCGCACCTGCTGCTGGCCGCGGGTGGGGCGTTGATCACGGCGGCCGCGCTGGCCGGCCTGGCCACCGCGCTGCTCACCGAACACCGGCACGACGTGACGTCCGGGAGCCGCACCCTGGCCACCGCGATGGCGGGCGGCATGGCGATCGGCACGCTCACCCTGCTGGCCGGCACAGTGGCGTTGCCCGGCGCGGCCCGCGGCCCGGCCGCCGCTCTCCGGCACGTGCTGGACGGCCTGGTGATCGCGGCGGCGATCTGGTTCGTCGGCTGGGTGCTGGTGGCCCAGCCGACCCGGATCCTCGGCGACTCCACGCCGTACCCGTGCGTCGCGGTGATCCTCCCGGCCGTGCTGGCCGTGCTCGGGCTCGGCCTGACCGGGGTGCTGGCGCTGCACGCGCACCGGCCGCGGCGCTACACCGTGTGGGTCGGCGCGGGCGTGAGCCTCACCGCGATCGCCTCGGCCGGGCTGTCCGGCGGCATCTGCCGGGAGCGCGACGGGCTGGTGCTGGCCTCGGTGCTGCTGCTCAGCGCCGGGCTGATCACGGTGGCCTGGGCGGTCCGTGCCGCCGACCGGCCGGTTCAGGTGACCGGTGACGTGCTGGAGCGCGGCGGGGCGTACGCGGTGGTCCCGATGCTCGGCGTGATCACGGCGCTCGGCTATCACCTGGCCCGGGGCGGCTCGCTCGACGCGTACGGGTATTTCGGCATCAGCGTCGAGGGCCTGGCCCTGGTCGCCCGGCAGTTCCTGGCGCTGGACGACGTCCGGCGCTACACCGTGCAGCTGCGCCAGCGGGAGAAGCACTTCCGCGACCTGGCGCACACCGACCCGCTGACCGGCCTGGCCAACCGCCGTGGCCTGCAGCTCGCCCTGCGCGTGGCGGGCGAGGGCCGCAAGGCGCTGCTCGGCATCGACATGGACGGCTTCAAGACGGTCAACGACCTGCGCGGGCACGACGTCGGCGACGCGGTGCTGACCGAGGTGGGCGACCGGCTCAAGCGCAATCTGCTCGCCGGTGACGTGGCGGCCCGGCTGGGCGGCGACGAGTTCGCGGTACTGATGCACGGCGACCCGGACGAGGCGGTGCTTGCCGCGCACCGGCTGCTCGCGGTGCTGGGCGAGCCGTACGAGGTGGACGGCGGCCAGATCTTCCTCTCCGCCAGCGTCGGTGTCGCCAGCACCGGTGAGCTGCTGCACGACGCCGACCTGGCCCTGCGGTACGCGAAGCAGCGCGGCAAGAACCGCGTCGAGCAGTACCAGGCCGGCTACGACGAGCTGCTGCGCCGCCGTGGCACGCTGACCGGGGAGCTGCGCCACGCGATCGACCGCGACCAGCTGCGCCTGGTGTTCCAGCCGGTGGTGGCGCTGCCGTCGATGCGGCCGGTGGGCGCCGAGGCGCTGCTCCGCTGGACCCATCCGGAGCTGGGCCCGGTCCGGCCGGACGAGTTCATCCCGGTCGCCGAGGAGTCCGGCCTGATCAACCGGATCGGCGCCTGGGTGCTGGAGCAGGCCTGCCGGCAGCTCGCCGACTGGCTGGCGGCCGGCCACGACATCTGGATGTCGGTGAACCTGTCGCCGAAGGAGCTGCACAACGCCGACTACGCCGCCCAGGTCGCCGACATCCTGGCCGAGCTGGGCGTCCCGCCGCAGCGGCTGGTGCTGGAGGTGACCGAGCACGCGGTCGCCACCGACATGGAGGAGCTGGTCGGCCGGCTCGCCCAGCTGCGCGAGACCGGGGTGCGGATCGCGCTCGACGACTTCGGCGCCGGGTATTCGTCGCTCACCCAGCTGCGCACCCTCCCGGTGGACATCCTGAAGATCGATCACGCGCTGGTGGCCGAGCCGGAGTCCCGGACCGGCACCGCGGCGCCGCTCGTCGACGTGGTGGTCCGGCTGGGTCACCGGCTCGGGCTCGAGGTGCTGGCCGAGGGGATCGGCACGCCGGCGCAGCGGGAGGTGGTCGAGGAGGCGGGGTGCCGGCTGGGTCAGGGCTCGCTGTTCGGCTGGGGAGTGCCGGCCGAACACTTCGAGTCACGCCTGCAGTCGCTGCGCCCGACGGGTCCGCGACCGCTCCCGGCGCCGCGTTCCGGACCGCCGAAGGACGCGACGGCCCGAAGTCAAGTGGTACGGCTCGGACCGGGAATGCGGCAGCTCAGAGCGTTGCTGCCGACCGATCCGGAGTTCGCGTCGTCGGCCGGTGATCAAAATGTGGGATCAGTTGACTCAGGCCGTGAGATGGGGCAAGGTTAGCCGCATGTGCTTCGCGTCCCGAGTACTTATCTGAGCGCACCACTCAGTCGCCACACAGCGACAGAGGGTGCGCTAGGTCCCGTGCAACTGCACGTGGGCCTTTTTTGTTGCTCAAGTACCGGACGCCGACTTGAAAAGGCTGACATTGCCATGACGAGACCCACGCCAGAATCCCTCGCCCATCGAGCCACTCCGGCCACCGTCGCCGCGGCCGCGGCCGGTCAGGTCGCTACCGCTCCGGTAGCCACGACGGGTGCCGGCGCACTTGTCCGCTCGCTCGAGGCTCTGGGCGTGGAAGTCGTGTTCGGGATCCCGGGCGGCACGATCCTCCCGGCGTACGATCCGCTGTTCGACTCCAGCGTCCGGCACATCCTGGTGCGCCACGAGCAGGGCGCCGGGCACGCCGCCACCGGGTACGCGCAGGCCACCGGCAAGGTCGGCGTCTGCATGGCGACCAGCGGCCCGGGCGCGACGAACCTGGTGACCGCGATCGCCGACGCGTACATGGACTCGGTGCCGATCGTGGCGATCACCGGTCAGGTGTCCCGCCCGTCGATCGGCACGGACGCCTTCCAGGAGGCGGACATCCAGGGCATCACCCTGCCGATCACCAAGCACAACTTCCTCGTGCAGACGCCCGAGGAGCTGCCGCGGATCATGGCCGAGGCGTTCCACCTGGCGCTCACCGGCCGGCCCGGCCCGGTCCTGGTGGACATCCCGAAGGACGTCCAGCAGCAGCAGACCATCTTCTCCTGGCCGCCGACCCTGGACCTGCCCGGCTACCGCCCGACCCTGCACCCGCACGGCAAGCAGATCCGCGAGGCGGCCCGGCTGATCGCGCAGGCCCGCCGCCCGGTGCTGTACGTCGGCGGCGGCGTGCTCAAGGCCGGCGCCACCGACGGGCTGCGCAAGCTGGCCGAGCTGACCGGCATGCCGGTGGTCACCACGCTGATGGCGCTCGGCTCGTTCCCCGACTCGCACCCGCAGCACCTGGGCATGCCCGGCATGCACGGCACGGTCCCGGCGGTCTACGCCCTGCAGAAGGCCGACCTGCTGGTCACCCTGGGCGCCCGCTTCGACGACCGGGTCACCGGCAAGCTCGACTCGTTCGCGCCGGACGCCAAGGTGGTGCACGCCGACATCGACCCGGCCGAGATCGGCAAGAACCGGCACGCCGACGTCCCGATCGTGGGCGACGCCCGGCACGTGATCGACGAGCTGATCGCGGCGGTGTCGCACACGTCCGGCGGCGTCGAGCAGTACCCGTCCTGGTGGGCCGCGCTCAACGACCTGCGGGAGCGGTACCCGCTGGGCTACGACGAGCCGACCGACGGCACCCTCGCACCGCAGTACGTGATCGAGCGGATCAGCGCCCTCGTCGGCCCGGACGCGATCTACTGCGCCGGTGTCGGTCAGCACCAGATGTGGGCGTCCCAGTTCATCCAGTTCGAGAAGCCGGGCAGCTGGCTGAACTCGGGCGGCGCCGGGACCATGGGGTACGCGGTGCCGGCCGCGATGGGCGCCAAGGTGGGCCGGCCGGAGACCGAGGTCTGGGCGATCGACGGTGACGGCTGCTTCCAGATGACCAACCAGGAGCTGGCCACCTGCGCGCTGGAGGGCATCCCGGTCAAGATCGCCGTGATCAACAACGGCAACCTGGGCATGGTCCGGCAGTGGCAGACCCTGTTCTACGAGGGCCGCTACTCCAACACCGAGCTGGGCACCCACAAGCACCGGATCCCGGACTTCGTGAAGCTGGCCGAGGCACTCGGCTGCATCGGCCTGCGGTGTGAGTCGAAGGACGACGTCGACAAGATCATCAAGCAGGCCATGGAGATCAACGACGCCCCGGTGGTCATCGACTTCACGGTCGGCAAGGACGCCATGGTGTGGCCGATGGTCGCGGCCGGCACGAGCAACGACGAGATCATGTTCGCCCGGGACGTGCGCCCGACCTTCGAAGAGGACGACCTGTGACAAACAAACACACGCTGTCCGTGCTGGTCGAGAACAAGCCGGGTGTCCTCGCCCGGGTCAGTGGCCTGTTCTCCCGGCGCAGCTTCAACATCGACTCCCTGGCGGTCGGCGAGACGGAGAACCCGGACGTCAGCCGCATCACGATCGTGGTCAACGCGGATTCCTCTCCGCTGGAGCAGGTCACCAAGCAGCTCAACAAGCTGGTGAACGTCCTGAAGATCGTGGAGCTGGACCCGTCCCAGTCGGTCCAGCGCGAGCTCCTGCTGGTCAAGGTGCGTGCCGATCGGGCGCAGCGCAGCCAGGTACTGGAGACCGTCGAGCTGTTCCGGGCGCGGGTGATCGACGTCGCTCCGGACACCCTGACGATCGAGGCCACCGGTAATCCCGACAAACTGGATGCGCTGCTGCGCGACCTCGAGCCGTACGGCATCAAGGAGATGGTCCAGTCGGGCCTCGTGGCCATCGGCCGCGGTTCCCGCTCGATCACCACGGGCCCCGCGCTCCGTGCCGCCTAGCTCTACACCACCGAACACAGAGAAGAAGGATTTCATGACCGCCGAAGTGTTCTACGACGACGACGCCGACCTGTCGATCATTCAGGGCAAGAAGGTCGCCGTCATCGGCTACGGCAGCCAGGGCCACGCGCACTCGCTGTCGCTGCGTGACTCGGGTGTCGAGGTCGTGGTCGGCCTGCAGGAGGGCTCCAAGAGCCGCCCGAAGGCCGAGGAGCAGGGCCTCACCGTGAAGACTCCGGCCGAGGCGTCCGCGTGGGCCGACGTGATCATGGTGCTGGCGCCGGACACCGCGCAGCGCAAGATCTACGCCGAGTCGATCGAGCCGAACCTGACCGCCGGCAAGGCGCTCTTCTTCGGCCACGGCCTGAACATCCGCTTCGAGCTGATCAAGCCCCCGGCCGACGTCACCATTGCCATGGTCGCACCGAAGGGCCCGGGTCACCTGGTCCGCCGTCAGTACGTGGACGGCAAGGGCGTGCCCGCCCTGATCGCGGTCGAGCAGGACCCGACCGGCGACGGCCAGGCGCTCGCGCTCTCCTACGCGAAGGCGATCGGCGGCACCCGGGCCGGCGTCATCAAGACCACCTTCAAGGAAGAGACCGAGACCGACCTCTTCGGCGAGCAGGCCGTCCTCTGCGGTGGCGCGTCCGCGCTCGTGCAGACCGGCTTCGAGGTGCTGACCGAGGCGGGCTACGCCCCCGAGATCGCCTACTTCGAGTGCCTGCACGAGCTCAAGTTGATCGTCGACCTCATGTATGAGGGCGGTATCGCGCGCCAGCGGTACAGCGTCTCGGACACCGCCGAGTTCGGTGACTACGTCTCCGGCCCGCGCGTGATCAACGCGTCGGTCAAGGCGGAGATGAAGAACATCCTCGCCGACATCCAGTCCGGCGAGTTCACCCGTCGCCTGATCGCGGACGACGACGCCGGCGCGCCGGAGCTCAAGAAGTTCCGCGAGGAGGCTGCCAAGCACCCCATCGAGATCACCGGCGCGAAGCTGCGCGGGATGATGAGCTGGGTGGACCGCCCGATCACCGAAACCGCCTGATCCAGCGCTGAGAGACGCCCGGCCGACGGCCGGGCGTTTTTCGTGGCTGAACCGGGTGCGCCGAAAATCCGTATCATCCAGGTCTGTCAATGCCGACGAACCTGGATGGAGGGCCATGACTTCCGTCGTCCTGGTAACCGAGGAATTGGCGCCCGCCGCTCTCGACGTGCTGACCACCGAATTCGATGTGCAAACGGTGGACGGCACGGACCGGCCGGCGCTGCTGAGCGCACTGCACGAGGCCGAGGCGGTGATCGTCCGGAGCGCCACCCGGATCGACGCCGAGGCCCTGAACGCCGCACCCCACCTGCGCGTCGTCGCGCGGGCCGGAGTGGGGCTGGACAACGTCGACATCCCGGCCGCCACGGCGCGGGGTGTGCTGGTGGTGAACGCGCCCACCAGCAACATCATCTCGGCCGCCGAGCAGGCGGTGGCGCTGCTGCTGACCACGGCGCGCAACACCGCCAGCGCCTGCGCGGCCCTCAAGGCCGGACGGTGGAAACGCACCGCCGGGGTCGAGGTCTACGGCAAGACCGTCGGCGTGGTCGGGCTGGGCCGGATCGGCGTGCTCGTCGCGCAGCGGATGGCCGCCTTCGGGACGAACCTGATCGCGTACGACCCGTACGTGCAGCCGGCCCGCGCCGCCCAGCTCGGGGTGCGGCTGGTGTCCCTGGACGAGCTGCTGCGGGAGAGCGACTTCATCTCGGTGCACCTGCCACGCACCCCGGAGACGGTCGGCCTGATCGGGGAGAAGGAGCTGGCCACGGTCAAACCCGGCGTACGGATCGTGAACGCGGCCCGCGGCGGCCTGCTCGACGAGCGGGCGCTGGCCGACGCGATAGCTGACGGCCGGGTGGCCGGCGCCGGGCTCGACGTCTTCGAGACCGAACCGCTGACCTCGTCACCGCTGTTCGCCTTCGACTCGGTGACGGTCACCCCGCACCTGGGCGCGTCCACCGTCGAGGCGCAGGACAAGGCCGGGCTCGCGGTGGCACACAGCGTCCGGCTGGCGCTGCGCGGCGAGTTCGTCCCGGAGGCGGTCAACATCCGGGCCGGCGGTGCGGTGGACGAGGACGTGACGCCGCTGCTGCCGCTCGCCGAGAAGCTCGGCCGGGTGTTCACCGCGGTGGCCGGCGGGGTGGCCGCCCGGGTCACCGTGGAGGTGCGCGGTGAGGTGGCCGTGCACGACGTCACGGTGCTCCGGCTGGCCGCCACGAAGGGGCTGTTCGCCCCGGTGGTCGAGGAACGGGTCACCTACGTCAACGCGCCGCAGCTGGCCGCGGACCGCGGGGTCGAGGTGGAGCTGGCCACGTCGGAGGAGGCCGGCGAGCACGCGAGCCTGATCGTGGTGCGCGGCGCGCTCGCGGACGGCACCACGATCGCGGTGGCCGGCGCCGGCACCAAGCTGGTCGAGGTGGACGGCTTCGAGCTGGACCTGCCGGCCGACGGCGTACTGGTGTTCTTCCGCTACCGGGACCGTCCCGGCGTGGTCGGCCGGATCGGCACCACGCTGGGCCGGGCCGGCGTCAACATCGCCGCGATGCAGGTGGCCCGGCGCGCAGCCGGCGGCGAGGCACTGATGACCCTCACCGTCGACTCCGGCGTCGACCCGGAGCTGCTGGCCACGGTCGCCACCGAGATCGGCTCCTCACACACGGCGGCTGTCGATCTCCGGGCCGACTGAGGGCTGACGGCCAACCCAATTTTGGTACGAATGTGCCAGCGCTCGTCCGTAGGCTACGAGCCGAGTCCCGCCCGTGAGGCCGCCGCGGCACCGCGCCCGCACCGGACCGCGGCGCGCCTTCCGCCCCGCGTCGCTCACCACGCGAGGCCGCCGCCACTCCCGGCCGCAGCGCGACTCTCGGTGTTGGCTGGCTCTCAGGGGTGTCTCCGCATCGCGGAGACACCCCTGAGGACCAGCCGATCCGGTGACTAGCGGGCGGAGCGGACCGGGGGTGGGTAGACCGTGCCGTCCTGGAGGTCCAGCAGGTCCAGGTTCAGCTCGCCGGCCAGCCGTTCGATCGTCTCCAGCACCACGTCCGGGCAGTTCTCGTCCAGCCGCATCTGGATGTGGTCCGCGGCCGCGTGCAGCGGTGCGGTCGCCCACGGTGAGCCGGGCGCTGCCGCGCGCGGGCCCCGATCCGGATAGCTGCTGGTCAGCGCGTCGTAGAAGGCCACGACACGCGGGTCGGCCGGGCGCAGCGGATGCACGCCCGCGGCGCACTGCTCGTTGGCGGCGCGCACCTGGTCCGGCGCCGCCGCGGGGTCCATCGCCCACACCACTAGGTCGAAACTCACCGGCGCATGGTGCCATCACGAAGGCCTGAGGTTGAGAACCCGTGGGCCGACACGCGGGGACGCGTCTTGCGCGCCTTCCGTCCGCATCGCTAGCGTTGTTCCCGCCGCACGTCCCTCGGCAGGCGCGTCTTCGGGTGATGCTGTCTGTTCGCGGGCCGGGCGGTGGGATTTCTGGCGGGACCGAGCCACGCGTACTCGTCGCCACAGCCCCCGTGACCGTTTGCCGCGGTTCGGGGGCTGTGTTGCGTCCGGGGCCGATCGCCCGGCGGCCGGGAGTTCAATCCTTGGGACTCGCGTTCCGTGCTTCGGGATCAAGGGTTACCGTGTGTGGTGATTGTCGGGACGGGTGCAAGGGGAGTCGACGTGAGCGTGGCGCGGATCGCGGTAGTGGCCGGCGACGGCATCGGCACCGAGGTGACCGCGCAGGCCCGCAAGGTCATCGACGCTGTGCTGCCCGGTGTGGAGTACAACGAGTACGACCTGGGCGCCCGCCTCTACCACCGCACCGGCGAGGTCCTCCCGCAGGCGGTCCAGGACGAGCTGGCCGGGCACGACGCGATCCTGCTGGGCGCGATCGGCGACCCGAGCGTGCCGCCGGGCGTGCTGGAGCGCGGTCTGCTGCTCAAGCTCCGCTTCGAGTTCGACCAGTATGTGAACCTCCGCCCCTCCAAGCTCTGGCCCGGCACCACCAGCCCGCTGGCCGGCGTGAAGCCCGGCGAGATCGACATGGTGGTGGTCCGCGAGGGCACCGAGGGTCTCTACGTCGGCGCCGGCGGCGTCCTGCACAAGGGCACCCCCGCCGAGATCGCCACCGAGGAAAGCCTGAACACGCGGTACGGCGTGGAGCGGGTCGTCCGGGACGCGTTCGACCGCGCGCAGCGCCGCGACCGCCGCCACCTCACCCTGGTGCACAAGACCAACGTGCTGACCCACGCCGGCAACCTGTGGTCGCGCACGTTCGCCGCGGTCGCCGCGGAGTTCCCCGACGTGACGACGGAATACCAGCACATCGACGCGGCCAGCATGTTCATGGTCAGCAACCCGCAGCGGTTCGACGTGGTGGTCACCGACAACCTGTTCGGCGACATCCTCACCGACATCGCCGCCGCCGTCACCGGTGGCATCGGCATGGCGGCCAGCGGTTCGGTCAACCCGGAGCGCACGTACCCGTCGACCTTCGAGCCGGTGCACGGCTCCGCGCCGGACATCGCCGGCCAGGGCATCGCCGACCCGGCCGCCGCGATCCTCTCCGCCGCCCTGCTGCTGGAGCACCTCGGCAAGCACGACGAGGCCGCGCGAGTAACCGAGGCGGTCGCGGCCGAGGTCGCGTCCCGCACGCCGGGCGCGCCGCTGCGTACCGCCGAGGTCGGCGACCGGGTCGCCGCCGCCGTCTGAGCGGCCGCACACTCTTCACCCAAGCCCCGAGCGGTCGGTTGTTTAAACGACCGTTCGGGGTAGATTCGTGGGCGCACCACGGTGCCCCCACGCATGCTTATCTTCTCCGCAGAAAGCAGGTCCCCTCGTCATGAGCGGTGGTGACAACCTCGACTTCGAGATCCGCCCGAACCCGGCTCCGGTGTCCGACGCCGACCGTGCTGCGATGCTGGCCAATCCCGGATTCGGCCGGATCTTCACGGACCACATGGTCACCGTGCGTTACGCCGACGGTAAGGGCTGGTACGAGCCACGGGTCGAGGCCCGCGCGCCGATCCCGATGGATCCGGCAAGCGCCGTCCTGCACTACGCGCAGGAGATCTTCGAGGGTCTGAAGGCGTACACGACGCCGGACGGTGGCGTGGCGATGTTCCGCCCGGACGCGAACGCCAAGCGGTTCGGCCTGTCCGCGCAGCGGATGGCGATGCCGGCGCTGCCCGAGGAGATCTTCCTCAAGTCGCTGCACGAGATCATCGCGATCGACCGGAAGTGGATCCCGGAGGGTGAGGACGGCAGCCTGTACCTGCGGCCGTTCGCCTATGCCAGCGAGGTCTTCCTCGGGGTGCGCCCGGCGATGGAATATCTGTACCTGGTCATCGCGTCCCCGGTGGGGCCGTACTTCTCCGGCGGGGTCAAGCCGGTGTCGGTCTGGGTCACCCCGGATTACACTCGCGCGGCTCCCGGCGGCACCGGCGCGGCCAAGTGCGGCGGCAACTACGCGGCCGGCCTCTCCGCGCAGGCCGAGGCGATCGAGCACGGCTGCGACCAGGTCGTCTACCTCGACGCGGTGGAGCGCAAATACGTCGACGAGCTCGGCGGCATGAACGTCTTCCTGGTCCTCGACGACGGCACCCTGGTGACGCCGCCGCTGACCGGCACGATCCTGCCCGGCATCACCCGCGACTCGGTGATCAAGCTGGCCGAGCGGGCCGGCCGCCGCGTCGAGGAGCGCGCGATCAGCCTCGAGGAGTGGCGCGAGGGCGCGGCCTCCGGCCGGGTCCGTGAGGCGTTCGCCTGCGGCACCGCCGCGGTGATCACCCCGATCGGCGTGATCCGCAGTCTGGACGGCGACTTCACCATCGCCGACGGCGGCCCGGGCGAGGTCACCATGGGTCTCCGCAAGGAACTCGTCGACATCCAGCGCGGCCGCGCCGCCGACCCGTTCCACTGGGTCCACAAGGTCCTCTGACCGCTCGCGGTCCCGGCTGGTCCTCAGGGGTGCTTCGCACCGCTT
>NZ_BOMS01000117.1 GCF_016862315.1 Actinoplanes palleronii | reverse complement strand
CAAGAGTTTGATCTTGATCTTCGCGCGGGACCGGTCAGGTGAGCAGGTGGCGGCGCAGGGACGCGAGTTCGGTTTCGGTCAGGCCGAGCTCGCGGACATAACCCTCGACCGAGCCGTGCAGCGCGCGCAGGTCGTCGAGGAACAGCAGCATCGCGGCCGGCGGCGAGTCGAACATGTGCTCGTTGCCGCGGATCGTCTCCGGGTTCGACGCGAGCAGGGACGCGGTCAGCGGCGCCATCGCCGCAGTGGTCAGCGCGTAGTCGGTGGCGATGTCCTCGTCGGAGACACCGAGCAGGGACAAGGTCAGCGCGCAGATCGTGCCGGTGCGATCCTTTCCGGCCATGCAGTGCACGACGACCGGTCCGGCGGCCGGGTCGGCGATCAGGCGCAGCGAGTCGAGGATGCCCTCGCGGCCGTCCTCGGCGAAGTTCAGGTAGCGGTCGGCGAGCCAGCGCTCGTGCACCGTGCCCTCCGGGTGCGCGATCTGCTCCCAGTCCACATGGTTGATCACCAGGTTGCGGTAGTCGAGGCCGTAGCGTTCGTGCACCCGGCCGAACTTCTCCACCTCGAACGGGCGGCGCAGGTCGATCACGGTGCGGATGCCCAGCGCGGTGAACGCGGCGGTGTCGGCCTCGCCGATCCGGTGCAGTGAGTCGGCGCGGAACAGCCGCCGCCAGCGCACCGTCCGCCCGTCGGACCCGAGATAACCCCCGACGTCGCGGAAGTTGTAGGTCGCGGAGAAGCCCAGGTTTCGTGAGTACGATTCGGCAACCACGATGTAGAACCTAGTCTCGATAGGTGGAACACCGCCTCCCGCGAACCCGGATAGTGGCATGCTTCATCTCGTGACCCACCTCGTGCTGATTATTCGCACCTAGCGCGCCGGCTGACTTCCGCCGACGCGCAGACCTCCCGCAACCGCGGGGGGTCTTTTTGTTGTGTGGGTGAACGACTGAAAGGACCTCCCCGATGGACTACCAGGTGTTCGACACGACGCTGCGCGACGGCGCGCAGCGCGAGGGAATCAGCTACACGGTCGCCGACAAGCTCGCCGTCGCACGGCTGCTCGACGAGTTCGGCGTGGGGTTCATCGAGGGCGGCTGGCCGGGCGCGATGCCGAAGGACACCGAGTTCTTCGAGCGCGCGAAGACCGAGCTGGACCTCAAGCACGCGGTCCTCGTCGCGTTCGGCGCGACCCGCAAGGCCGGTGTGGACGTCGCGACGGATCCGCAGGTGCAGGCACTGCTGGACGCCGGCACCCCGGTGGTCTGCGTGGTGGCCAAGTCGGACATCCGGCACGTGGAACGAGCGCTGCGCACCACCGGCGACGAGAACCTGGCGATGGTCCGGGACACCGTGCGGCACCTGGTCGCCAACGGCCGCCGCGCGTTCGTCGACTGCGAGCACTTCTTCGACGGGTTCCGGCACGACCCGGCCTACACGGCGAGTGTGGTCAAGACCGCGATCGACGCCGGCGCCGAACGCGTGGTCATGTGCGACACCAACGGCGGCATGCTCCCCTCGATGATCACCAAGGCGATCACCGAGGTCGTCGAGCGCACCGGGGTGAGCCCGGAGCTGCTCGGCATCCACTGCCAGAACGACACCGCCTGCGCGGTCGCCAACACGGTCGCCGCGGTCGAGGCCGGCGTCCAGCACTTCCAGTGCACCGCGAACGGGTACGGCGAGCGCCCCGGCAACGCCGACCTGTTCGCCGTGGTCAGCAACCTGCAACTCAAGCTCGGGCGGAAGGTCCTACCGGACGGATGCCTGGAGAAGGCGACGCGGGTCTCCACCGCGCTCGCCGAGATCGCGAACATCGCCCCCGACACCCACCAGGCCTACGTCGGGGCCGCCGCCTTCGCCCACAAGGCCGGGCTGCACGCGAGCGCGATCAAGGTGGATCCGCTGCTGTACAACCACGTCGACCCGGCGGTTGTCGGCAACGACATGCGGATCCTGGTGACCGAGATGGCCGGCCGGGCCAGTATCGAGCTCAAGAGCCGCGAGCTCGGGATCGACCTGGCCGGCCATCCGGACACGCTGTCCACGGTCACCCGGCGGGTGAAGGACCTCGAAGCGGTCGGCTGGTCCTTCGAGGCCGCCGACGCCTCGTTCGAGCTGCTGGTGCGCAGCGAGCTGCCGGGCGCCGAGTACGCCCGCCCGTTCGCCCTGGAGTCCTACCGGGTGCAGGTCGAGCACCGCGAGGACGACACCGTGCTGTGCGAGGCGACCGTGAAGGTACGGGTGCACGGCGAGCGGGTGATCGCCACCGCCGAGGGCAACGGCCCGGTCAACGCCCTCGACGAGGCGCTGCGCACCGCGCTCGCCAACCACTACCCGCAGCTGAAGACGTTCGAGCTGGCCGACTTCAAGGTGCGCATCCTGGAGGGCAGCCACGGCACCAACGCGGTCACCCGGGTGCTCGTCGGCACGAGCGACCACAACCGCCGGTGGACCACGGTCGGCGTCCACGAGAACGTCGTCGAGGCGAGCTGGACCGCCCTCGTGGACGCGCTGACCTACGGGCTGGGCAAGAGCTGACCGGGCCGGCGGGCGGCGGCGACCTCGCTGATCAGCGCGATCGCCGCCGCCCCGGGCATCGGTTCGAGCCGGCGGCCGTCCCGCAGGCGCAGTGACACCAGGCCGGCCGCCGCCTCCCGCTCGCCGATCACCGCGACGTACGGGACCTTGGTGTTGGCCCGGATCCGCGCGCCGAGTGATCCCTCGTGGTGCACCGACACCCGCAGCCCGGCGGCGAGCGCGTCAGCCGCGAACGGCGCTGGAAGAGAAGCGAGCGGCAACACGGCCACCTGGACCGGGGCGTACCAGACCGGGAACGCCCCGCCGTGCTCCTCGATCAGCAGTCCGAACAGCCGCTCCATCGACCCGGCCAGGCTGCGGTGCACCATCACCGGCCGGGCCTTGGCGCCGGACGCGTCGACGTAGGAGAGGTCGAACCGCTCCGGCTGGTGATGATCGATCTGGACGGTGGCGATGGTCCACTCCCGGCCGGCCGCGTCCACCACCTGCACGTCGATCTTCGGGCCGTAGAACGCGGCCTCGCCGGCCACCTCGTCGTACGAAATCTCCTGGGCATCGAGCGCACCGCGCAGCAACGCCTCGGATCTCAGCCAGTCGGCGTCCCGGCCGCCGTACTTCTTGCCCGGCCCGCGCAGCGACAGCTGGTACGACGCCGGCCGCAACCCGAGCGCCGCGTGCGACTCCCGCATCAGCCGCAGCACCCCGGCCACCTCGCCGGCGGCCTGCTCGACCGGGCAGAAGATGTGCGAGTCGTTGAGCGCGATGGACCGTACCCGGGACAGCCCGCCGAGCACGCCGGAGCGCTCCTGCCGGTACATCTGGCCCAGCTCGGCGACCCGCAGCGGCAGGTCCCGGTACGACCGCTGCCGGGCCTTGAAGATCAGTGCGTGGTGCGGGCACATGCTGGGGCGCAGCATCAGCTCGTCCTCGCCGACGGCCATCGGCGGGAACATGTCGTCGGCGAAGTTCGCGAGATGGCCGGAGATCTCGTACATCTGCCGTTTGCCCAGCGCGGGCGAGTAGACGTGCTGGTAGCCGTTGCGGCGCTCGAGGTCGTACAGGTACGACTCGACCTCGTGGCGGGCGGCCGCGCCGGCCGGCAGCCAGAACGGCAGTCCCGCGCCGATCAGCGGGTCGGAGTCGAAGAGGTCCAGCTCACGGCCGAGCCTGCGGTGGTCGATCATCGGGGTCTCCTTGGCGAGCCCGGACGTCCACCCCACACCCCCGGGCGGATCGCCCGGGGGTCGGTGGTCAGTGCGACACGACGCCGGGACTTGCCGGCGTGGTCGTGTACGCGCTGATCTGCATGCCACTGAGGTTAGGACGGCGGCGGCGCGTCCTCCACCCAGTTTTCCGCGGTGATCTGGAACAGGTAGTGGTCCTGCCACTCACCGGCGATCTGCAGGTAGCGCGGGGCCAGGCCGAACCGCTGGAAACCGTTCTTCTCCAGCACCCGCTGCGAGCGCACGTTGCTGAGGATGGTGCCGGCCTCGACCCGGTGCAGGGCGTACTCGGTGAACGCGAGCCGCAGGACCTGCGCGACCGCGGCGGTCGCCAGCCCCCGCCCGGCCCGGTCGGCGGCCACCCAGTAGCCCAGGCTGCTGGACTGGAACGGCCCGCGGACGATGTTGTTCAGGTTGACCCGGCCGGCGATCGCCCCGTCGTCGAGGATCACGTGCGGCAGCGAACCGGTCGAGGCCAGCGCGCCGGCGATCATGGTCCGCTGCCCCGCCTCGGTGTAGAAGCTGTCCTCGCGGACCGGGTCCCACGGGGCGAGGTGGGCCCGGCTGGCGGCCAGGACGGCGGTCAGCTCCGGGACGTCGTTCAGGGTCAGCGGGCGGATGGTGGCGGTCATGAGGCCGCCGGGAAGGTCAGCTCGGCGATCACCGCGCGGTGATCCGAGTTCGTCACGTCGTGCACGGACACGTCTCGTACTCCGATCTCTTCGTCGACCAGTACATGATCGATGGTGACCGGCGGGATCGGGTCCCCGTCGTACGGTCCCCACGTGCCGATCAGCCCCTTGCCGACCGCGTCGGCGGAGTCCCGGTAGCCGTGCGAGATGAGTTTCCGCAGCGCACCGTGGTCGAGCGTGGAGTTGAAGTCGCCGAGCAGAATTCTGCGCGGATTGTCGCCGTCGGACTTCGGCTCGTTCGCCAGGTCGGTGCGCCAGCCGTCGAAGGTGTCCGGCGCGGACGGCGCGAGCGGGTGGACCGACTCGATGAAGACCGGGACGCTGCCGGGCGGCTGGACCGTGCCGTAGGTCTGCTGGAACCCGCCGTCGTTGCGCTTGGTGCCCGGCTCGGTCAGCGGATACCGCGAGTAGAGCCCGGTGCCGCTGGCCCACTCCTCCGGTGCGAGCTGGTGATAGGGGAGCAGGTCACCGAGACCGGCCGCGGCCAGTGAACTCTCCGCACGCGGGGCGAACTCCTGCACGGCCAGCACGGCCACGTCGTTCTCCCGGACCAGGCGGACGATCTCGCTCGCGTCGGCGCCGCCGAACAACAGGTTCGCCGTCATGATCTGGATCTTGACGCCTTCGGTGGCGCCGCGGTCCAGGTCCGGGAGGGCCCGAGGCAGGACGCACGCGGCGAGGGCGGCGGCGATCAGGGTCGCTGTCGCGCCGACGGTCCAGCGTCGCAGGATCAGCGCGAGGAGGGCGGGGATCCAGGCCGCCGCTGCGACGTACGGGGTGAAGGCCAGCAGCTGGATCACCCGGCCGGGCTCCCAGCCACTGAGCCGGAACACGGACCAGCAGAGCCCCGGCAGCACCATGAGCCACAGCAGGACTGTGACCTTGGTGTTTGTCCTCGCCGGCGCCTCGGTGATCGTCATGGCGGCGAGGTTATCCGGCGGTGGCTACCAGCAGACCGATAACGCGGTTGAGGTCACATTGCTAGCTTGGCTTCGCTTCGCTCCGCGGCAAAAACGCCTTTGGAGCTGACGTGTCGGTAGTTGATTTTCCGCCGCCCGCACACCCCGCGGGCGGCGGAAAATCAGCTGCCGACACGTCAGCGGCGTTTTTGCGGGGCTAGACGGCGGGTTCGGAAAAGTCGCCGAACTCGGCCAGTTCCTTGCGGACGGCGTCGCCGTCGCCCTCGACGACCAGGGTCAGGCCGTCGACGGCGAGGTGCCGCTCGGCAGCCGCGGACACCTGCTCGACGGTGGCCTCGAGATACTCCCGGCGCAGCGACTCGTAGTAGTCGTCGGGCAGGCCGTGCACCACCAGGGTGGCCAGCGCCCCGGCGATCGCGCCCGGCGTCTGCATCTCCACCGACAGCTGACCGGCCCGCCACGACCGCGCCACCGCCAGCTCCGCCTCGGTGACACCCTCCTGCTGGGTACGCCGGATCTCCCCGAGCGTGTCCCGGATCGCCGGCCCGGTCACCGCGGTCTGCACCCCGGCGGCCACCTCGAAGCGCCCGGCCCGGCGGGTCATCGCGTACGACCCCCGGATGCCGTACGTATAGCCCTTCACCTCGCGGATCAGGTGGTTCAGCCGGGACGTGAACGCCCCGCCGAGCACCGTCGCGGCCAGCGTCATCGGCACGTAGTCGGTGGTGGCCCGCTCCGGCGCCCGATGCCCGATCCGCAGCGTGGACTGCACCGAACCGGGCCGGTCCACCAGGATCACGTGCGGTCGTGCCGGCACGGCCAGCCCGAGCGGCCCGTCGGCGGCCAGCCCCTGCCCGGTGGTGCCGGCGAACGCGGCCTCGGCCAGCACGGCCAGGTCCAGCCCGTCCAGGTCACCGGCGACCAGCAGCACGCCGGGCCGGAGCATCCACTCCTGGTGGAACGCGAGCACGTCGTCGACGGTCACCGCGGCCACCGAGGCCGGGTCGCCGTGCAGCGGCCGGCTGTACCGGCCGTCCGCGGCGAACAGGTCGGCGCGCAGCGCGGCGTCGGCCCGCGGGCCGGGCTGCGCCCAGTCCATCCGCAGCGCGGTCACCTCGTCGTCGCGGACCCGGGCGACGTCCGCCGCGTCCAGCTTCGGGGTGCGTGCCGCCTCGGCGGCCAGCCGCACCGCGTCGGCCAGTTGCGGGGCCGGCGCGGAGACACCGATCCGGAACGCGTCCCAGTCCACCGACGGGACCAGCTCGGCGCCGAGACCCTCGAGTGCCAGCGCGTACGCCGCCGAGTCCCGCTGCTTCGTCCCCTCCTCCAGCGACTTGGCCAGCACCGTGGCGGTGCCCTCGCGGCCCTGCGACTCCCGGGCCGCGCTCGCGTCCAGCAGCAGCACCGCAGTGGCCAGCACCTGGCCCGGCAGGTGCGCGGCGATCACGGTGCCGCCGTGCGCGGTGACCCGGCGGACCGCGGGGAAGGCGTACGGCCGGGCGGTGCCCGGCTCGGGACGGCTGGTGACGAGGCTCATGCCTTCTCCTCCTCGGGCAGGTAGGTCAGGGTGACGCGGGAGTCCGGCTGCAGCGTGCGGGTGGCCGCCTCGGTGACGTCGTCGGCGGTGACCGCCTGCCACGCCGGAAGGCGGTACCCGGCGGTGGCCGGGTCACCGAACTGGGTGGTGTACCGCCCCAGCGTGTCGGCCCGCCCGCCGACCGTGGACACCTGCCGCCACCAGCTGGTGGTCAGCAGCGCCTTGGCCCGGTTCAGCTCGTCGTCGGTGACCGGCTCGTCGACCAGGCTCTGCACCACCTCGACCAGCCCCTGCTCCAGCTGCTCCACCGGCACGCCGTCCTTCGCGGTCGCCGTGATGATCAGCGGGGCCGGCGCGTGTGCCAGATCGACACCGTACGACCCGATGTAGTCCGGCTGGGCGATCCGCTTGCCGTCGGCCAGCCGCTGGTAGAGCCGGCTGCCCCGGCCGCTGCCCAGCACGGTGGCGAGCACGGTGATCGCGTCGTACGCGGCCGTGCCGAACGGGAACGTCCGGTGGGACAGGTAGAGCCGCGGTGCCGGCACGGCGGCGGTGACCGTCTCGCGGACCGCGCTGGTGGCCGGCCCGGCGAGGTGCCCCACCGGCGCCGGCGGGATGTCCGCCACCGGGTCGATCACGCCGAAGTACTTCTCGGCCAGCGCGAACACCTCGGCCGGCGACGCGTCCCCGGCGACCGTCAGCACACAGTTGTTCGGCGCGTAGTACTGCTGGTGGAAGGCCTTGAAGGTGTCCAGCGCCGCCCCGTTCAGGTCTTCCATCGACCCGATCGTGGAGTGGTGGTAGGGGTGGCCCTCCGGGTAGAGCAGCGGGAGCAGACGCAGCCAGGCATCCCCGTACGGCACGTTGTCGTACCGCTGGCGGCGCTCGTTCTTCACCACCTCGCGCTGGTTGTCCAGGGTCTCCTGGGTGAGCGCCGGGACCAGCCCGCCCATCCGGTCGGCTTCCAGCCAGAGCGCCAGCTCCAGGTGCTCGGACGGCATGCTCTCGAAGTAGTTCGTCCGGTCCGGGTTGGTGGTGGCGTTCAGCGAGCCGCCGTTGCCCTGCACCAGTTTCATGTGTTCGGTCTTCTTGACGTGCTGCGAGCCCTCGAACATCAGGTGCTCGAAGAGGTGCGCGAAACCGGTCTGACCGGGCGGTTCGTGGCGGGAGCCGACGTCGTACCAGAGATTGACGCAGACGACCGGAGCGGTCCGGTCCTCGCTGACGACGACACGCAGGCCGTTCGCCAGCCGCGTGGTTTCGATGGGCCACGGATACCCGGTCGTGGCGACCGGTGCGGTTGGGGACGTCACCCCACCCACTATGCCCTGTCCGCTTTTCATTTCGGCCCCGCTGCGCGGGTCCGTTCGATCGATAACCCCATGGCGGTCCGCCGGTTCCGGGTGGGATGCTGGTCGGCGTGCTTGAGGACGTACGGGTGAACGACCGCCTGACCATCCCCGCGGCGGAGCTCTCCTGGCGATTCTCCCGTTCCAGCGGTCCCGGTGGTCAGGGCGTCAACACGACCGATTCCCGCGTCGAGCTGTCCTGGGACATGCTCGGCTCCGACCTGCTGCCCGCGTCCCTGAAGGACCGTGCGGTCGAGCGCCTCGGTGCCCGCCTGCTCTCCGGCGTCCTCACCGTGACCGCCTCGGAGCACCGCTCCCAGCTGCGCAACCGTGAGGCGGCGGCGGCCCGGCTGGGCGCCCTGATCGCCTCGGCGGTCGCCGCGCCGCCACGGGCCCGCCGGGCGACCCGCCCGACGAAGGGCTCGGTGGAGCGGCGCATCGGCGCCAAGAAGCGCCGCGCCCAGACCAAGAACAACCGCCGGGTCGACCCCGGCGACTGACCGCCGGTCACCCCTTTGAGCTGGTTCTCAGAGGTGCTTCCGATGCCGCGAGGCACCCCGGAGAACCAGCCGCCGCGTTGCCGCGGTCAGCGGTGGTTGTGCGGGGCGACGGCTTCGCGGTTGCGGGCGGCGTCCTCCGGGCCGAGCAGGGCGTCGCAGACCCGGATCAGGCGGCTGCGCAGGCCGGCCGCGCGGCGGGCCAGCTCCCGCTGGCGGGCGACGTACTCCGCCTTGCCCTCCGGTGTCTCGATCTTCACCGGCGGGTGGCCGTAGGAGGCCAGGTCGTACGGGCTGGCCTGCATGTCCAGCAGGCGGATCTCGCCGGCCAGGGCGAAACAGTCCAGAGCCAGCGCGCCGGGGACGGCCGGGCCGAGCTTCTGCGCCCACTTGTGCACGTCCATCGCGGCGTGCAGGCAGCCCGGCTGGTCCAGGTCGACCTGGGTGGCGCGGGTCGGCTGGAGACGGTTGAGGCCGACCGCCTCCGGGGTGAAGAAGCGGAACGCGTCGAAGTGCGTGCAGCGGATGGTGTGCCCCTCGACCACCTTGTCGGTCTCGGACTGACCCAGGCGCAGCGGCAGCGCGTGCCGGTGCTCCGGGTCGCGGTAGACCATGGCCCACTCGTGCAGGCCGAAGCAGCCGGAGAAGACCGGGCGGGACGCGGTCGCGGTGAGCAGGCCGTGGATGTACCGCACGCTCTCGCCGCGGGCCTGCATCAGGGCTTCCTCGTCGAGCGCGACGATGCCGTCCTCGTGGGTGGCGTAGAACTTCCACCCGGCGTGCTCGGCCAGGCCGTCGGGCGCCGAGGCCAGGCCGGCGCCGACGCCCGGGTGCCATCGCCGCAGCATCGAGGGCCGGGTGCTGTAGTAGTCGTACAGAAAATCTTCGATCGGATGTTTCTCGCCGGCCGCCCGGCGGGCGCGGTGGTCCGCGGTCATCTGATCGGCGCGCTCGGCGTGCGCCCGGGCCAGGGAAATCCAGGTGACCGAGGGCAGCGTGGTGGTGAGTGCCCTCACCTGCTTGATCCCCATGGCACCAATGTATCTAGCCGAAGCGATCAACACGATCACCGTTAGGCGCGAATGAGGTCCGCCACGGCAGGTTCTTGGGATGTGGCCGCGGCGATGTTTCGGTTTTCTTCGGATATGGCCGGATTTGCCGCAGCGGGCCGGGGTCGCGCCGGCCAGCCGAACCCGGGCGCGCCGGGCAGTGCGAAGCCCCACCGGGGACCGAGTCCCAGAGACAGGGCGACTACAGAAGGCATGCTCAGCAATGTAGTACATCTACTACGACTTTGATAGCTTGACGGACATGACGGAGACCGCACTGACGAGCGCGGGCCAGGAGCTTCCGGTCGGCGATCCGGTCCTCGAGGTCCGCGACCTGCGGATGAGTTACGGGCCGAAAGAGGTTCTCGGCGGCATCGGGTTCACCGCGCGTCCCGGCGAGGTGATCGCACTGCTCGGGCCGAACGGTGCGGGCAAGACCACCACGATCGAGATCCTGGAGGGCTTCCGGCGCCGGTCGGCCGGCCACGTCCGGGTGCTCGGCGTCGACCCGGAGCACGGCGACGAGCGGTGGCGGGCCCGGCTCGGCGTGGTCCTGCAGTCCTGGCGCGACCACGGCAAGTGGCGGGTCCGTGAGCTGCTGGAGCACATCGGGTTGCACTACGCGGCGTTCGGCACCGAGCGGACGCCCCGGCCCTGGCCGGTCGACGACCTGCTCGAGGCGGTCGGCCTGACCGCCGCCGGCAAGACCCGGGTGAACCGGCTCTCCGGCGGCCAGCGCCGCCGGCTGGACGTGGCGATCGGCATCGTCGGCCGCCCCGAGTTGCTGTTCCTGGACGAGCCGACGGTCGGGTTCGACCCGGCCGCCCGGCGTGAGTTCCACGACCTGATCCACGAGCTGACCGACCTGGCCGACACCACGGTGCTGCTCACCACGCACGACCTGGACGAGGCGGAGAAGCTCGCCGACCGGATCCTGATCCTGTCCGGCGGGCAGATCATCGCGAGCGGCTCGGCCGACGAGCTGTCCCGGCGGGTGGCCGGCGAGACCGAGATCCGCTGGACCCGGGACGGGCAGCGGTTCGTGCACTCCACCGCGGACGCCACGGCGTATGTGCACGACCTCTTCCGGCAGCACGGTGCGGCGATCGGCGACCTCGAGGTGCGCCGGTCCAGTCTGGAGGACACCTACATGAAGCTGGTCCAGGACTCGGAGCGGGACCGATGACCCCGATCACGGCGGGCCTGCGCCGCGGCTGGATCGAGCTGCGGCACACCGTCACCACGCCGATGGACCTGTGGTCCTATCTGTTCCCCGCGCTGCTGCTGCTCGGCACGATCTTCTTCATGCGGGACGCGCAGGTGCCCGGCACGTCGTTCTCGCTCGGCGCCCGGACGCTGCCCAGCGTCTTCGGGATGAACTTCGCGCTGGGCGGCCTGATGACCACGGCCCAGCTGCTGATCATGGATCGGGAGGACGGCACGCTGCTGCGCGCCAAGGCCCTGCCGCGCGGGATGAGCAGCTATCTGATCGGCAAGGTGGTGCTGGTCGGCGGGATGTCGCTGGTCGCGTTCCTGCTCCAGTTGGTCCCCGGCCTGTTCCTGGTGAGCGGGCTGCACGTCGGCCTGACCGGCTGGCTCACCCTGCTCTGGCTGGTGCCGGTCGGCTTCGCGGCCACCCTGCCACTCGGTGCGGCGATCGGCTCGATCTTCGACGACCCGCGGAACGTCGCCCTGGTGAACCTGCCGATCTTCGGGCTGATCGCGGCCTCCGGCATCTTCTACCCGATCACCGGCTTCCCCGGCTGGCTGCAGGGCCTGGCGCAGGCCTTCCCGATGTACTGGCTAGGGTTGGGCATGCGTTCGGTCTTCCTGCCCGATTCCCTGGCAGCGGTGGAGATCACGCACTCCTGGCGGCACCTGGAGACGTTCGGGGTGCTGACCGCCTGGGCGATCGTCGGGCTGCTGCTGGCGCCGATGCTGCTGCGCCGGATGGCCGCCCGCGAGTCCGGCTCGGCGGTGGCCGCCCGGCGCGAGCGGGCCCTGTCCCGGATCGGGCGCTGAGCCGGTCATGGCGAGTGAGATCACGTACAACCGGATCGCGATGCTGCGCGCCGAGCGGGGCATCTCCCGGCGCCAGCTGGCCGACGCGCTCGGTGTGCACTATCAGACAGTCGGCTATCTGGAACGCAGTGAGTTCAGTCCCAGCCTGCACCTCGCGTTGCGGATCTGCGCGTACTTCGAGGTGCCGGTCGAGGTGGTGTTCGCCCTGGAGCCGTTCCCGCGACTCGGCGCGGAGTCCCGCCCGGCGTAGATTCCAGGGGAATCCGTCCTTGTGGAAGTTGGGGTTACCCGTGCGTTTCGCCCGTTTTGTTCATGCCGCTGGGGTGTCGTTCGGCGTCGTCGAGGGTGACGGCGCCTCCGGCCTCACGGTGGCCGAGATCAGCAGCCTGCCGTTCGAGAAGGTGGTGCGCACCGGCCAGCGGTGGGCGCTGCCGGACGTCCGCCTGCTCGCGCCGATCTTCTCCAGCAAGGTGATCGGAGTCGGCCGCAACTACGCCGAGCACGCCGCCGAGATGGGCAACGAGGTGCCCAAGGAGCCGCTGATCTTCATCAAGCCCTCCACCTCGGTGATCGGCCCGAACGACGCGATCCGGATTCCCTCGGTCACCACCCAGGTCGAGGAGGAGGCCGAGCTCGCCGTCGTGATCGGCGCCACCGGCGCCCGCCGGGTGGACCGGGCCGGCGCCGAGAAGGCGATCTTCGGCTACACCGTCGCCAACGACGTCACCGCGCGCGACCTGCAGCGCAAGGACCCGCAGTGGACCCGGGCCAAGGGGTTCGACTCGTTCTGCCCGCTCGGCCCGTGGATCGAGACCGAGCTGGACGTCAGCGACCTGGAGGTGCGCTGCGAGGTCGGCCGCGACCCGAACAACATGGAGGTGCGGCAGATCGGCCGGACCAAGGACATGGTGTTCGACATCCCGACCCTGGTCTCGTACGTCTCGCACGTGATGACCCTGCTGCCCGGCGACGTGATCCTGACCGGCACGCCGGCCGGGGTGAGTCAGATCGTCCCCGGCGACACCGTGTCGGTGAGCGTGCAGGGCATCGGGGAGCTGCGCAACACCGTGGTGGCCCTGGACTGAGCGGGTCTCGCAGGCGCTGACATCGGGTTACCCGGAGTTGTCGCGGAGTCACGCAGACGACTTTGGGTAACCCGATTTGGTGGGACGGGAGGGCTCAGGTAAAGTTCTCCACGGCCCGGCAAACAGGGCCGAATGGGGTATGGGGTAATTGGCAGCCCAACTGGTTCTGGTCCAGTTAGTCTAGGTTCGAGTCCTGGTACCCCAGCGTTACCAATCCTCGGGTTGGTTTCGCTGGAACGTGAAGTTCAGCGTGACAGCAGTTCTGGTCCCATCGTCTAGTGGCCTAGGACGCCGCCCTCTCACGGCGGTAGCGCGGGTTCGAATCCCGCTGGGACTACGCTCTTGAAACGGCCCGCATCTCCGGATGTGGGCCGTTTTGCGTGGTGGGTCCCGATCCGTGTGGGGTGGATCACGGACTGCCCGTGCCGCGCAGCCGATTCGAGGAATCCGGCGGGCGGCTGATAGAGTTCATCCGTCGCCGAGCAAGATCGCGGTGACATGAGGTCCCATCGTCTAGTGGCCTAGGACGCCGCCCTCTCACGGCGGTAGCGCGGGTTCGAATCCCGCTGGGACTACCCGGAAACACCGGCCCGCACCGATCACGGTGCGGGCCGGTGTCGTTTCTGCTGCCCGCAGATTTCCGCCGCCGGGCCGAGCCGGCGTGCGGATACTGCGACGATGACCGACATCACTGTCCGGCGCGTCGACTACGGGTACTTCGTGCGGCCGGCCGAGGAGACCGGGACCGGAGCGCCCCGCGTCGAGCCGGCACTCGGCTATCTGATCGACCATCCCGGCGGCATGATCCTGGTCGACACCGGGATGGGACACGACCCCGGCGTCGACGCCCATTACCGGCCGCGGCGGGTCCCACTGCAGGCGGCCCTCACGGCCGCGGGGACCAGGACCAACGAGATTTCGTACGTGGTGAACTGCCACCTGCACTTCGACCACTGCGGTGGCAACGCCGAGCTGCCGGGTGTGCCGGTCTTCGCCCAGCGCGCCGAGCTGGCGGTGGCCCGGAGCTCGGAGCAGTACCTGCCCGGACTGGTCGACCATCCCGGCGCGGTGCTGCAGGAGCTGGACGGCGACGCGGAGATCTGCCCCGGGGTGCTGATCGTGCCGACTCCCGGCCACACGCCCGGTCACCAGTCGGTGGTGGTCACCACCGGCGACGGCACGGTGATCGTCGCCGGTCAGAGCCACGACCACGCGACCGCGTTCACGAGTGACGTCCTGGGGCGCCGGGCCGGGGTCGGCCTCCCGCCGGCCTGGCTGGACCGGTTGCTGGCCCTGGACCCCCGCCAGGTCCTCTTCGCCCACGACAACGCCATCTGGACCCCGTGACCGTGCGAACCGCGCCGAAAGTCCCCACGCAGCGTGCTGACCCCGTGTGCGTGTGAAGTTGGGGTGCGGAGCGCGCCGAAACTTCACACGGGCTGGGCGTGGAACCGCCCGGTCGGCGGGTGGGCCGGACCGGGCGGGGAAGGCGGGGGAGGGTTCTACTACAGGCCGGACAGGCGCTGACCGGCGCGAACGACGGCCATCGCGTGACGCTCACCGGGACGGCGGCCGAGCCGTTCGATCGGACCGCTTATCGAAATCGACGCGATCACGCGTCCGGTCCGGTCCCGGATCGGCGCCGAGACGCTCGCCACACCGGGCTCGCGCTCGGCAACGCTCTGCGCCCAGCCGCGCCGGCGCACCTCGGCCAGCGTGCGGCCGGTGAACTTGCAGCGCGGCAGCAGCGGCATCACGGCCTCCGGCGGCTCCCAGGCGAGCAGGATCTGCGCGGCGGACCCGGCGACCATCGGCAGCACCGAACCGACCGGCACGGTGTCCCGCAGACCACTGGCGCGCTCGGCCGCGGCGACGCAGATCCGTTCATCGGCCCGACGCAAGTAAAGCTGCGCGCTCTCTCCGGTCGCGTCCCGCAATGCGGAAAGCAGGGGCTCCGCGGCGGTCAGCAGAACGTCCGGTGCCGCGTTCGCCAGCTCGCCCAGACGAGGCCCGGGGCGCCACCTTCCCTGGGTGTCCCGGACCAGCATCCGATGGATCTCCAAGGCCTGGGCCAGGCGATGTGCGGTTGCCCGCGGAAGCTTCGTGCGCTCTACCAATTCGGCCAGACTGGCGCCGTCAACACATGCGGCGAGGATGACAACCGCCTTGTCGAGAACGCCTACACCGCTCATACTGTGTCCCACAAGCCGAAACATACATTCCAGAATTTAGGATGTCCAGATGGTGGGAGTCACTCCCCAGGGCGGGAAACCCAGGACCCTGGCCGAGAAGGTCTGGGATGACCACGTGGTGCGCACGGCCGACGGCGAGCCCGACCTGCTCTACATCGACCTGCACCTGCTGCATGAGGTCACCAGCCCGCAGGCGTTCGACGGTCTCCGGATGGCCGGCCGCCCGGTCCGCCGGACCGACCTCACGCTCGCGACGGAGGACCACAACACCCCGACCGGGTATGCGGATCCGGCCTTCAACACCCGCCGCGGCGACCTGCTGACCATCACCGACACCGTCTCGCGCACCCAGATCGAGACGCTGCGGAAGAACTGCGCCGAGTTCGGCGTCGAGATCCGCCCGCTCGGTGACGTGAACCAGGGCATCGTGCACGTGATCGGCCCGCAGCTGGGCCTCACCCAGCCGGGCACCACGATCGTCTGTGGTGACTCGCACACCGCGACGCACGGCGCGTTCGGCGCGCTGGCCTTCGGCATCGGCACCAGTGAGGTCGAGCACGTGCTCGCCACGCAGACGCTGCCGCAGTCGAAGCCGAAGACGATGGCCGTCACGGTCGTCGGCGAGCTGCGTCCGGGCGTGAGCGCGAAGGACCTGATCCTCGCCCTGATCACGCAGACCGGCACCGGCGGCGGCAACGGCCACATCGTGGAGTACCGCGGCGCGGCGATCCGGGAGCTCTCCATGGAGGGCCGGATGACGATCTGCAACATGTCGATCGAGTGGGGCGCCAAGGCCGGCATGATCGCGCCGGACGAGACCACGTACGCGTACCTCAAGGGCCGCGCGCACGCCCCGCAGGGCGCGCAGTGGGACACCGCGCTGGCGTACTGGAACACCCTCGCCACCGATGAGGGCGCCGAGTACGACACCGAGATCATCCTGGACGCGTCGGCGATCAGCCCGTTCATCACCTGGGGCACCAACCCGGGTCAGGGTGCCGCGCTGGACGGCGTGGTGCCGAGCCCGGACGACTTCGTGGACGAGCAGGAGCGTGGCGCCGCCGAGCGCGCGCTGGCGTACATGGACCTCACCCCGGGCACGCCGTTCCGGGACGTCCCGGTGGACGTGGTGTTCGTCGGCTCGTGCACCAACGGCCGGCTCGAGGACCTGCGGGCCGCCGCCGACGTGATCCGTGGCCACAAGGTCGCCGACAACGTCCGGATGATGATCGTCCCCGGCTCCTACGTGGTGCGCGAGCAGGCCGAGGCCGAGGGCCTGGACAAGATCTTCACGGATGCCGGCGCCGAGTGGCGGTTCGCCGGTTGTTCGATGTGCCTCGGCATGAACCCGGACACGCTGAGCCCCGGGCAGCGCGCAGCGTCCACCTCCAACCGCAACTTCGAGGGCCGGCAGGGCAAGGGTGGGCGTACCCACCTGGTCTCGCCGCAGGTCGCCGCCGCCACCGCCGTGGTCGGCAAGCTGGCCGCCCCCGCCGACCTCTGAGTTAGGGGATCAGACATGGACAAGTTCGTCACCCACAGCGGCAAGGTCATGCCGCTGCGCCGTTCCGACGTGGACACCGACCAGATCATCCCGGCGGTCTACCTGAAGCGGGTCACCCGTACCGGCTTCGAGGACGGCCTGTTCAGCGCGTGGCGCGAGGACCCGGGCTTCGTGCTGCACAACCCGGCCCACGCGGGCGCCACGATCCTGGTGGCCGGGCCGAACTTCGGCACCGGCTCGTCCCGGCAGCACGCCGTCTGGGCGCTGCGCGACTGGGGTTTCAAGGCGGTGATCGCGGCCCGGTTCGGTGACATCTTCCGGGGCAACGCGCTCAAGGAGGGCCTGCTGCCGGTCCAGCTCGACCAGAAGATCGTGGAGAGCCTGTGGGACCTGGCCGAGAGCGAGCCGGAAAAGCTGATCACCGTTGACCTGGCCGAGCGGGTGGTGCGCGTGGATGACGCCGCGTACCCGTTCGCGATCGACGATTTCAGTCGCTGGCGCCTGTTGGAGGGGCTCGACGACATCGGACTCACGTTGCGCCACGAGGACGCGATTAGCGCGTACGAGAAGGACCGCCCGGCTTTCAAGCCGGTCGTCGTCCTTTAGTCCGCGACGTTGATTTCGCCCCCGCCGGGTAACTGGTGGGGGCGAATTTCGTTGGGACACAACGGATTTTTGCCGCGAATGTTTGTGTAACCAGGTCACAGGGCATACCGTGCGCGCAGAATGGCCTGCGTGGGCCAGTTCTCACGTCCGGGAGGAAACCGTGAACAAGGCCGAACTCATTGAGGCGCTCGCCGTCAAGCTGGGCGACAAGAAGACGGCGACGATTGCGCTGGACGCGTTCATCAGTGAGGTGCAGAACGCGGTCGCCAAGGGAGACAAGGTCTCCCTCACCGGCTTCGGATCGTGGGAGAAGCGGACTCGCAATGCGCGGACGGCGCGGAATCCGCGCACCGGCGAGGCCGTGAAGGTGAAGAAGACGTCGGTCGCCGCATTCCGGGCCGGCAACACCTTCCGCGAACTCGTCGCCGCGGGCAAGCCGGCAAAGGTGGCCAAGGCGGCCACGGTCAAGAAGGCGGCCGCCACACCGGCGGCGAAGAAGACCACGGCGACCGCACCGGCGAAAACGACGTCCGCCACGGCGGCCAAGAAGACCGCGGCCACCAAGACCGCGGCGGCCAAGACGGCACCGGTGAAGACCACCGCGGCGAAGAAGACCGCGACCTCCGCCAGCAAGGCGACGCCGGCCAAGGCTACCAAGACCGCCACCGCCACCAAGGCGACGGCGACCAAGGCCACGGCTCCGGCGTCGAAGAAGAGCGCGCCGGCCGCGGCGAAGAAGACCACGGCGACGAAGACGGCACCGGCGAAGACCACGGCGGCCAAGAGCACGGCCACCAAGGCCGCGGCGACCAAGGCCGCTGCTCCGGCGAAGAAGACCACCACCCGCAAGACCGCGACACCGGCGGCGGCTCCGGCCCGGGCCAAGGGCGCCGCGACGGCCAAGGCCGCTTCGACCCGCAAGGCCCGCTGAGCACCAGGTTCTCCGGAGAAAAGGCGTCCATCGTACGGGTGGACGCCTTTTCGTTCCCCGGGAGCGAAGCGCCTGCCGGGCCTACCGTGCGGGCATGGAACGCAGACCGCGGGGCCTGGTCGCCCGCGCGAGCATCGCCGCCGGCCTGTTCGCGGTGGCGGTCGTGCCGGGCTGGACGCTCGGCGACCTGGCCGAGCAGGCGACCGACTGGCCGGCGCTGGACTGGCTGCTCACCTGTGGCTGGTCCGGCCTGGTGGTGGCCGCCGTCGCCCCGCGGACCTCACACCGCGCCCGGGACGGCCTGGCCGGCGCCGTCCCGCTCTACGGCTGGTATCTGGCCGGCGTGCTGAGCTGGCGGTTCGCCCTGCTGCCCTATCGGGACTGGGAGCCGCGCCGGGACGAGCTGTGGCGCGCCCGCTGGCTCAGCGGCGACCTGGTCGGGTACTGGCGGGCCGACCACGCGCCGGCCCGCCCGGTCACCAGGGCGACATCCCCAGCAGGCGCTCGCCGGACCAGGTGAGCAGCCAGCCGTCGCCCTTGCGGGTGGTGTACGGCTCGGCGTCGTCGTCCGCGTTCAGCAAGGCCAGCAGCGGCGGCATCACCTTGCCCTGGCTGCACACCACCACACGCTCGGTGGAGCGCAGCTCGGCCAGCCGGTTCCGGGCGGCGGCCAGCCGGGCGGGCAGCCCGGCCGCGTCCTCCGGCTCGGCGAACGCGTTGTCCACCACGATCGGCAGCCGGGTCGCGGCGGCCAGCGGCTGCAGGGTCTGCGAGCAGCGCAGCGGGGTGGCCGCGACCAGCCGCTGCGGCCGGAACGTGGCGAGCCGTTCGGCGACCTGTTCGGACTGCCGACGGCCCTTCGCGCTGACCGGGCGCAGCGCGTCCGGCCCGGACCAGGTCTTGCGCTCGCCGGCGTGCGCGTGCCGGACGAACGCGGTCACCGACGTGATCGGCGGCAGACCCGCCACCAGGGCGAGCAGCGTGCGCTCGTCCGGATAGGTGAGCCGTTCGGCGGCCTCCGGCAGCGGCAGCCAGGCGGTCGCGTCCACCTCGGCGGTGTCCTGCACCGGGCCGTCGCCGCCGGCACGCATCAGCCAGAACCGCACGGTCTTCGGCCGCCCGTCCGGCAGCCGGTACGCCACCTCGGGCAGCCCGAACTCCGGCAGGCCCGGCGAACCGGTCTCCTCGGCCACCTCCCGGATCGCGGCGGCCAGGGCCGGCTCGTCGGGTTTGAAGGTGCCCTTGGGCAGACTCCAGTCGTTGTAGCGCGGGCGGTGCACGAGGCAGATCTCGCGCACGCCGTTCGCGCCCGGGCGGTAGAGGACGCCACCCGCGGCGCGTTCCGGTTCGAGCATCAGCTCCCCTTGATGACCCGCTTGAGCAGAGCCGCCTGCAGATGGACCTGCGGCTTGCCGGGGGTGCCGTTGTTGCGGTGCCAGATGCCGTCGGCGTCCAGGTCCCAGCCCTCGGTGCCCTCCGCCATGGACAGCTCCAGGACGTTGCGCATCTCGGCGCGGGCCGACGGCAGGGTGACCCGGACCAGTGCCTCGACCCGGCGGTCCAGGTTGCGGTGCATCAGGTCGGCCGAGCCCATCCAGTACTCCGCGTCGTCGCCGGCACCGAACCGGAAGACCCGGGAGTGCTCCAGGAACCGGCCGACGATCGAGCGGACCCGGATGTTCTCCGACAGGCCGGGCACACCCGGGCGCAGCGCGCACATCCCGCGGATGATCAGGTCGATCTTCACGCCGTCCTGCGAGGCGCGGTACAACGCGTCCGCGGTCTCCTCGTCGACGAGCGAGTTCACCTTGAACTGGACCAGGCCCTGGCCGCCCGCCCGGGCGATCTCGGCCTGCTGCTCCAGTCGCTCCAGCAGGCCCCGGCGCACGCCGTGCGGCGCCACCAGCAGCCGCCGGTACGTGGTCTGCCGGCTGTACCCGGTGAGCACGTTGAACAGGTCGGTGACGTCCGCGCCGACCTCGGGATCGGCGGTCAGCATGCCGAAGTCCTCGTAGAGCCGGGCGGTCTTCGGGTGGTAGTTGCCGGTGCCGATGTGGCAGTACCGCCGCAGCTGGTTGCCCTCCTGCCGGACCACCAGCGAGGTCTTGCAGTGCGTCTTGAGCCCGACCAGGCCGTAGACCACGTGGCAGCCGGCCCGCTCCAGGGTGCGTGCCCAGGCGATGTTGGCGACCTCGTCGAACCGGGCCTTCACCTCGACCAGCACCACCACCTGCTTGCCGGCGGCGGCCGCGTCGACGAGCGCGTCCACGATCGGTGAGTCACCCGACGTGCGGTACAGCGTCTGCTTGATGGCCAGCACGTTCGGGTCGGCGGCCGCCTGCTCGATGAACCGCTGCACACTCGTCGAGAACGAGTGGTACGGGTGGTGCACCAGGATGTCCGACTCGCGCAGCCGGTTGAAGACGCTGCGCGGCACCTCCCCGTCCGCCAGCTGCGGATGGGTCGCCGGTACGAAAGGGCGGTCCTTCAGATCGTCGCGGTCGCACTCGCCGAAGACCTGCCACAGCGCGGACAGGTCGAGCAGGCCGGGCACCCGCAGCACGTCGTGACTGTCCATGTCGAGCTCGCGGACCAGCAGGTCGAGCACGTGGTCGCTGATCGAGGCGGCGACCTCGAGCCGGACCGGCGGACCGAACCGGCGCTGCGCCAGCTCCCGCTCGAGGGCCTGCAGCAGGTCCTCGTCGCGGTCCTCGTCGACCTCGAGCTCGGCGTTGCGGGTCACCCGGAACGCGTGCACCTCGAGGATCTGCATCCCCGGGAAGAGCTGGTCCAGGTGGTTCGCGATCAGGTCCTCGATCGGCAGGAAGCGCACCCCGCGACTGTCGTTCTGCACGGTCACGAAGCGGGGCACGTTGTTCGGCACCTTGATCCGCGCGAACAGCTCCGGGTTGTCGCCGTCCGGGTAGCGCAGCGCCACGGCCAGGTTCAGCGACCGGCTCGAGATGTAGGGGAACGGGTGCGCCGGGTCCACCGCGAGCGGGGTCAGCACCGGGAACACCTTCTCCCGGAAGAAGGCGCGCAGCCGGCTCTGCTCCGGCGCGTCCAGCTCCTTCCAGCCGACCAGCTCGATGCCCTCGGCGGCGAGCTTCGGCCGGACCTCGTCGGCGAAACAGGCGGCGTGCCGGGTGACCAGGTCGGCGGTGCGCGCGGTGATCATCTCGATCTGGTGGCGCAGCGGGGAACGGTCACCGCCACGGACCGGAAGACCGGCGCTCAGCCGTCGTTTCAGCCCGGCGACCCGGACCATGTAGAACTCGTCGAGATTGCTGGCGAAGATCGCCAGGAATTTTGCGCGTTCCAGCAGCGGGGTGCCCGGATCCTCGGCGAGTGCCAGCACCCGCGCGTTGAAATCGAGCCAGGACATCTCCCGGTTCAGGAAACGATCATCCGGAAGGTAGTAGCCGTCCTCGGCCACGACGGATTCGTCCTCGACATCTGCGGAGATCTCAACCACCTCGGTGCTTTCCACTTCGACCTCCACCACTGGTTCGGCGATCGGCTCGGTTACGTCGACGGCCTCGCCGGGCGTGGCAGGGGGGAGAAAGCGGCCGTTCGGGCCACGCCGGCGGGTCTCGGGGGTCCGGGGCGGGGTTTGCATGGGTCCATCATTGCCGGTTCGAGCGGAACGTGAAACGAACTAGCTAATGATCAACTTAGACGATTCCAGGAATTAACACCCGGTGTACCTGCCCGCCCGGTTCGGCCTCGATCGAGACCCGCTGCCCGAGTCGCAACAGCCGGAGTCCGGAGCGGCCGAAGGCCTCCGACCCGAAGGCCAGCTCAGAGCCGTCGTCGAGGAGGAGGGTGCCGCTGCGGGTGCCGGCGTCGAAGGTGGCGATGGTGCCCTGCATGAGGTTGACGCTACCCGGAGCATGCGGCCGGTGTGCAGGCCCGGCTGAGTCCGAGATCACCCAGCAGCGCCCGGGTCCACTCCCCGGCGCCCAGATCGAGCACCGCCGCCAGGTCCGCGGCGGTGTCCACGTCCTGCCGGAAGCCCGGCCAGTCACCGGGCAGCGGGGTCGCGCCGGAGGCCCGGTGCGCGGCCGCCGAACCCGGTCCGAAGCGCGGGTCGAGCAGCTCGCCGGGCGGCACGGCCAGCAGGACGGTGCCGGTGCCGGCCGCGTCCGGGACGAAGCTGCGGGACCGGGCCGCGCCGAGGGCGGCGTCCAGCTGCCCGGGCCGCAGGGCCGGCAGGTCGCCGGTCAGCACCACGCGGTGCGCGGCCGGGCCGGCCACCTCGTCGGCGCCGAAGCGCAGGGCCGCGTTGAGCCCGGCGCCGGGATCCGGCGCGACCTCGCCACCCAGCTCCCGCACGACCGCGGCCACCACCGGGTCGCCGGTCACCACGATGAGGCCGGCCACCGAGCCGGCACCCAGCACCGCCACGGCCGTGTCGCGCACCATGGCGAGCACGAGATCGGGATGCCGGTCCTCCGGCACCGCGCCCCGCAGCCGGCTCTTGGCCGCCTCAAGCCCCTTGACCGGGATTACGGCCATCCACTTCCTTGCCACCCGGCAAGTCTGCCGTATCCATGGCTCCGCTTCGCTGCGCCGGCGGCGGCTTGCGGGGTAACCGGCAACACCCCTACCTGGTACGCGGGGCGGTGAGGGGGCATGATTTCGTCGCAGACGACGGGCGACGTGGTCGCCGACGAGGGACGGGGGAAACCGTGGCGCAGCAGAGGCTGGGATTCTGGCAGCGTTTCGCGGTGGCGCTGGTCGTCCCGACCATGACCCTCTGGTCCAAGCGCAGCTGGCACGGCATGGACAAGATCCCACCCGGCGGTGTGATCCTGGTCCCCAACCACGTCTCGCACTTCGACCCGCTGGTCGTGGCGCACTACATCTACAAGGCCGGCCGCTGGCCCCGGTTCCTCGGCAAGGCCAGCCTCTGGCGGGTGCCGATCATCGGGCCACTGTTGCGCAAGACCCGGCAGGTCCCGGTCGAGCGGGGCAGTGTTGAGGCGGTGAAGTCGCTGGAGGCACTGGTCGAGGCGTTGCGCGAGGGCGGCGTCGTGGTGGTCTACCCGGAGGGCACCACCACCCGGCACCCCGACCTGTGGCCGATGCGCGGCAAGACCGGCGCGGCCCGGCTGGCCCTGCTCACCGGCGCCCCGGTGGTCCCGATCGCGAACTGGGGCGCCCAGGACGTGTTCGACCCGCGGACCAACAAGTTCAAGTTCACCCGGGCGGCCGTCACGGTCACCACCGGCGACCCGGTCGACCTGAGCCGGTGGGCCGGCGCCGAACCGTCCCGCGCGGTGCTCGAGGCGATGACCGAGAAGATCATGCTGGACATCCGCGACCTGCTCGGCACGATCCGCGACGGCGAACCGCCGGCGCTCTACGACCGGCCCGCTCGGCGGGCCACGACTGCGGAGGACGCGTCATGAAGGCGGCCGTCATCGGATCCGGTGCCTGGGGCACGGCGTTCGCCAAGGTGCTCGGCGACGCGGGTTCGGAGGTGACCATGCGGGCCCGGCGCGAGCAGGTGGCCGCGGAGATCCGCGACCAGCACGGCAACGAGGGCTCGCTGCCCGGCATCCGGCTGTCGAAGCGGATCACCGCCACCACCGACCTGGCCGAGGCGGTGGACGGCGCCGAGCTGATCGCGATCGCGGTGCCGTCGCAGACGCTGCGCGCCAACCTGGCCGACTGGGCCGGGTTCTTCCCGAAGGACGCCACGGTCGTCTCCCTGATGAAGGGCATCGAGCTGGGCACGCTCAAGCGGATGAGCGAGGTGATCGTGGACACCGCCGGCGTGGCGGCCGACCGGGTGGTGGTGGTCTCCGGCCCGAACCTGGCCCCCGAGATCGCCGCCGAGCAGCCCACCGCGACCGTGGTGGCCTGCCTCGACGAGGACCGCGCCCGGCAGGTGCAGCACGCCCTGGCCACGCCGTACTTCCGGCCGTACACCAGCGACGACGTGCTCGGCTGTGAGCTGGGCGGCGCGGTGAAGAACGTGATCGCGCTGGCGTACGGGATGGCCTCGGCGATCGGGCTCGGTGACAACACCAAGGCGTCACTGATCACTCGCGGTCTGGCCGAGACGTCCCGGCTCGGGGTGGCGCTCGGCGCCGACCCGCTCACCTTCGCCGGGCTGGCCGGTCTGGGTGACCTGGTCGCGTCCTGCTCCTCGCGGCTGTCCCGGAACCGTACGTTCGGTGAGCACCTGGGCCGCGGCGAGAGCCTGGAACAGGCGCAGGTGGCCACCCGGCAGACCGCCGAGGGCGTGAAGAGCTGCCTGTCCATCCGGGACCTGGCCCGCGCGCACGGCGTCGAGATGCCGATCGTGGAGCAGGTCGAGAAGGTCTGCCACGAGGGCGCCGACCCGCGGGTCGCGGTCAAACTGCTGATGACACGAGAGATGAAACCCGAGTGAGTTACTCCGACGGGACCCGATCGGTCCATGCCGGCCTGCCCGAGCCGGTCGTGGGCGAGCCGTTCCTGCGCGGCCCGGTCTTCGCCGCGCCGTACCACCTGGACCCGGTCACCGGGCCCGGCGAGAACGGTTACGCCCGGACCGAGCACCCCACCCGGGAAGCCCTCGAGGCCGCGATCGGCGAGCTGGAGGGTGGTCCGGCGCTGGCTTTCGCCAGCGGTCAGGCGGCGATCACCGCCATGCTGTTGTCGCTGGTCAAGACGGGCGATCGGGTCGCGCTCCCGGGCGACGGCTATTTTCCGGTACGAGCGTTCGCCGGTGGCGCGCTCGCCGATCTCGGTGTCGGGAGTGTGCTGGTGCCGACGGCCGGCCCGTACCCGGATCTGACCGGGCTGCGGCTGGTGCTGCTGGAGACCCCGGCCAACCCGGGCCTGGACGTGGCCGACATCCGGGCGCTGGCCGACGCCGCGCACGCCGCCGGGGCGTTGCTCGCCGTGGACAACACCGCGGCCACCCCGCTCGGGCAGACCCCGCTCGCGCTCGGCGCGGACCTGGTCGTGGCGTCCGGCACCAAGGCCCTGACCGGGCACTCCGACCTGCTGCTCGGCTACGTCGCGGCGCGCGACACCGCCCTGCTGGACAAGGTGGAGAACTGGCGGAAGCTGACCGGCGGGGTGCCCGGCGCGTTCGACTGCTGGCTGGCGCACCGGTCGATCGCCACCATGGACCTGCGGCTGGCCCGGCAGAGCGCCAACGCCGCCGCGATCGCCGAGTTGCTGGCCGGACGCTCCGATGTGACCGGGGTGCGCTGGCCGGGGCTGCCGTCCGATCCGTCCTATCCGGTGGCCAGCAGGCAGATGCGCCGGATCCCCGGGATCGTGGCGTTCGACCTGGGCAGCGCGGAGCGGGTGGCCCGGTTCCTGGAGGCCGCGTCGCTGGTCTTCGCGGCCACCTCGTTCGGCGGGGTGCACACCAGCGCCGACCGGCGGGCCCAGTTCGGTGACGACACCGCGCCGGGCTTCGTCCGGTTCTCCTGCGGCATCGAGGACACCGCTGACCTGGTGGCCGACGTCAGTCAGGCCCTGGACAAGTCGCGGTGACCGCCTGGAGCAGTTTCGACGGTGACCAGGTGGCGGCGCTGACCCAGGGCGAGAGCTTCTTCGCGGCGCCGGGGGAGCGGGACTGCCCGTCCTGCGGGGAGCGGCGCCTGCGGGCCTACTTCACGGCGCCGGCGAACGCCCGCCGGCCGACGCTGGTCAGCTACGTGTGGTGCGCCGGCTGCGACAAGTTCGTCGGCACCCGGGCCAAGCACCCGGAGGGCCTGGTCATCTCCGACCCGCTGGCCACCCTCTCCACCGACGAGCGCCGCGAGCTGGAACGCAGCCTCACGGGCTTCCTGGCCCACCTGGACGAGCTCTGGGACGCCGGCGTGCTGCCCCAGAGGTTCGCCGCTTAGTCACCGTCGCCCGGCTGGCTCTCAGGGGTGTCTCCGCGCTGCGGAGACACCCCTGAGGCCCGGCCAGAGACCGGGTTTTGATCTTTGGGTGAACCGCTACCACGCACGGGCAGTGAAGGGGCCGGCGATCGTTCGGGACGCGCCAGCGGCCTGATCGCCGGCCCCGGCCCGCGCGGGAGCAAACGGTCGGGACCACGGCGGACGCGCGTATCTGAAGTACTTGAAGTTGATCTTCGGTTTCGGCGGCGGGCCTATCCGGCGACGAAGTCGTGCAGCCAGTCCTGGGGGACCGGTTGGCCGGGGGTGATGCCGATGCGGCGCAGGGCCTCGCCCGGACGGATGCCGAGAAGCGCCAGGGTCATCGTCGCGAGCAGGGTCGTCCGGCCGAGATCGGCGGCGGACTGGGTGACCACGAAACGACCGGAACGGACCTCCCGCGCCAGCCGGGTGGCCAGCGCGACCATCTCGGTGGCCTCCTTGCGCGGGGCCGACGTGTCCGGAACCGGGTAGGCGACCAGCTCGATGCCGGCGCTGTCCGCGTCCGGCGGCCGATGAGCGGTGGTGCAGACCAGGACGTGGACGCCGGCCCGGGCCAGCGCGCCCAGTTCCTGCGGTGACCACGGCTCGTCACGGGGCCGTGCCATGGTGGCCAATTGCCCCGGTCCCGGGCCCGCGATCACGTGGAGTGCTGGTCCCATTTACTGTTCGTCTCCCCCTGCCTAGGGCAGCGCCGCCGCAATCCCGTATCTGGCCTACGCAGAGTAGGGTCACCCCCGGCTGACCCGCTAGCGAGAGGCGCAGAGAAGAGTGACAACCCCCCGGAAGACCCGTGTCGCGATCGTGTTCGGCGGACGCAGCACTGAGCACGCCATTTCCTGCGTGAGCGCGGGTGCCATCCTGGGTGCGCTGGACCCTGATCAGTACGAAGCGGTCCCGGTCGGAATCACCCGGGAGGGTCGCTGGGTGCTCGCCGGCGGGGACCCGTCGTCGTTCGCCATCGCCGGCTCCACGCTGCCCGAGATCACCGCGGCGTCCGGCAACTCGGTGGTGCTCGCGGCCGACCCGACGACGACCGAGTTGATCGTGCGCGACCCGGCCGAGGGCGTCTCCGAGCTGGCCGGTGTCGACGTGGTCTTCCCGGTGCTGCACGGCGCGTACGGCGAGGACGGCACGATCCAGGGGATGCTGGAGATGGCCGGTATCCCGTACGTGGGCGCGAACGTCTTCGCCTCGGCGGCCGCCATGGACAAGGAGTTCACCAAGAAGCTGGCGGTGGCCGAGGGCATTCCGGTCGGGCCGTACGCGGTGCTCCGGGCCGGCGTCTCGTTCGCCGACGAGGACAAGGAGCGGCTCGGGCTGCCGGTCTTCGTGAAGCCGTCGCGGGCCGGCTCGTCGCACGGGATCACCAAGGTCAGCGACTGGGCCGACCTGGACGCCGCGATCGCCACGGCCCGGGAGATCGACCCGAAGGTGCTCGTCGAGGCCGCGATCGTGGGCCGCGAGATCGAGTGCGGCGTGCTGGAGGGCGAGGCCGGTGGCGCGCCCGAGTCGTCGCTGCTCGCCGAGATCCACGTGGACGAGGCCGCCGACTGGTACGACTTCGAGACGAAGTACCTGGTCGGCAGCCGGTACACGATCCCGGCCGGCCTGCCGGACGAGGTCACCCGGCAGGTCCGGGAGTTCGCGCTGCGCACCTTCACCGCGCTGGACTGCGCCGGCCTGGCCCGGGTCGACTTCTTCGTCACGGCCGACCACCAGATCTACCTCAACGAGATCAACACGATGCCGGGCATGACGCCGACCTCGATGTTCCCGCAGATGTGGGCGGCCACCGGGCTGGAGTACCCGAAGGTCGTGGACCGGCTGATCCGTACCGCGCAGCGGCGTGGCACCGGCCTGCACTAGCCCGCGGTCAGGGGAAACATCCGCTCGGCACGCCCTCGGTGATCGACTTGTCGGTCTCGACGACCGTGTCGGAGAACTCGTTGGCCCACTGCGCCCGCTTGTCGTAGGCCGCCGGCACGATCACCTGCACCGGGATCTCGCGGTCCATCGTGGTGAACGTGCTCTTGCCGGCGCCGTCCGAGTAGTACCAGCAGACCCGGTTCATCAGCAGCAGGTCGGCGACCAGCGGCACGCACGAGCCGGACGTGTCGTCGACGGTCTCGCACATCTTCGGCTGCGGGACGCCGCAGGAGACCGTGATCGGCGGTTCGCCGTACGCGGCGTTCTGCTCCGGGCCGGCGCTGACCTTGCGGGGCGGCAGGTTCCGGACCTGGGCCGGCAGCTGCGCGGTCACCGCGAGGCAGACCTGGGCGGCGCGCGCGGAGAGTATGGGCGCGGCGACCTCGACCGCCGTGCCGGGCACGACGATCGGGCCGCTCGCGGCCGGCGCCGGGTCGGCCGCCGGCCGTGCCTTGTCGATCTGCAGGAACGCGACGAGACCCACGATGATCACCACCGGCACGGCCACCACGGTTGCCCAGATCGCGGCGATCCGCGTGGCGTTGTCCGGCGCGGCGGCCCCCTTCTCGGGGGCGTCCTTCGGGGTGTCTACGTCGACCATGCTCAGAGATTTACCACGGAGCAGGTGAGCGTCCTGGTGATGCCCGGTACGTATTGGACCTTGCTCACAATCAGGCTGCCCAGTTCGTCAACGGTGTGTGCCTCGGTCAGTACCACCACGTCGTACGGCCCTGTCACCGCGTCGACCCGGACCACCCCCGGTATTTTCTCGATCGCGGCGGCCACGTCACGGGCCTTCCCGACCTCCGTTTGAATGAGGATGTATGCCTGGACCACGATCCGACTCCTATCCGCCACCGCGTCGGTGATCCCCGATCGTGAAACTACCGTACGAAGCGACCCGGCAGCGGGCCGCCACCATCGAAGGACGTGGACGTGAGCATCGCAGAGTCCGGTGAATTCGGGCTGATCGGACGAATCGTATCCCGACTCGACTCCGGCACGGCCACCATCCTGGGACCGGGCGACGACGCCGCCGTGGTCCGCGCCGCCGACGGGCGGGTGGTGGCCTCCACCGACGTGCTCGTCGAGGGCCGCCATTTCCGCCGTGACTGGTGCGGACCGATCGACGTCGGCCACCGGGCCGCCGCCGCCAACCTGGCCGACATCGCGGCGATGGGCGCCACCCCGACCGCGCTGCTGGTCGCCCTGTGCGTGCCGCCGACCCTGGACAGCGCGTGGGCCGAGGGCCTGGCCGACGGGCTGACCGCCGAGGCCGCGCTCTGCGGCGCCGCCGTGGTCGGCGGGGACACCTCGTCCAGCCCGACCCTGACCATCGCGGTCACCGCGCTGGGTGACCTGGGCGGGCGGGAGCCGGTGCGCCGCAACGGCGCCCAGCCGGGCGACATCCTCGCGCTGTCCGGCCGGATCGGCTACGCCGCGGCCGGATACACCATCCTGTCCCGGGGCTTCCGGACGCCGAAGATGCTCGTCGAGGCGTACCGGCGGCCGGAGATCCGGTACGCGGCCGGCCCGGAGGCGGCCCGGCTCGGCGCCACCTCGATGATCGACGTGTCGGACGGGCTGCTGCAGGACGTCGGGCACCTGTCCACCGCCAGCCTGGTCGGGATCGACATCCGGACCGAGGCGTTCGACATGCCGGACCAGATGCGCGACACCGCCACCGCGCTCGGGCTCGACCCGTACCAGTGGGTGCTGGCCGGCGGCGACGACCATCCGCTCGCCGCGACGTTCCCGGCCGGGACCCGGCTGCCGGCCGACTGGCGGGAGATCGGCTCGGTGCACGACGGCTCCGGCGTCACGGTCGACCGCAAACCGTGGAGCGGGCCGCTGGGCTGGGACCATTTCAAGGTGAATTAATCTGGCGGCGTGGTTCAGATCAAGATCAGACAAGCACGGTACGACGAGCCGGCCGTGGTGGAGCTGGTCGCGGAGAACATGCGCGACCTCTCCGAGCGCTACGGCGGCACCGGCGACGACACCCCGATCGCGGCCGCCGACTTCCTCCCGCCGGACGGCGCGTTCTTCGTGGCCGTCCGTACCGGCGACGACGGCCCTGATGGTCGTCTGGTGGGCAGCGCCGGCTGGCGGCGGCACGGCACCGACGCCGAGCTGAAGCGGATGTTCACGCTGTCCGCGGCGCGCGGGCACGGTGTGGCCCGGCGGATGCTCGCCGTGATCGAGGAGTCCGCCCGGGATGCGGGATGCACGCGGGTGATCCTGGAGACCGGTGACAAGCAGCCCGAGGCGATCGCCCTCTACCTGTCCGCGGGGTACGAGCGGATCGAGGACTTCGGGTATTACCAGGGGCACGAGGGCGTGCTGTCGTACGCAAAAAAGATTTTGTGACAGCAAAAGGCCGCCGGGTCAGTGACTCGGCGGCCTCTTTCACGCTTGGATCAGGTCAGGCGCGGACAACCTTGCCGGCCTTGATGCACGAGGTGCAGACCTTGAGCTTCTTGGTGGTCCCGCCACCGGCCGGGGTACGCACCGACTGGATGTTCGGGTTCCAGCGGCGGTTGGTCCGCCGGTGCGAGAAGGACACGTTGTGGCCGAAGCCCGGTCCCTTGCCACAGACGTCACACACGCTAGCCACGGGATACTCCTGGGTTTGATTCGAAGAACAGAAGACGCCCAGGAGCGAGACTCGCCCAGGCAACCCAGCGAGCTTACCCGACTCGACGAGTTCTCGACCAATCGCCCCCGGTCAGGGTGCGTACCCAGCGATTGTCGGGGGTGGTTAGTACGATTTTCGCGTGCTGGAAACCCTCGATGCCGCTGCCGTGCACCGCTGGTGCGACGGTGGGCTGGAGGCGCTCCGGGCCCACCAGCGTGAAATCGACGACCTGAACGTCTACCCGGTGCCCGACGGCGACACCGGGACCAACCTCGTCCTGACCCTCACCGCCGCGCAGGAAGCCGTCGTGTCCGCGCTGCACGAGGAGCCACGCACCCCGATCGGCGGGCTGATGAGCCGGATGGCGCGGGGCGCCCTGCTCGGCGCCCGGGGCAACTCCGGCGTGATCGTGTCGCAGATCCTGCGCGGCATGGCCGACTCGTTCGCCACCGTGGTCGCGGTCCGGGGCTCCGAGCTGGCCAGCGCCCTGCGGGAGGCCACCGACGCGGCCTACGCGGCGGTCGCCCGCCCGGTCGAGGGCACCGTGCTGTCCGTGGTGGCGGCCGCCGCCGAGGGTGCCGGGCGGATCAGGTCCGACAGCCTGGTCGCCGTCGCCCGGGCCGCCGCGCGCGCCGCCACCGAGGCGCTGGCCCGCACCCCGGAGCAGCTGCCGGTGCTGGCCCGGGCCGGCGTGGTCGATGCCGGCGGGCGCGGCCTCTGCCTGCTGCTGGACGCGCTGGTCGACACCGTGGAGGAGAACGAGTTCGTGACCCGTCCCCGGCCGGTGGCCGTCGTCACCCCGGCCGCCGAGCACGACCACGAGCACGAGGCGGAGGACTGCTCCGGCCTCGGTTACGAGGTGCAGTACCTGCTGGACGCCCCGCCGGAGGCGCTGCCCGGGCTCCGCGCCACCCTGGCCGGCCTGGGTGACTCCCTGGTGGTGGTCGGCGACCCCCCGACGTGGAACGTGCACGTCCACGTGGAGAGCGCCGCCATCGGCCCGGCGGTCGAGGCCGGTGTCGAGGCCGGCCGGCCGTTCCAGATCCGGGTCACCCCGCTGACCGAGAAACGGCCGGGCGCCGACTCGCGGGGCGCCGTGGTGGTCGCCGACGGCGACGGGCTCACCGCGCTCTTCGAGGCGGAGGGCGCGGTGGTGGTCGACCACAACCCGTCCACCGCCGAGATGCTGGCCGCTGTGCACGCCTGTGGGGCCTCCGCGGTGGTGCTGCTGCCCAACGACACCAACACCCAGGCGGTGGCGGTCTCCGCGGCCCGTGAGGCCGAGGCGGCGGGGGTCAGGGTCAGCGTGGTGCCGACCCGGTCGCCGGTGCAGGCCCTGGCCGCCCTCGCGGTGCGCGATCACGGCCGCCCGTTCGCCGACGACGTGATCGCGATGGCCGAGGCGGCCGGCGCCTGCCGGTACGGCGAGGTCTGCACCGCCCAGCGCGACGCCCTGACCGTGGCCGGCCCGTGCCGGGCCGGTGACCTGCTCGGCCTGGTCGACGGCGAGGTGCACGTGATCGGCACGGACCTGACCGACGTCAGCCACCGGTTGCTCGACCGGATGCTCGGCGGCGGCGGCGAGCTGGTCACCCTGGTGCTCGGCGCGGCCGTCCCGCCGGGCATGGAAGACGACCTGCGCGGTCACGTGCACCGCACCTGGCCGTTCATCGAGTTGCAGTGCTACGCCGGCGGCCAGCCGCGTTACCACCTGTTGGCAGGAGTCGAATGACCACGACCGACACCCCGTTGACCAAGGTCACCACGGAGGTCCCGCTGACCAAGGTGCTCGGCGCGAAGACCGCCAAGGCTCTGGAGGAACACCTCGGCCTGATCACCGCGGGCGACCTGATCTACCACTTCCCCCGGCGCTACGACGAGCGCGGCGAGCACACCGACCTGCGCCAGCTCGAGGTCGGCGAGCAGGTCACCGTGCTGGCCCAAGTGCAGGGGATCGGCGTCAAACCGATGCGCCAGCGCAAGGGCAACATGCTCGAGGTGACCATCGGCGACGGCTCCGGAGCGACCCTGACCTGCACGTTCTTCAACCAGGCGTGGCGCGAGCGGGAGCTGACCCGGGGCCGCTGGGGGCTGTGGGCCGGCAAGGTCACCGACTTCCGCGGCAAGCGCCAGCTGAACGGCCCGGCCTATCAGCTGCTCAAGGCGGACGCCACGCAGGACGAGGCGGCCGAGGAGATCGAGGAGTTCGCCGGCGCGCTGATCCCGGTCTATCCAGCCGCGCAGGCGGTGCCCACCTGGACCATCGCCAAGTGCGTGCGGACCCTGCTCGACGTGTTCGAGCCGCCGGCCGACCCGATGCCGCCCGAGGTCCGGGCCGGCCGCAACCTGATCGGCATCGGCACCGCGCTGCGCGAGATCCACCGGCCCAGCGCCGAGCCCGCGCTCTACTCGGCGAAGCACCGGCTGAAGTGGGACGAGGCGTTCGCCGTGCAGCTGACCCTGGCGCAGCGCCGGGCCCGGGCCGCGGCGTCGCCCGGCACCGCCCGCCCGCGCCGCCCCGGCGGCCTGCTCGACAAGTTCGACGCCGGCCTGCCCTACGAGCTGACCGAGGGCCAGGCCACGGTCGGCGAGGAGATCGCCGAGGACCTGACCCGGGCGCACCCGATGCACCGGCTGCTGCAGGGCGAGGTCGGCTCCGGCAAGACGCTGGTCTCGGTGCGCGCGATGCTCCAGGTGGTCGACGCCGGCGGGCAGGCCGCGCTGCTGGCGCCCACCGAGGTCCTGGCCACCCAGCACTTCCGCGGGATCGGCGCGCAGCTCGGCGCCCTGGGCCGGGCCGGCGAGCTCGACGGTGACCTCTCCGGCACGCAGCTCACCCTGGTCACCGGCTCTCTGGGCGCGGCGGCCCGGCGTGCGGCGCTGGCCAAGGTCGCCGACGGGACCGCCGGGATCGTCGTCGGCACACACGCCCTTCTGTACGAGGGAGTCGACTTCCACGACCTCGGACTGGTCGTGGTCGACGAGCAGCACCGGTTCGGGGTGGAGCAGCGCGACGCGTTGCGCGCCAAGGCGAACCGTCCGCCGCACGTGCTGGTGATGACGGCGACCCCGATCCCGCGCACGGTGGCGATGACCGTCTACGGCGACCTGGAGACGTCGATCCTGTCCCAGTTGCCGCGCGGCCGCTCGCCGATCGCCACCCACGTGGTCCCGGCCCTGGAGAAACCGGCCTATCTCGACCGCGCCTGGCGCCGGGTCAAGGAGGAGGTCGCGGCGGGCCATCAGGCGTATGTGGTGTGCCCCCGGATCGGCGACGGTCCCGAATCTTCTTTCGAGGACGGTGGCGAGCCGCCGCCGGAGACCGAGTCGGCCCGCCGGCCGCCGCTGGCGGTCACCGAGGTGCTGCCGGCGCTCCAGCAGGAATATCTCAAGGGCCTGCGGATCGAGATGCTGCACGGCAAGATGCCGGCCGACGAGAAGGACGCGGTGATGCGCCGGTTCGCCGCCGGCGACGTGGACGTGCTGGTGGCGACCACGGTGATCGAGGTCGGCGTGGACGTGCCGAACTCCACCGTCATGATCATTATGGATGCCGACCGGTTCGGGGTGTCCCAATTGCATCAGCTGCGCGGCCGGGTCGGCCGGGGCTCGGCGCCCGGGATCTGCCTGCTGCACACCGAGGCCGTGGAGGGCTCCGCGGCCCGCGAGCGCCTCGACGCGGTGGCCTCCACCACCGACGGCTTCACACTCTCCGAGATCGACCTGGAGCAGCGGCGGGAGGGTGACGTGCTGGGCGCCTCACAGTCCGGCAAACACTCGCACCTGCGGCTGCTGTCCCTGCTGCGGGACGAGAAGTTGATCAAGGAGGCCCGGGTCGAAGCCGCCGAACTCGTCGGCGACGACCCCGACCTGTCCCGCCATCCTGCGCTGGCCGCCTCGGTGGCCGCGCTGGTCGACGAGAACCGCGCCGAGTACCTGGAGAAGGGTTGATCCTGCACCTGTGCCCACGAGACGACTGGGCGACTGTTTCTGATCACTACGAGCCGGCGTCGCTGGGGGTGGAGGGCTTCATCCACTGCTCGGACCCGGCGTGGGTGCACGTGCCGGCGTCGCTGTTCTACCGCGGCCGTACCGACCTGGTGCTGCTGGAGATCGACGAGGCCGCTGTCGACGTCCCGGTGGTCTGGGAGGACGGCAGTCCGCCGGACCCCTCGGGCCGCCAGTTCCCCCACGTGTACGGCCCGCTGCCGGCCGCGGCGGTGACCGCGGTGCACGAGTACCAGCCCGCGGCTGACGGGTCGTTCCCCCCATGGCAAGGGGGCGCCGACCGTTAGGTCGACGCCCCCTTGTTCAGGGCCTAGGCGGATCAGGCCTTGAAGTTCACCTTGCGGCGACGGGCCATGAAGAACAGGCCGGCGCCGACGATGAGCAGCAGGACCGCGCCACCGGCGATCGAGCCGCCGGCGGCGCCGGTCAGGGCCAGCTCACCGCCCGGGGTTTTGCTGGCGCTCGGGGTCGCGGCGGCCGGGGAGGTCGACGTGGACGCGCTCGCCGACGGCGAGGTGGCGGCGGTCGGCGGGAGGCTCACCGGCGGGGAGGTGCTGGCGCTGGTGCTCGGCTGCGGCTCGGCGCACTCGCCCAGCACGACCTCGACGGTCAGTTGCTCGAACTTGCTCTCCGGGAACTCCACGGTGGCGGTGGTGGCCTTGGCGGAATCGAAGGTGACGTCGACCGACTTGCCGGTCGGCACGGTCACGGTCTTGGTCTCACCGTTGTAGGTGACCTTGGCCGGGACGTCGCCGTTGCCCTCGGGGTTGGTCACCGTGACGGTGGTGACCTTGCAGTCGTTCACCGCGGTGGCGGCCGGCTCGCAGGCCGCCGGGAGCGCCCAGTTGATCGTGGTGGGCTGGAGCTTGTCGGCGGTCACCGTGATCGGGCCACTGCCGGCCGGGACGGTCAGGTCCTCGCTGGCGCCCTTGGCGACCGTGACGACCTTGGTCTCCGAGCCGTACTTGACGGTGAAGTCGACGCCGTAGCCGCTCAGCACGCCGTTGTTGCTCAGGTTCAGCGTGGTGACGCCGTCACAGGCCGCGGTGTACTGCACAGCCGGCTGCACGCAGCTGCTGGCGCTGCCGTCCTTGTCCGCGCTGCCGTTCCAGAAAGCGATCTTGGTGGTGCCGTACCGCTTGCCGTCCTTCACCAGCTCGTTGATGACGTCGTTCTGGCCACCGACGAAGAGGTCCGCCTGGGTGTTGCAGGCCGGCACCTTGACCGAGAAGCCCTTGCTGGTGTTGCCGGAGCGGCTGATCAGCTCGGTCTGGCTGCCGAACAGGTACTGCGGGACGTCGAAGTTCGGCTTCGGGGCCAGGTAGGTCACCAGGGTGACCTCGGCCTGGCAGTTCGAGCCCGCCTTCAGGGTCGCGGTGGTCTCGGCGAGGCCGTTCTGGAAGACGAAATCCGTCGCCTCGAAGTCGGCCGACGTGCACACCGTCGCCTCGTCGGCGAAGGCGGCGGTGGAGGTGGTGGCCACGGTGCCGGCGCCGAGAACGGCGCTGACGAGCACGAGGGCCGCGCGGAGGAAGCGCGCTTTCTTCAAGAGGTGCTCCAGGAACGAGGGAAAAAGGGGGTATGACGAAGCGCGCCGACCCGTGTGGGTCGGCGCGCCCCGGGTGTTGCTAGGTCTGGCTATCAGGCGGTGAAGCGGATCTTGCGGCGGCGGGCCATGTAGAAGAGGCCGGCGCCGAGGACCAGGGCCAGAGCGGCGCCACCGGCGATGGTGCTCGAGTTGGCACCGGTCAGGGCCAGCTCGTCGTCGTCACAGTCGGCCGGGGCCTTGTAGGTGACCGTGGCGGCCTCGTCCTCGTAACCCTTCGGGGTTGCGGTGACCTTCAGGCCCTTGGAGGCCTTGAAGTCGACGGTCTTGGTCTCGCCCGGGGCGGCGGTGACGGTCTTGGAGTCGCCGACGGTCGGCTTGAAGGTCACCGTGAGGGATTCCTTCCAGTCAACCGGGACCTCGATGCCGACGGTCAGGGTGTCGCAGGTCGCGTCGTAGATGAACTGCGGCTCGGTGACCGTGGTGTCCTCCGGGGGGAGCGACGTGGTGGTCGACGGCGAGACCGGGGCGGACGGCGAGGTGGACTCGCTGGCCGACGGGGACGGGGCGGCGGAGGTGGATTCGCTCGCGGACGGCGACGGCTCGGCAGAGGTCGACTCGCTCGCGGACGGCACCGGCGACGCGGGGGTCGAGACCGAGGCGCTCGGCTCAGGGGTGTCGCACTTCTCGGTCGGCTTCGGAACGCTCAGCGACCCGCCCTTGGCGTAGCCGCCCCAGCGGCCGGTCACGTTCAGCTTCACGGACTCGACGGCCTTGTCCACCTTCTGGGTGGCCGTGAGGGTGGTGCCGAACGTGAAGGGGGCGTTCTCCTGAAGGGTGCCGCTGACCTCGATGTTCTGCGGCGCGGACGCCGGCAGGATCGTGTAGTTCAGCGACTCGATGACACCGTCGCCGAGTTGGTTGTCGCTGGGCGCGACGCTCCAGTCGATCTGCCAGTTGCCGTCGGCGTCGACACAGGCGGTGGTCGCCTTCTGGTCGAACTCCGGGTGACAGGCCAGAGCGGGCATGGCCGTGGACATCACGCCGATGAGACCGAGGGCCGCACCGGCGACAACGGTGCCGGTCCGACGGAACGGGGTTTTGAACGGGTTCACGCCTACTCCAAGGAACGGGGGTCAAGGAGATGAAAAAAGAGCGCGAAGAGACCGCGCGGCCGCCGCCGGTGGATTCAAGCGGAGCTGCGACGACGCCTCCCCACGTCGTCTGCGGACTGTCCCAGGGGGACATCCGCAACGAGGCCTGACCCTAGCCATTTCGGGCACGCAAAGAAACGTCTCAGCGGCGGCTAAGGCTCTTGATATCAATCCGTGATCTTCCATCACTGCAACGGGACGGGACCGTCGCGCGCAGTGCCTGCGACGAGGGAATTGTTAACGCGCCCGTGGCGTGATCACGGTGGTGAAGTAGCGTCGGACCTGATGACGAGGATTATCGCCGGTGCGCACGGCGGGCGGCGGCTGTCCGCTCCCCCCGGTGCGCTCACGAGGCCTACATCGGACCGCGTCCGTGAGGCTTTCTTCAGTTCCCTGCACACGATGACGGATCTGTCCGGTGCGCGATTCGTTGATCTTTATGCCGGGTCCGGTGCCGTCGGTTTGGAGGCGTTGTCCCGCGGTGCGGTCCACACGCTTCTGGTCGAGGCCGAGCCCAAGGCGGCCCGGGTGATCCGGGAGAACATCGCGACGCTGCGGGTCACCGACCAGGCACGCCTGGTCACCGCGAAGGTGCTCCAGGTGGTCGGCGAGGCGCCGACCGGCGGACCGTACGACGTGGTCTTCGCCGACCCGCCGTACGCGCTGGGTAACGACGAGATCGACGGTGTGCAACAGGGACTGCTCGCCAACGGCTGGCTGGCCCCGGACGCCGTCGTGGTCTTCGAACGATCCAAGCGGACCGAGCTGACCTGGGTGGACGGCCTCGAGGAGGACCGCACCCGGCGTTACGGCGAGACCACAATTTGGTACGGTCGCCGATCATGAGACGAGCGGTGTGCCCCGGCTCCTTCGACCCGGTCACGAACGGTCACCTCGACATCGTCGGGCGTGCCAGCCGGCTGTTCGACGAGGTGATCGTCGGAGTTCTGATCAACCAGTCCAAGGCCGGGCTGTTCACCGTCGAGGAACGACTCGAGATGCTGGGCGAGGTGACCGCCCCGTACGAAAATGTCCGGGTCATGGCATTTCGCGGGCTCCTGGTGGACTTCTGCCGGGATCAGGGCGCCGCGGTGGTGGTCAAGGGCCTGCGCGCGGTGAGCGACTTCGATTACGAGTTGCAGATGGCGCAGATGAACGTCGGTCTCTCCGGTGTGGAGACGTTGTTCATGCCGACCAACCCGCTCTATTCGTTCTTGTCTTCCAGCCTGGTCAAGGACGTGGTCAAGTGGGGTGGCGACGCGTCGTCCTACCTTCCGGACCCGGTGCTGGCCCGCTTGGTGACCCGGCTGAAGCAGAATTAGCGGCCACCAGCGCGGGCGTGCCGGGATCCGGCGCGACGGCGGCACAAGTAACGTGATCGCACCACGCTGGGTGGCGGTTCGACGACGGGAGTGAGGCACCGGTGGATCCGCTCGACCGTATCGACGAGCTCATCGAGCACATCCAGGACGCCCGTTCGGTGCCGATGTCGCGGACGAACTTCATGTTCGACCGCGGCGAGATGATCGAGCGTCTTGAGGAGCTGCGCGCCGAGCTCCCCTCCGAGCTGCGCAAGTCCGCCGCTGTGCTGGACGAGCGGGACCGGATCGTCGAGGCCGGCCGCCGCGAGGCGGACCGGATCATCAGCGAGGGTGAGGCTGAACACTCCCGCCTGGTCTCGGTCAACGAGATCACCGTCTCGGCCGAGCACGAGGGTGCCCGGATCATCGCCGAGGCGCGGACCGAGGCACAGCGCCTGCGGGAGGAGGTCGACGACTACGTCGACACCGCGCTGGCCAACTTCGAGCAGTTCCTGACCAGGGCGCTGGCGTCGATCGAGCGGGGCCGTGACAAAATGCATGCGCTCCGCGAGATCGGAACCTTCCAGGGTGAGGACGCGGAGCGGCCACTGCCGTTCTGAGCCGAGCCGATTCGACGATGTCGGACAAGCTCAGGTAATGTTTTCGGCTGGCCTACCCACGGCTGAGGAACATGATGCCCAAGTCACCGCAGAGTCACCTGAACCCCAGGCAGCCGCTGGTCGTCGACACGACGAAACTCCCCCGGCAGCCTGGTGCGACGCGTGCCCTGAAGCGGGTGGACGCGGCGCCGGCAGACCTCGGTGTGGAGTTGATCTCGGTCCCCGTCGGTTCCGACCTCGAGCTCGATCTGAGCCTGACGTCGGCGTCCGAGGGGGTCTTCGTCAGCGGTCTCGTCCGTGGCACGATTCAGGGCGAGTGCGGCAGGTGCCTCAACGAGATCAACAGGCCGTTCACGGTTCGCATCGGGGAGTTGTACGCCTACGCGGACAGCTTCACGGAGGAGACCGAGGATGATGACGAGGTAGGCCGGATGCAGGGCGACCTGCTCGACCTCGAGCCGGCGGTGCGTGACGCGGTGGTCCTGACCCTGCCGACCAACCCGCTGTGCCGACCGGACTGCCCAGGGCTGTGCCCCGACTGCGGGGTGCACTTCGACGACCTCCCGGCCGATCACAGCCATGAGGACGTCGATGCCCGCTGGGCCGCTTTGCGCAATCTGTCAGCCGAGTCGCCAGGGGCGGCTTCGCCGCACCAAAAGCAAGATTCTAAGGAGTAGGAACCGTGGCCGTCCCGAAGCGCAAAATGTCGCGCAGCAACACCCGCTCGCGCCGGGCTAACTGGAAGGCGACCGCGGTTTCGACCGTGGCCTGCCCCCAGTGCAAGTCCCCGAAGCTGCCGCACGCCGCCTGCTCGGTCTGCGGTACCTACAACGGTCGTCAGGTCCTCGAGGTCTGACGTCGCCGAGTGACGCGCCCGATCATCGGGCGGGTCGTACCTGAGCAGTGGCGTTCCACCGGTGCCACGGCTCCCGGACAGCGGTCTGTCGGGGAGCCGGGCACCGCGCGGATCGCCGTCGACCTCCTCGGCGGGGACCAAGCTCCCGCCGTCGTGGTTGACGGCGCTCTGCGTGCCGTCCAGGACGATCCGACCCTGCACCTGACTCTCGTCGGACCGGCTGAGGCCTCCGACGCGGTGCTGGCTGCCCTGCACCCGGCCCAGCGCCATCGCATCACCGCCGTACTCGGCGGCAGCGCCGTCCAGGCCGTCGCCGACGGCCTCGCCGACGCCGCACTCTCCGCCGGCGACACCGGGATCACCGTGGTGTCCGCCGCGCGCGTCCTGGGCCGCTGGCCCGGCGTACGCCGCCCTCCGCTCGCCGCCGTGCTGCCCACCGTCGCCGGCCGCCTGGTCCTTCTCGACGTCGGCTCCACCGTCGACCCCGACGAACAGACCCTGGCCGTCCACGCCCGGCTCGGCGCCGCCTATGCCGCGGCCGTCCACGACATCCCCACCCCTCGGGTCGGGCTGCTCACCATCGGCACCGAGCTCGGCAAGGGCGACCGCCTGCGCCGTGCCGTTCCCGCACTGCTCGCCGACCGCCCGCTGCCCGCCGGAGCCCGGTACACCGGTCTGGTCGAGGGCGGCGACGTCGTGCTGGGTCATGGCGTCGATGTCGTGGTGACCGATGGATTCACCGGAAATGTCCTTTTGAAGGCGCTGGAAACCACCTACGCGAGATCCGGCCACGGCGCGGCACCGACGCCGCGCGCCGCCGTCCTGCTCGGGGTCGGCGGCACCGTGGTGGTCTGCCACGGTTCCGCCACCGGTGCGGATCTCGCCGGTGGCATCGCCTTCACCGCCCATCTGCACCGCCGTTCCGCACTCGCGGCGATCGTCGATCTGCTGACGTACAACGAGGTATCGCATGAATGACAAGCGTCGCCGTCCATCCACCGCCCCCTTGGAAGAGGCGTTCGACGTCCCCTTCACCCCCGAGATGCTGGAACGGGCCCTGACCCACCGCTCGTACGCGTACGAGAACGGCGGCCTGCCCACCAACGAGCGCCTGGAGTTCCTCGGCGACTCGGTGCTCGGTGTGGTGATCACGTCTGCGCTCTTCCACAACCACCCGGACCTGCCCGAGGGGCAGCTCGCCAAGCTCCGGGCCAGCGTGGTCAACATGCACGCGCTCGCCGACGTGGCCCGTGGCCTGGGCCCGGCCGGTCTCGGCCCGCACCTGCTGCTCGGCAAGGGCGAGGAGACCACCGGCGGCCGGGACAAGGCCAGCATCCTGGCCGACACCCTGGAGGCGCTGCTCGGCGCGATCTACCTGGAGCACGGGCTGGAGACCGCCGGCGAGGTGGTGCACCGGCTGTTCGACCCGCTGATGGCCGAGTCGGCCGGCCGGGGCGCCGCCCTGGACTGGAAGACCAGCCTGCAGGAGCTGACCGCGGCACTCGGGCTGGGCGTCCCGGACTACGTGATCGAGGACTCCGGCCCGGACCACGCGAAGACGTTCACCGCCTGGGTGGTGGTGGCCGGTGAGCGGTACGGCGGCTCCGACGGCCGCAGCAAGAAGCAGGCCGAGCAGCGGGCCGCCGCTGCCGCGTGGCGCACGCTCACCGAGCGGAACGAGGCCGATGGCGACGACAAGCCCGAGTGAGACCGTGCCGGTGACCGCGGACGACGCGGAGCCCCCGGAAACGCTCTGGGAGAAGGCCGGCGGCGGCCGTGGTGTCGCCGTCGCCGTCGGGCTGCTCGCCCTGACCCGGGTCGGCCAGTTGCTGATGGTCTGGTGGCTGGGCAACGCGTCCGGGTCGACCACCGGCGTCTGGCATCGGCTGCTGGTCTGGGACGGCGGCTGGTTCATCCGGGTCGCGGTGGACGGATACCCGCACGGGTTCACCTACGACGACAACCACGTCCTGCAGGCGAACGAGCTGGCCTTCTTCCCGCTCTACCCGATGCTGCTGCGGCTCGGCACGGTGCTCGGCCTGCCGCCGGGAGTCGCCGGGGTCGGTGTGGCCTGGCTCGCCTCGATCGGGGCCGCGGTCGGGCTGCACCTGCTCGGCACCACGCTGCGGGACAAGCGGGCCGGGTGGGCGCTGGTGGCGATCGTCTGCTCGGCGCCGGTCTCCGTGGTGCTGTCCATGGCGTACTCGGAAAGTCTTTTTCTCGGTCTGGTGGCGGGCATGCTGGCGGCAGCGCACCGCCGTGCCTGGGGATGGGCCGGTTTCCTCGGCCTGTGCGCCGCGCTGACCCGCCCGACCGGCGCGGCGGCGGCGATGGCCCTGGGTGTCGCCGCGCTGCTGGCGCTCCGCGACGTGCCCCGCAGCGACCTGGCCGGCCGGGTGAAGCCGCTGGCGGCCGCCGCGGTCGCGCTGGCCGGGGTGCCGCTGTTCCTCGGCTGGGTCGGCTGGCGGGTCGGTGACTGGACCGCCTGGTTCAAGATCCAGACGGCCGGGTGGGGCACGTCGTTCGACTATGGCAGCAGCACGCTGAAGTTCCTCGACGACACGTTCACCGGCGCGGACGGCTGGGTTCAGGTCAGCGTCGGCCTGATCCTGCTGGCCGCGCTGGCGGCGGCCGGGGTGGCGCTGGCACAGAAGCTGTGGCCGCCGCTGATGGTCTACGGCGTGGTCGCGATGATCCTGGTCTACGGCCAGGCCGGTTTCTATCACTCCAAGCCGCGGCTGCTGCTGCCCGTGCTGATCACCCTGGTCCCGGCGGCGTTCGCGGCGGCCCGCGCCCGCCCCCGGGTCGCGATCCTGTCGATCACCGCCTGGGCCGTCTTCGGCCTCTGGTACGGCGCCTACCTGATCACGATCTGGCCGTACACGATGTAGTCACGGTGAATCCGGTGATCTCGGCGTAGGCCTCCGGATTCGCGTACGCCGACCGGGTCACCACGCGAGCCGCCACGTGCAGGCCGAGCCGGGTGACCCGGCCGGCCGTGACGGTCACCCGGCGGGTGACCTGCTCCGCCGCGAACCGTTCGGCCGCCGGCCGCGGCGGCCGGACGGTGAACGTCACGTCGTGCTCGCCGGGCGGCAGGCGGTAGCACCAGGTCTGCCAGGAGAGCGGCCGCTGCTGGCCGTCGACGGTGAGCTCCGGCCACGGCACCCAGCCGTTCTCGTCCACGTGGTTGCGGTCGCGCAGGCCGTTGCGGGTGCGCTCGAGCGCGTGCGTCCCGGTCACCACGAGCAGCCCGTCGGCCGTGCCCTCGAGCAGGTGCGCCGGAGGTTCGGCGTCGCCGAGGAACCAGCCCGCGGCGTCGTTCCGGCCGGCCTCGGCGGCGGCTTCCGCGGACGCGGCCACGCGATACTCCCGGTCACCTCGCCGCTTCCACCAGATCGCCAGGACCGCGGCCACCACCGGCACCGCGAGCAGCGCGAGGGTGAACCCGTTGAGTGGGACGCCGAGCAGCGTGAGAAGCGGCATCAGGGCGATCGCGGCGAGCCAGCCCCAGACCAGGTAACGGCCCGTGCCGGGGCGCCGTTTTCCGGGGGCGGGCACCAGAACGCCGCGCGTGTTGCTGCCGGAACTCGCGGCCGGGGTCCAGAAGTCCAGCTCCACGATCTCGCCGGCGGCCACCCGGACCCGGCGGGTGCTCTCCACCGCGAGCCGGCCCCGCACCTCGACGAGGTGCTCACCCGGCTCGACGACGGCGATCATCCGGCCCAGGCCCCACCACAGCGGGCGGTCGTCGATCCCGACCGTGAACCGTTTCGGGAACTGCACCACATCCCCGCCTCTGGAACGGATCCGCACCGCGATGCCGGCCGTCCCGGCGTCCGGTACCGGCGCGGGCCGGTCCAACAGCCAGGGCAGCACCCGGGCTCCCGGGAGTGGGGTCGGCGGCCACTGCTTCTCCCAGCTGTTCATCGCTCCACATCCAAGGCCTTGTCGATCTCCCCGTCCTCCATGGCCGGGCGCCCTGCCTGCTGATCCTTGATGATGCCGGTGGTGACGCTGGCCCCCGGGCCGGCGTAGCCGAAGACGTCGCCGAGCACCGATCCGCCGATCTTGGCGACATTGGAGAAGGTCGCGGCGCGGCCGAGGTCGGCGACGCTCTCGCCGACCTTCTGCTTGAGCATGCCCGGGAGGACCTTCTCGAGCAGCGCGCCGATCTTCTGCAGCAGCATGACCACGCGGTCCACGATGGTCACCGCGCGGCTCGTCGCGACCGAAGCCTGCACCGCGGTCGCCGCCCCGGCCGCGGCGACCGAGCCGCCCAGGGTCTCCGGGGCCAGCGCCAGGGCCGCGAGCCACTCAATGATCATCCACTCGACGAGTGTGGCGATGATGCCGATGATCAACTGCTGGGCGGCCGACATGATCTTGGAAAAAAGGGTGAGCAGGCCGGCGATCGAGGCCGCCTCGCCACCGGTGGCCGAGATCGCCGAGCCGAATTCGATCAGGCGTTCCTTGGCCGCGGTCGCGTCCAGCCCTTCCCACTCGAGAAGGCCGTCGGTGGCGGCAGCTCGGGTCGCGTCGCCGAGCGGGCCCAGGGCGTCGCCGAGCCGCTGCCAGGCCTCCGCGTAACCCTCCATCCGCTCGGAGTTGCCGGTGAACAGGCTCAGCAGGTCCTCGAGCGGCTGGATGAAGTCGATCAGGAAGGTCAGGCCCGCCGAGATCAGCCAGTTCAGCGGGTCGATGGCGAACGCGACAGCGTTGCCGGTGAAGTCGGCGGCCGCGGCGAAGAGATCGCTCCACTCGCCTTCGGTGATGCCCTTGTACGCGTTCTGGGTGATCTCCCCGAACGGCAGCGTCGTGCCCCAGTCGGTGTCGACCGCGTCGGTGAAACCCAGGTCGCCGGCGTACTGGCTGGCGTCCTGCGCGTTATTGCTCAGATACGCGTCGTTGTCGTCGGTCCCGCTCACTGGCCGCCCGCCAGTCGCTCCTGGAAGCGACGGAAGGCATCCTGCAGCGCCTGATCCAGCTCCTCGTGGTTCTTGACCACCGCCCGGATCGCCTTGCCCTGCGATTCGAGCGCCTTGGCGATCAGCGCGATGTGGTCACCGGCCTCGGCGGACTTCTCGTCGTACTTCCACTTCATCAGCAGGCCGAGCGCGCCCCACAGCACCTCCGGCGGGTTCGCGGCCGCCACTCCCGCCGCGATCTGCCCGGCGCTCGTGCTCAGCGCCTGGAACACCTCCGCCGTACTGGTCAGTTTGTCCGTCGGCACGACGATGCCGTCACCCATCGGATTCCCTTCGATAATCGTCCGGGATCGACTCGCGGACCAGGCCGGCGATCGCCGGGCTGCCGAGCCGCGCGCTCAGCTCGGCCAGCTGCCGGGTCCGCGCGGCCTGCGCCTCCCGGATCGCGGTCAGGATCATCTGGGCCAGGTGGGCGCCCCGGCGCAGCGCGGAGTCGCCGATGTCGACCCGGGAGACGACGCCGCTCGCGTCCACCTCGGCCCGCACCGTACGGTCCGCGGAGAAGCCCTCGCCGGTGATCCCGCCGGCCTCGGCCGCGTACTCGGCGTTGCGCGCCATCGCCTGCCGGTTCCGCTCCCGGATCCCGTCCAGGAACTCCAGCACCTCACCCGGTTCGGTGAAATCCGGCCGGGTCATCGCGGCATCCGCGCCGCCACCTCGGCGGTCACCAGCGTGTTCGCCTCGTGGATCGTGCGCACCACGAGCGCGCCGAGCTCGGCGCCGGTCAGCCGGAACGCCCGGGAGCTCAGCGACAGGTCGCGCAGCACCCCACCTGGTCCGGCCACCACGGTGACCGCGTGATCGTCGCTGGTGTGCTCGACCGAGGTGCTGGTGACCACCTCGCGCATCAACCGTGCCCGCTCCGTGGCGGCGTCCAGATCCACGATGACCCCTTCCGGACTGTCGGGAGTTGTCGATCATACGAATCCCGGCTGTGGACCCGCAGTCCCGTACTGTTGACGCCGCCGTACCGAGCACGACCCCCGAGGACCCGCCTTGCCTGAACTTCCCGAAGTCGAGACCGTCCGGATGGGCCTGGCCAAGTGGGTGGCCGGCCGTACGATCGCCGCCGTCGAGGTGCACCACCCGCGGGCGATCCGCCGGCACCTGCCCGGCGACTCCCACTTCATCGCGATGCTGACCGGCCGCACCGTCCTCGACGTGTCGCGCCGCGGCAAGTACCTCTGGCTCCCGCTGGACTCCGGCGACGCGCTCATCGCGCACCTGGGCATGAGCGGTCAGCTGCTGATGCAGCCGGCGACCGCGGCGGACGAGAAACACCTGCGGGTCCGGTTCGCTTTCACCGACGGCGCGGCGCAGCTGCGGTTCGTCGACCAACGTACGTTCGGTGGCTTGTCGGTCTCCGAAGGCGGCGGCGAGCTGCCTGACGAGATCGCGCACATCGCCCGCGACCCGATGGATCCGCTCTTCGACGACGCGGCCTTCTCGGCCCGCCTGCGCGCCCGGCACACCGAGATCAAGCGGGCCCTGCTCGACCAGACGCTGATCTCCGGCGTCGGCAACATCTACGCCGACGAGGCCCTCTGGCGGGCCAGACTCCACGGCGCCCGCCCCACCGACAAGCTGACCCGCCCGGCCGTCGAGCGCCTGCTCGGCCACGTCCGCGACGTGCTCTCCGAGGCGATCGTCGCCGGCGGCACCAGCTTCGACGAGCTCTACGTCGACGTGAACGGCGACAGCGGCTATTTCGACCGCTCCCTGAACGCCTACGGCCGCGAGGGCGAACCCTGCAAACGTTGCGGCACGCTGATGCGCCGGGAGAGCTTCATGAACCGCTCCTCGTTCAGCTGCCCACGCTGCCAACCAAAACCAACCCCATAGGGTACGAATACCGAGCGCCCCGCCGCAGGCTACAAGCCACGCGCTGCTCCGGTCCCGCGCCAGGCCACCGCTGCTCACCGCGGCCACCGCGCCTCCCGACCGACCCGCGCCGTGCCCGGCCACGTCTCCCGGCCGGGGGCGGGCCGACC
>NZ_BOMS01000116.1 GCF_016862315.1 Actinoplanes palleronii | reverse complement strand
TGGGGTTGGCAGCCAGGCGGCGGAGGCGGCGGGTCGCGGTCCGTAGCGCCGCTCACCACCCACGGCCGGGCGCGACCGCCCCGCGCGACGTCCCGCATCCCGGCGCGTCAGCAGCCGCGCGTCGCCACCCCGGCTGGTGCTGAGGGGTGTCTCAACGGCCTTGAGGCACCCCTGAGCGCCAGCCGAGCGGGTGCGGCTGGTTCGCAGGGGTGTCTCGGCAGCCGCCAGACACCCCCGGCGCGTCAGCTGCGAGAGTCCGGCTGGTTCGCAGGGGTGTCTCGGCGGGCTTGAGGCAGCCCCCAGCACCAGCCGGGTCGCTCGCGCCGGCTCGGGTGCGGGACATTGCGGGCTCACCGTCGTACCGTGTGCGCGGAGCGCCCCGGAATGCCCGCGCCGGACCAACTGCCGGGACCAACCGTCCACCTGTCAGGACAACCGTGCCCGGCTGCGGGCGGTGACCGGCGCGTCGGGCCGCGACCCCCGCCTCCCTCGCCTGGCTAGCCGGCCCAGCTGCCCGTCGCCCGGCCATCGAACCGGCAGCCCAGCCCGACCAGCTGCCCGCCGCCCCCTGACCGGAAGTGGTCAGTCGGCGCTGTGGGCGCCGCTGCCCGGTGCGCCCGCCGGGCTCAGGTCCGGGTCGGCGTCCGTGGCCAGCCCGAAGCCCGCACCCCGGCGTCCCATCAGCCGCCGGGCCGCGGTGAGCAGACCGGCCGGCACCCCGTGCACGATGTGACCGTCCCCGGGGCGCGTCCCGTCGCCGTCCCAGCTCTGGTAGGCCGACCAGGGCCCCTCGAAAGTGCAGATCCGGGCGCCGAGATCGCGGTAGAGCGGGTGCGTCGGCACACCCGGGTTCAGGACCACGCGGTGCAGGCCGCGGCGGGCGGCGAGTCGCACGGTCAGCGCGACCGGGCCGACGCCGCCGGAGCCGGCCGGGCAACGGTCCAGGAACAGGCCCTCGACGCCGTCGGCACGCCAGGCGTCCACGTCGACGAGGACGTCGGCGAGGGAGCGGCTGCCCCAGTCCAGGTCGATCCGGCCGAGCGACTGGTGCAGGGTGCGCCGGTCACCGGGGTGCTCGCGCACGATCCAGGTGTCGGCGTCCAGCGCCAGTTCCGGGCCGGGATGCGCGTACGCGGGGAACAGGGTCTTCACGGGGTCCTCCGAAGATCGGCGGCGGTCAGGGCGACGATGAGCAGGCCGGCCATGTGTGTCGCGGCCAGCACCGCGACGGCGAGCGGCAGCGGGCCGGCGGCGGGCTGCGGTAGCAGCGGCAGTGCCAGGGTGGCCAGCGGCGGAGCGGTGGCCAGGGCGGCGGCGATCCCGGTACGGGAGCGAGCCGCGAGCAGGAACGTGATCGCGAAGACCCCGCCGAGCAGGGTGCCGGCCGAGAGCGCGAGCACCGCGTCCTGTGTGCCGCCCAGCCCGGTCAGGCTGTGCGGGAGCTGGTACGAGGCCAGGGCGAGCGCCGCACCGGCGGCCAGCGGCGGCAACAGCCCGGCCAGCGTGATCACCGTGACGTTGCGGACGTGCCGGTCCAGGTCGGCCGGGCTCTCCGCGGAGTCCAGCCCGGCGTCGATCCGGTTGGTGTGCCAGCCGATCAGCGCTTCCAGCAGCGGTACGGCGAGCAGCAGCGGCAGCGCGGCCGGCGCCGGGGTGACCGCCGGTCCGGCCTGCCAGAGCAGCGCCACGCAGATCGCCTGTGCGGCGCCGATGACCAGGTACGCGCCGGCCCGCCGACGTTCCACCGCGGTGAGCCGCGGGATCCGGCACTGTTTGCCGAACAGCACCGCCGGTCGGAACGCCCGGATCAGCACCGCCACGATCCCGGCCGGCAGCAGGGTCTCGACCGGGACGTACCCGGCCCAGCCCACCCCGCCGGCCGCAGCGACTGCCGTGCCGGCAAGCAGCCAGCAGGGCAGGTACCAGCAGATCACCGCGGATTCGGCGCGGGTGACCAGGGCCGCGGTCACGGTGGCCAGCGTGGCCAGCCCGCCGAGACCGACCGCCGCGGCGAGCAGCCGGTCCGGTCCGAGCAGCGCGGCCGGGGTGATCCAGACGAGCGCGCACCAGAGGGCGGCCATCGCGGCGAAACCCGCGCCGACCAGGCGTACCGCGGCTTCCGCGCCGGCCCGCCGGGTCACCGTGACACCGACGCTGGTCAGCGCCTGCGCCGCGGCCCAGCCGAGCAGCAGGGTGGCGGCCGGTACGGGCCAGGCGACCCGTCCGAGCGCGCCGATCCCGGCGATCGCGACGCTGAGCGGCCCCAGGTAGAGCAGGCAGCGCAGCAGCACCGGCCAGACGAAGAGCGGCCGTTTCGGCGCGACCTCGACGGCTTCCGGCGCCGCGCCGGCCCCGGTGATCGTGGACATCCAGCGGCTCTTCGCGCGGCGGCCGGTGCGGATCTCGGCGCCGGGTTCCCGGTCGCCCTCGGAGAAGGCCCGCCAGGCGGCTTCGGAGGCGGCGGCCTTCGCGAGCCGTTCCGGGCTCAGCGACTCCTCGGCCCCGAACCCGAGCGATTCTTCGATGCTGAACTCCTGCGAGCCGTCCGCGTCGATGCCCTGCACCTCGCCCACGGGATGACCCGACGCGTCCACCACGGAGTAGTCCACCAGCTCAGCCCCGGGACAGGCCGGGTCAGTCACGGGGTAGTCCACCGGCTCGGGCGTACCGAAATCCTCGGCATAATCCGCGCCGGAGTTCCGGTCGAAACCCTCGTCCAGCGCCGTGTCCTGCGGATATCCGGTGTTCCAGAAACCGTCGGCCACGTTCTGATCCGCCTGGGCGGCCCGGCTCCGCTTCCGGTTCACCACCCGCCCTGGCCGGCCGATCCCCGCCGCCCCGGCACCCCACTGCTCCGGGAACCCGTCCCGGCCGCGCTTCGGCCCGGGCCGCCCGGCATCGGGATCAAGATCCCTCTCCCCGAACCGAGGCTGCGGCGCATTCCGATCAAGATCCACCCAAGACCGCGGGCGGTCCGTCTTCACGCTTTCCCGGTACGGCAACCCGCCTCGAAAACCGTCCCCGCCGTCGATCAGCCCGGAGCGCGCCTCGGCCACATCGCGGTCATCCGGCGTCCACCCGACCCCGTCCTCATGGTGCGACGGCATGTCCCAGATCACATCGGCGGCCTCCGCCTCGGCATGCCACCCGTCCGCGCTGATCTCGGCGAGCTGCACCGGCTCACCGTCGGCCGTGGCCATCGCCCGGGCCAGCCCCGCGAACAGCAGCGTCTCGGCCGCCCCGTCGATCGGCGACCGCGGCTCCTGGGCATGCTGTTGCGCCGGCGCCCCGAACAGGAACGTCTCGGTCATCGGGCTGACGTCCCGCCGCACGGGCCGTTCCACCTCACCCGGGCCGTCCTCGCCCCGATCCGCAAACTCCCGCCCGTGGAACCGGGCGAACAGGATCGTCTCCACCCCCGCCCGCTCCCCGCCGTCGAAGTCCCCAACCCGGTCCCCGCCGTCGAAGTCCCCAACCCGGTCCCCGCCGTCGAACGCCGCGGCCCGGTCCCCGCCGTCGAACGCCCCCGGCTGGCCAACGGCGTCGAACGCCCCCGGCCGCTCAGCGGCGTCGAACGCCAGCGGTTGCTCACCACCGGCGAACGCCACCGGCCGTTCCGCGGCGATGAACTCCGGCACCTGCGCGACGACGTCGACCTCCGGTGCCCGGTGCCCGCGAACCGCCCGCCGCCGCCCGGGCTTCCAACTCCACCCCGGCTTCCCGGCCGGCGCGACCGGCCCGGCCTCGGGCAGCAGTGCCGGCCCGGCCTCGGGTAGCTGCCCGAAGCCGTACCCGGGCTCGCCGACCGGGGCCGGCACCTCGTACCCCGGTGGTTCCTCCTCGTCGAAGGCCGGCTTCACGAACAGCAGCGTCTCGGCGACCGCGGTCTCCCGCTCCGAGTCCGAGAGCGTCTGATAGAGCCGCGCACCCAGCCCGTCTGCCACCTCCGGCGGCTCCGGACGTACCTCGTCAACAGGCTTCCCGGAGCGACGTCGCGGCGCCGGAGCCTCCTCGAACGCCGGCCCGCCGCCGGCCGCATGGCGCGGCTCGCCCGGCAGCTGGGGCCGGCGACGCCGGTTGCGGGTTCCGGTCGTCTCGCGTGGGGGAGTGATCGTCACTTTCAGTCCTCCCTGGTCAGCCAGCGCAAGGTGGCCGGCGTGGGGGTCCGCGGCGCCGGTACGGCGAGCGCCAGTTCGAAGGCCGGTGCCGGTGGTGGCACGGCCAGGTCGGTGTAGATGGCGCCGTAGACCCGCACCAGCCGGTCCACGGTGAAATGGTCGAGGGCGCGTTGCCGGGCGGCGTCGCCCAGCGCCCGCCGCCGCGGGGTCGCCTTCAGCAGGTCGACGATCGCGATGGCCAGCTCCGACGGGTCGTCGGCGGGCACCACGACACCGGTCTCGCCGAGCGTCTCCCCGGCCGGGCCGATGTCCACGGCGACCACCGGCCGGCCCGACATCATCGCCTCGACCAGCCGGTACGGCGGATCGGACGGTCCCGGCACGTGCGCCACCACCTGGCCGACGGTGAACCTGTCGAACGTGTCGGCGGGCAGCGGATACAACCGGACGGCGCGACCCAGCCCGGTCATCTCGATCTGGTCGGCGCAGTACTCCTCGTGCCGCGCGGTGATGCCGACCAGGTGCAGCACGGCTCGCGGCAACGCGGCGGTGACCTCGGTGAACGCGTCGAGCACCTGGGTCAGCCCGCTGTCCGGGCCGCCGCTGCCGGCCCACACCACGGTGGGCAGCGAGTCGAGTTCGGCGGCGCCGGGGTACTCCCTCGGGTCCACCCCGGCGGGCACCTGGATCAGCTTGTTCGGGTCAGCGCCGTGCTCCAGCGCCCAGTCGTGGTGGTAGGTGCTCAGCGGCGCGATCAACTCCGCCTCGGCGTACCCGGTGCGGGCCACCGCGTTGCGGAACCGCCGCAGGATCAGCCGCACCGCGGGCGACAGCCGTTCCTCGGCCGGCCGCTGCCGGGTCACCGGCGTGCGAGCCTCGGTGATCAGCAGCGGCGTGCCGTTCTGCCACCGCCCGGCCAGCGCCGTCAGCAGCGGTTTCGTCCCGCCGACGCAGTGCAGCAGGTCGACTTCCGGAAGCGGCACGGCCAGGGCACGCAGGGCGTGCCGCAACAGGGTGGCCGCGGTCCGCGCGTCACGCACGCTCAGCTTCGGCAGAGGTGGCTCTTCTGGTACGTCGTTCTGCCGGGTCCGCCACGCCTCGACCAGCCGGTCGGCGAGTGGCAGACGGGTCAGCGGGCTGGGCCGGGTGCCGGCCATCTCGGCGATCGAGCGCAGCCCGTCGGCGAACCGGACGGTGTCCGACTCGTCCAGCAGTCCGTGGCAGAGCTCGGTGACGGCATCGGCGGCGCCCTCCGGGAGCTGGGCCCGGCGCCGCTGGGAGCGGGCCGGTTCGCGACCCAGCGCGATGGCGCGCGCCGAGCCGACATTGAAGGGCAGCGGGTACGCGGGCGCGGACGGCAGTTCCCGGTCCGTGACGGTGAGCAACTCGAAGCGGAACCGGTACAGACCGTCGACGAGCGTCCGGCACCAACCTCCGAGAGCATCCCTCCGGTACGGGTACCCGCCGCCGGTGAGCAGGCAGATGCGCTGGCGCGACGGGGTCGGATTCACGCTGGGGGCAACGAGGAAGAGGGGGCCCGGCAGCGAAACATGTCAGCTAGGCGACAGAAATACGTCCTCTTTGTCCTAGTTTGTCGCCCATATTTGCCCGAATTTGCCCGAAAGGTTGTGGTGTTCCGGCCGAAATTCCTGGTAGGTCGGATCGAGCAGCATGGGAGCAGCCGATCGAACGGCGTCGGAGCGGCCGACCGAGGGACGCCGGATCCGCCGATCGCGGGCCGGCCGGGTCTCCGGGGGCGGCGGATCGAGGCCGATACGAGTGGCTGATCGAAAATGGTCGCGCGTGGCCGGGCGGCGGTTGTTCCGTACCCTCATGATTTTCTTGATCAAATGAGTGGCCTGCGAGCCGCATTGCTGCGTATGGTGTTGATCGAACTTCGTCGAGTGACTTGTCGGTCAGTGTCCCACTAAGATCGGCAAAGTGCCGCAAACGTGCATATTCGCAGTTCAAGAACCCCTGGTGGCGTGATTCACTGACGTCAGCCGGGCGGCGGCGCGTGCTCGGCTTGACGGAGCCCGGGTTCCGGCGGACTATGGAGTAGTCGCCAGTCGCGCCCACTCATGCCCCGGTTCCGTTCGTGGCTTGAGCATCTGCACCTAAGAGAATCCCACAGCAATGGCGGGATTCTGTGCTCACGCGTGCCCGTGAGTCCTTCGGTGCAAAAATTCGCGCTGGACGCATGTTTGGCCGGCCGATCTCCGGCAAAGAATTCACATATGAGACGCATCGCGTCACAAGGAGTCACGATGGCGAAGGCCCTCTACGGCCACGTAGGTGCGGCGCCCGATCGGCGTCTGCTCGACGAGGTCACCCGACTGCGTTCCCGGGTGCAGAGCTTGGAGTTCGAGGTCACCCGCCTCCGGGCGGAGAACGATCGTCTCGCGGCCGCTGCCGCGGAGGCCGACGATCTGATGCGGCTGCACGAGCCCGCACTGACCTGATCCTCACCGATCGCCGGACCGTCGCTGCGGGGTGACTGACCGGCGTTCATCCCCCCACGCACCAAAGAAAAGCGCGCCTCCACTCTTGTGGCGGCGCGCAGTTTTTTTGCCCCAAGTCCCCTGCCCCATTACAAGCGCCCCCACACACGAGCCATGGCGCCGCGCACTCCCCAGCTGGCACTGAGGGTCCCCTCAGCGCCCCCGAGGCACCCCTGAACCCCAGCCGCCTCCTCGCGCGGCGGTTCCCGCTCCGCGCGGCTGGCGCTGAGGGGTGTCTCAGCGGCCGTGAGGCACCCCTGGACACCAGCCGCGCGACTCCGGCTGGCGCTGAGGGGTGTATCAGCGGCCGTGAGGCACCCCTGGGCGCCAGCTGCGCGATCCCCAA
>NZ_BOMS01000115.1 GCF_016862315.1 Actinoplanes palleronii | reverse complement strand
TGCACCCGGCACCCACATAGGACATCGTGTTCTTGAATTTGATCTTCGAAAGGGTGGGCCGCGGCGCCCACCACATACCTCCGATTGCCGCCGCAACGCCGATTTACCGCATCATCGGGGCGCCAGAGGACACATCGGACTATCGGCGATTCGCGCGGCCTGATCCGGCGGGCGGTGCGGGCGGATCCGGCGGGCGCGCCAATGAACACATCGGACCGACATGCACGGTGGGTGCATGAATCGACTAGTGAATAAGCGCGCGGAATGCGGATCCTGCGGCGCGGAACGACACGTCAGCCGCAAACAAAAGCACCGGCGGCGGCGGGCGACCCCCATCCCCATAGGCGTCGCCCGCACTAACCGCCGGTCTCGGGTCGCGCCGTCCCCCAACGGCTGATGCCACCCGTCCCCAAACACCGATCCGCGGCGATCATTGCTGATCGACCCGTTCCCCGAACTAACGGCTCGGCGTCCATCGACCACGCTAGTTGGGGCAGTCAAGCCTCACAACCCGTATGCGTGTCGACATCTGTCTCAGGCGTCACAATCGCCAACAACCAACCGATCGGACGATCCGGTTATCACTCGTCCGGACTCCTTCGCACCGGTTGAAATTACGACTCTTACCGAGGGAAGGAAATGATGAGCGTCGAATCAGGGCGATCTTGACGGCGGGTGGCGCGCAGATGAATTCACGGTGATCATGATCGTGTTTTCGCACGTCAGAGCGATCTTGGCGGAGGCCGAGGTGGCTGCGCGACACCGTCGCGAGATATCTTCCGGTCCGAAAATGGGGTAGCGCTTGCGCACGGCACTTCTCGCCACCGGACTCGCGGCGCGACCATCGTCACCCCACCCGCGGCGGCCACCGCGACCATGCCGCGATCCGGGCCGGCGGTGAGGTCCGGACCGAAGCCACGGATCGTTTCGGGGTCCGGCGGACCGAGCCGCTGAAGCACAGCCAGGTGATCGACTCGGCCCAGAACTGCTGAGGGACGGCCAGGTGATCGACTCGGCCCAGAACTGCTGAGGGACGGTGAGGTGATCGACTCGGCTCAGAGCGGCGGCGCCGGGATGCACGGGACCGGCAGGCGGTCAGTGGCAGCACCGCCGCGCTGACCGTGCGCGCCACGGACATGGCCGCGGGATCAGGGCGTGCCGTCGCTGACCGGATCGGGCGCGGCGAAGTGCTTGAAGGCCTGCAGGTTGGCCAGGGACTCGCCGCGCTTGACCCGCCACTCCCACTCCCGGCGGATCGACGAGCCGAACCCGATCTCCAGCATGATGTCGAACGACTCGTCGGAGTACGTCAGCACCGCGCCGAGCAGCCGGTCCAGCTCGTCCTCGTCCAGGCCCTTGAGCGACACCCGGCCGGTCAGGTAGATGTCGCCGACCGCGTCGATGGAGAACGACACCCCGTACATCCGGGCGTTGCGGCGCAGCAGCCAGGCCCACAGCTCCTCGCGGCGCTCGTCCGGCTGGCGCATCACGAACGCCTCGATCCGCAGGGCGTGCTCGCCGACGATCAGGTTGCAGGCGGTCTTCAGCTTGTGCGTACCGGGCAGCGTGACCACGTAGGACGTGTCGCCGGTCGGCTCCCACTCCAGCTCGCGGTCGTCGAGCACCTTCTCGATCAGTGCGGTCACCATGCGCAGCTCGCCCCCTCCACCCGGGCCGTGATCAGCGCCCGGTGCTCCGTCACCGCGTCACGGTAGACCCGCAGCAGCGTCTCCACGGTCCGATCCCAGGAGAACTGGGAGGCGTGCGCGACCGCGCCGGACGACAGCCGGTGCCGATAGCCGGGCGCGGCCAGCAGCCGGTCCAGCACCCGCGCCCAGTCGGCCGGGTCGTGGCCGTCGATCAGCACGCCGCTCTCGCCGTCGCGGACCGCGGTGACCAGGCCACCGACCGCGGCCGCCACCACCGGCGTGCCACAGGCCTGCGCCTCCAGCGCGACGAGCCCGAACGACTCGTTGTAGGACGGCACCGCGACCAGGTCGGCGGCCCGGTAGAGGGCGGCCAGGCCGGCGCCGGTCTGCGGGGGCAGGAACACCACCGAGTCGGTGACACCGAGCGAGGCGGCCAGCTCGATCAGCGCGGACGGGCGGTCCAGCCCGCTGCCGCTCGGGCCGCCGCAGATCACCAGGGTGACGTCGCCGGCGCCGCGGGCGCGCATCTCGGCGAGCGCGGAGATCAGCACGTCCGGCGCCTTGAGCGGCTGGATCCGGCCGACGAACGCGACGATCCGGCCGTGCTCGGGCAGCCCGAACCGGGCCCGGTCGGCCGGGCCGGGACGGAACCGCTCCAGGTCGACGCCGGGCTGCACCACGCTGACCCGGGCCGGGTCGGCCTGGTAGTGGGTGATCAGGTCCTGCGCCTCGAACCGGGTGTTCGCCACCAGGCGGTCGGACTCGGCGACCACCTGCTCCTCGCCGATCACCCGGGCTTTCGGTTCCGGCCGGTCACCGGCCGCGATCAGCCGGTTCTTCACCTTGGCCAGGGTGTGCGCGGTGTGCACGTGCGGCACGCCCCAGCGCTCCCGGGCCAGCCAGCCGACCTGGCCGGAGAGCCAGTAGTGCGAGTGGATCAGGTCGTAGTGGCCCGGCGGGTGCGCCGCCTCGGCCCGCAGCACGCCTGTGGAGAACGCGCAGAGCTGCGAGGACAGCTCCTCCTTGGCCAGGCCCTCGAACGGACCGGCGGTGACGTGCCGGACGTGCACGCCGGGCAGCATCTCGACCACCGGGGGCAGGTCGCTGGAGGTGGCCCGGGTGAAGATCTCCACCTCGACGCCGGCCGCGGCGAGCCGCTTGGACACCTCGACGATGTAGACGTTCATCCCACCGGCGTCACCGGTGCCCGGTTGCTCCAGCGGCGACGTGTGCACCGAGACGGTGGCAATGCGCCGTGGGGTGGGCCAGCAGACCTCGGCCACGTTCGTTCCCTCCGCTCGGGGTGCTTTCACCGTGAAAGTTACCCACTGGTGAAAGTCGTTGCGCAGTTGTCATCTTCCCCATCGGCGTGGGCTGAACCACTACGCAGCGGCGCGAGGGTGACTCAGGTCATGAGGTTAGATCGGAGCCATGCAGAACATCGCAGTGGTCACCGGGGCTTCCAGCGGAATCGGAGCGGCGACCGCCCGCCGCCTGGCCGGTGAGGGATTCCACGTGGTAGCCGCCGCCCGCCGGGTCGACCGGCTGGACGCGCTGGTCAAGGAGATCGGGAACGCGACGGCTGTCGAGTGCGACGTCACCTCGGACGCGTCGGTGGCCGCGCTGGCCGCCGCGGTGGACGCGCTGGACGGCCGGCTCACCGTGCTGGTCAACAACGCCGGCGGCGCCCGCGGGCTGGACCCGGTCGCGACCGGCTCGGCCGACGACTGGCAGTGGATGTTCGACGTGAACGTGCTGGGCACGCTGCGGGTCACCAAGGCGCTGCTGCCGGCCCTCGAGGCGAGTGGCGCGGGCACGATCGTGACGATCGGGTCGACGGCGGCCTTCACCCCGTACGAGGGTGGTGGGGGTTATGTCGCGGCCAAGCACGCACAGACCGCCCTGGTCGGGACGTTGCGGCTGGAGCTCTCCGGCAAGCCGGTCCGGGTGGTGGAGATCGACCCCGGGATGGTGCGTACCGACGAGTTCGCGCTGAACCGCTTCGACGGCGACGCGGCGAAGGCCGACTCGGTCTACGCCGGGGTCAAGGAGCCCCTGGTCGCCGACGACATCGCGGACATCGTCGCGTTCGCCGCGACCCGGCCGCAGCACGTGAACATCGACCGGCTGGTGGTCCGCCCGATCGCCCAGGCGGCCCAGCACAAGGTGCACCGGGAGCTGTAGCCGGTGAAACCGGTCGGCGCGATCACCCGGGGGACGACGAACCCGAACCGTCTGCGGCGGGTGGACAACTACATCGCGTACCGCTGCGCGGCCCCGCTGCTCGCGGCGGCCGCCCCGCTCGTCGTCGACCTCGGGTACGGCGCGACGCCGGTCACCGCCGTGGAGCTGCGGGGCCGGCTCGCGGCAGCGGTCCGCCCGGACGTCGCGGTGGTCGGTCTGGAGATCGATCCGGGCCGGGTCGCGGCGGCGCTGCCGTACGCCGACCCGCCCCGTCTGGAGTTCCGGCGGGGCGGATTCGAGCTGGCCGGGCTGTCCCCGGTGGTGGTGCGCGCGTTCAACGTCCTCCGGCAGTACCCGGAGGACGGCGTGGCCGCGGCCTGGCGGCAGATGACCGCGACCGGCGCGCTGCTGGTCGAGGGCACCTGCGACGAGCTGGGCCGGATCGCCACCTGGGCGGTGATCGAGGACGGCGTGCCGTCGACGCTCACCCTGTCCGCCCGGCTGCCGGTCCTCGAGCATCCGGCGATCTTCGCCGAGCGGCTGCCCAAGGCGCTGATCCACCACAACGTGCCGGGCCACCCCGTGCACGAGTTGCTGCACGCGCTGGCCCGGGCGTGGGAGACCGAGGCGACCCCGTTCGGACCACGGCAGCGCTGGCCGGCCACGGTTCGCCGGCTGCGCGCCGAGGGCCGGACGGTGCTCGACGGCCCGGCCCGGTGGCGGCTCGGCGAGCTGACCGTGCCCTGGCCGGCCTGAGGCCGGCCGGTCAGGCCGGCACGCGCGCCCCGGCGCCGTCCTCGTCGTCCCCGAGGACTTTCTTGAGGGCTGCCAGCAGGGCGTCGGCGGTGAACGGTTTCTTCACCAGCAAGGCGTCCGGACCGACCAGCCCCTTGGCGACCGCGATGTCCTTGGGCAGACCGGAGATGTACACCACGACGAGCTTCGGACGCATCGTGATCAGCGTGGCGGCCAACTCGCCGCCGGATGCCCCGCCGGGCAGCGTCAGGTCGGTGACCAACGCGTTGATGTCGCCGACGTGGTCACGGCAGACCGAGACGGCCTCGTCCGGGTCCCCGGCCACCAGGGCCGCGAACCCCCGGCGCTCCAGCATGCGACGCATGATGTCGCGGAGGTCTTCTTCATCGTCGACGACCAGGACGGTCGGCGTTACGGCGACCGGCGCCTCGGACATGGGTCCTCCTCGCGGCTGGGATCGATCTCACGCTAGCCGTCGCGGGCCCCGAAGTGGGGCACTTTGCCGAGCGCTGGCCGGACGGCCGGTTTTCCCGGAAAACCAGGACATTTCCGGATGGGTAAACAGCGACGCCGCGCGACACCTGAGGCGTCGCGCGGCGTGCGGGGCAGGACTCGGTCAGTGCTTCTTCGCGGTGCTCGCGGGGGTCTCGTTCAGGTAGCCGGTGTAGAGGACCTTGTTCGGCGAACCGCTGCCCGGGTTGCGGACCAGACCGGTCTCGGCGTGCCCGACCAGGTCGTCACGGACCTGCTGCGGGGTCCAGCCCGGGTGGGCGCCGAGCACCAGAGCGACCGCGCCGGCCACGTGCGGGCTGGCCATCGAGGTGCCGCTCATCACGGTGGTGGCGGTGTTCGACGACCGGGACGCCGACGTGATGTCCACGCCCGGCGCGAACAGGTCGACGCAGCGGCCGAAGTTGGAGAACGAGGCGCGCTTGTCGGCGCTGTCCACGGCGGCCACGGTGATCGCGTTCGCGGTGTCGGCCGGCGAGGACTTGCAGGCGTTCTTCTTCTCGTTGCCGGCCGCGATGGCGTACGTGACACCCTTCGCGATCGACCGGTTCACCGCGTCGTCGAGCGCCTTGCTGACCGGGCCGCCGATGCTCATGTTGGCCACCGCAGGCAGCTTGGCGTTCTCGGTCACCCAGTCGATGCCCGCGACGAAGTCGGAGTACGAACCGGAGCCGTCGCAGCCCAGCACCTTCACGCCGACCAGCTTGACGTCCTTGGCCACGCCGTAGGTGGCGCCGCCGATCGTGCCGGCCACGTGGGTGCCGTGCCCGTTGCAGTCGTTCGCGACCTTGTCGCCGTCGACGAAGTCCCAGCCGCTGCTGGCCCGGCCGCCGAACTCCTGGTGGGTGGTGCGGATGCCGGTGTCGATGACGTACGCGGTGACGTCCTTGGCCGACCGGGACGTGTACTTCTTGTCCAGGCTCCGCTCCCGCTGGTCGATCCGGTCCAGGCCCCAGGTGGCGTTGGGCTGGGTGGAGGACATGGCGATCACGGCGTCCTGCTCGACGTACTGCACGGCCGGGTCGGCGGCGAGGCGGGCCGCCTGGGTCGCGGACATCCGGGCGTGGAATCCGCGTACGGTGGCCTGGTAGTTGCCGAGCACCTGACCGCCGTACTCCGAAGTCAGGTCCTGCGAGGCGGAAGCGACCCGCAGCGCGGCGTCGGATCCGGGCTTGAGCACCACGATGTAGCTGTCCGGGATGGCGCCGGCGGCGCCGGCCTCCAGGATCGTCCCGGTCCGCGGCGCCACCGGAGCGGCCGCGGCCGGCCCGGTGAAACCGCAGAGAGAAACGGTGGCGGCGCTCGCGACGGCCGCGAAACGGACGGCCAAGCGACGGGCGTCGGAACCGAACATCAAGTGTCTCCCTCGGTCAGGTGCCCCGGCTCCAGGTGGAATGCCTTGGCGACTTGAGGGAAATCTTCAAGGAGTTGGAGAGCGGGTTCGGGTCACGCCGGGGTGCACAACCGTTGCGCGGATCCGGGCCGGGCCGACCGGCCGTCCGCTGCGGGAGCAACGGCCGAACCCCTAAAGCGTCCTGACCGGGGACCGATCTTCTCGCTGTCAGTACCGCTGCACACCGCCACCGAGCAAGGAGAGCGTTATGACCACCCTGCTGTCGCCCGAGATCGACGTAGTCGGCGAGATGACCGAGCGCTGCGATCGTTGTGGCGCGGCCGCCAAGCTGGAGGTGACCCTGAGCAGCGGCGGCGACCTGGCCTTCTGTGGCCACCACGCGAATCGGATGCATGCCGAGATCTCCCGAGTGGCCAGCAAGGTCCGCCTGGAGGAAGGGTTCGGCTGGGCGGGTAAGTAACCACGCGCGCCGCGATATGCTCTTTTCCTCACGTCATGGGGGGATTGGTGCATATCGCGGCACGCGGCGTGGGCACATGGTCCCGGCTGATCGCCGGGAGCGCCGGAGTGACGGTCACCGTCCTCGGACTCCTGAACACGCACACGTCCGACCTCGGCATGCCGGAGGGGCTCACGCCCGCTCCGGCTGTCGCGTTGGCCCCGGCCGGGCTGGCCCTGCTGCTGCAGGTGATCCCGGCGGCCGGCGGGATCACCGACCGGCTGCGCACCGGGGCGGCCGCACTGCTCGCGCTGACCTCGGCCGCCCTCGGCGCCACCGCGCTCGACCGGCACCCGGCCGCCGCGGTCGCCACCCTGCTCGCCGGCCTCGCGGTCGCCTGCCTGGACTTGCGGCTGCCGCGCCGGATCCGCGGCACCTCGGTGCGGGTGGCCGACCCGCTCCTGCTCGGCGCGGCCACCGTCGCCCTGGTCGCGCTGGTCCACCGGCTGTTCGCGCCGGTCGTCCCGGGTCAGGGCGCCGCCGGGGGGATGCCGCTCACCCTGGCCGCCGGCCTGCTCACCCTGACCGCCGGCGCGATCCTGGCCCGCCCCGACGCCGCCCCGCCGCGCACCCCGGACCAGTCCGGCCTGGTCGCCGAGCTGCGCGACCGCCAGGACTTCGCCGACAACCTGCTCCAGTCGATGAACGAGGCGGTCATGGTGCTCGACGCCAACTACCGCGTGATCGACGTGAACCGCCGCTGGCGGGAACTCACCGGCCAGCAGGACGACGTGCCGGAACCCCCGCCGCTGCCCCCGCCGGGCGGTGGCGGCGACTGGCTGCTGCACCGCGCCGACGGCACCGAGGTGCCGGTCCTGGCCACCATGGCCGCCATCCCGGACGCGGCCGGCGCGCCCCGCGGCTACGTCGCCACCCTCGTCGACATCGCCTCCCGCAAAGAGGCCGAGGTGGCGCTCAGCGAACACGCCGCCGAACTCGAACGCGGCAACGCCGACCTGGCCGCGGCGCTCGCCTTCAAGAACGACCTGACCTCGATGCTGACCCACGACGTGGCCCAGCCGATCAGCTCGATCGCCAGCCTCGCCGAGCTGCTCTGCGCCGACTGGGCCGACCTCCCGGACGACATCCGACTGGAACTCGCCACCAAGATCGACAAGAACACCCGACGCCTGATCAAGATGATGAACGACCTGCAGCTGCTGTTCCGGCTGGACACCGGCACGGTCACCGCCCGCCGGGTGCCGGTGCCGCTGCTCGAAGTGGTCCGCACGGCCGGCGCCGACACACCCGGCGCCGACCAGATCGAGATCACGATCGACGAGGAACTGTCCGCGCTGGCCGACCGCGGCCACCTCGCGGTGGTCGTCGAGAACCTCCTGAAGAACGCGATCACCCACGGGGCCGCGCCGATCCGGGTGTCCGCTTCTCATCAGGGCGACGGAACGGTGCTGCTCTGCGTGCAGGACAGCGGCGCGGGCGTGCCGGAGGACCTGCTGCCCGGCCTGTTCGGGCGGTTCATCCGCGGATCCGGGCTGGGGCTGTTCATCGCCCGGCACCTGGTGGAGGCGAACGGCGGGTCGGTCCGCTACGAGCCCGCCACCCCGCGCGGCGCCCGGCTGCTGGTCACTCTGGAAACCGCGCCCCGCTGACCGCTTCTGGTCACCGCCTCGCCGGCGCGGGACCGCTTCCGGTCCTTGCCACACCGCTGTGGTACGCATACGGAGTCCCGTCCGCAGGCTACGAGCCGCGTCCCGTGATGGTCTCGCGCAAGACCGCGACCACTTCCGGCCGAGGCGCGCCTCCCGGCGCCGGCTGGCTCTCAGGGGTGCTTCGCACCCCTTGAGACACCCCTGACAACCAGCCGGGACCTCGCGCCGGACCGCCTCGCGTGCCCACGCCGGGCCCGCGCTTCCGCGCGGACGCGCGCGAGCGCGGGGCTGCGGGATGCGAGAAGGCCGCCGGCCCTGGGTGGGCGGCGGCCTTTCGGGTTGGGTGGGGTGACCGTCAGTGGTCACGGATGTCGCCCGGAGGGCTTGGCGTTTTGGACGCGTCAGCGGCCAGCGAAGCCCGCAGGGTCCCGGCGGGAGCGGCGGTCTGTACACCAGCGGACGCACGACATCTTGATCTTGATTTTTGTCAGCCGTTGCCGCGGTCTTCTTCATTGATCATGCCGCTGCCCCAGATGTCGCCGGCGGTGGTGTGGCCGCCCATCCGGGCGGAGCCGGCCACCGCGCCGTTGTCCCAGCCCGCGCCCGGATGCGGAGCGGATTCCGGTGAGCCGAGGCTCGGCGGGGTGGCCTGGGTGGCCGGTGGGTGCTTGTGGGCGCGGGCCGCGACCGAGGCCGGTGAGGCGAAGTCGGCGCCCCGGCCGAACAGCGAACTCGCCGGGGTGGGGAAGAGTTTGGTGCTGGCGCCGGTGGGCATCGGGCGGCCGCCGAGGACGCCGCTCTCGATGAGGCCCTTGAAGGTGGTCAGGTCGGCCTTGAGCCTGCGGTTCAACGACTCCTGGCCGTGCCGGTCGCTGGGCATGAGGAACGCGATGTCCGCCTCGAGCTGGGCGACGATCTGGGTCTTCGTCTCGCCCATCGGGCGCAGCGTCAGGGTCTCGGCGAGGAGCGGTCCCTCCATGGTCGACCAGGAGACCCGTTCGTCCGGTGATCGTTCGATGATCTGCGCGTCGAACTCCCGGCGTTTGCCGTCCACATCCATGATCCAGTGTGTCTGGTCCGCTCCGATGGTGGTCACCTGGCGGACCCCGGTCATGAACCTCGGGTAGTTCTCGAACGCGGCGAGTTGCTCGTACACCGTGTGCAGCGGTGCACTCACCTCGATGGCCTGCTGAACCATACTCATCGCATCTCTCCCATGCTGAAGTGCTGGCATGACAGAGAGTACGGAGACGAGTGCGACCCGTGTTCGCTTTCGCTCAGACCCGCCGGAGGTACTGCCAGCCGCCCACCTCGGCGGCGTACCGGGCGTCACTCGCCGGGACGAGGGACACCGAGGCGTCCCGCAACAGGCCCACCAGACGCGGGGACGGGCTGCGCCACGCCTCACTGATCTCGACCAGGGTGCCGGTGGTCCGGCAGGCCGAGGCCAGGTCGGCCAGCAGCGCCGGGGAGACCGCGGTGTCGTCCACGCCGGCCTGCGCCAGCAGCGCGAGGGGGCGGGCCAGCTGGGTGGGCACGTACCGGCAGGCCCGCTCCAGGCCCTGCACGGTCGCCGCGACCAGCAGCTCGGCCACCTGCTCGGCGGACAGCTCACCGGCCGCCACCCGGGTCCGGATCGCGCGGGCGTCCAGGAGCTCGTCACCGTACGGCAGCGCGGAGATCGCCACCGACAGCGCGTCGAGCTGGGTCAGGTCGGCGGGCAGCGCCAGCCAGCCGTCCGGGCGGACCACCTCGACCTCGGCGGCCACCCGCAGCGTCATCTCGGTGCGGTGCCGGGCCCGGCGCACGGCGTCGGCGTACGCGGACAGCCAGGCGGTGTCCGGCCCGGCCTGGTCGGCCAAGGTGAGCGCGGTCAGGCCGGCCCGATCGGCGGCCGAGACCACCACGCCGACGGCATCCCGACCGGCCGAGAAGCCGGTGTGCACGTGGGCATCCACTGTCAGATCAAGCGGCCCCGCGGTTCCTACCGCCCCGCCGCCGATGACTGATTCCCGCTCTGCGCCCACGATCGCTCCCCGGACTGAAAGCGCGGGATTCTCCCGCCCACCGAGAAGACTGCGGGTCGCGCGTTGTCTCCGGGGTCAGCCGCCGGTGCAGGTGAGGAGCGTACGTCCGCCGGACGAGCAGAAGCGGGCATCCGAGACTCGGATGCCCGCTCCGGGGGTTCACTCCTGCGGCCGGCTCTCCGGCTTCTCCAGCATCGCGGTCACCGCGGTCACCGCGGCGTCGTCGGGTGACGCGGCGGCCCGGTTCGCCTCCTGCAACTCCCGATACACCTCCTCGCGGTGCACCTGGACGTGTCGCGGGGCCTGGATGCCCAGCCGGATGACGTCGCCGCGGGCTTCCAGCACGGTGATCACGACGTCGTCGCCGATCATCACGCTCTCTCCGGCCCGTCTGGTCAGCACAAGCATCGGCGCTCTCCTTCTCCATCCATGGAACGGACAGCATTTTTACTTCCTCGAGCGGACAGCATGGCAAAGGCGCGGCCGCGATACACCGCGACCGCGCCCGTGCTTACGGCTCAGAAGGCCCGGTTCATGATCGCCCGGACGGGGTAGCCCGAGCCGGTGAGGATGGTCTGCACGGCCCGCATGCTGTCCCGGTCCACCACGATCGGAGCGAGGAGGTTCGCGGTGGTGTCCTCCTTGCTCGCGGTGATGATGGTCAGCAGCAGCACGCGGTCGGCGTCCTTGGTGTTCAGCGCGGCGAACACCGACTCGTCGATCTCCGGGGCGTAGTCCGGGAAGAACGGCTCCGGCGGCGCCACCAGGAACCGGAGCTCCGGGTTGTCGAGCGAGGTGAGGGCGTAGAGCAGACCGTCGTCGTTCAGTCGCACCAGGACGAATTCCTTGTGCGCCGGGAACCCGGGCATAGGCACCGCCATCGAGATGGTCGGCAGGCCCAGCGACGGGTCGGTCATGGTGGCCTCGATCGGTCGGGACATGGTGCGAGTAGTCATGGTCACCTCAGGAAATCGATGAGCGAGGGCTGGATCACCTTGGCCGTGGCGGCCAGGGCGGCCTGATACGAGGTCTGCTGGAGCTGCAATTCCATGATCGCCTTAGGCAGGTCGACATCCTCGATATCGGACAACTGCGACGACACGGACATCAAGCGATCCTCAGCGGACTGCTTCATCTGGGTAACCCGATTATATCGGGCACCTACGTCCGAAAGAGTGGATTTCACGAGATCAGACGCGTTATCGATGTTCTGTAGGCCCGAGTCCAGCGCGTCCATATCGCCGGACCGCATCGCCGCGATGACGTCGTCCAACGCTCGGAACATCTGGGCCGGGTTGTCCACCATGTTGCCGTTCTCGTCGGCGACCTGATCGGCGCCGAACACCTCCGGGCCGCGCACGTCGACCCGCACCTTCGCGTTCGGCCCGATCGCCCGGACCGTCTCGCCGGCCTCCTCCCCGGTGTACTTGCCCGCGTCGTCGTACGCCGCGGTGTCCGGTGTGGACCCGCCGAACACCGGCCGGTCCAGATATCGGGAGTTGGCGAACTGGACCAGGTTGCCCTTGATCTCCTCGAGCTGCTCGGCCCGCGCCCGGTTCGCCTCCGGGGTGGCCTGCGCGCCGTTGCGCGCCTCGAGCGTCAGATTGCGGGCCACGGTCAGCAGTTCCACCGACGACTGCAGGTTGTCCTGCGCGACGCCGAGCCGGCCGACCGCGTCGTCGGCGTTCGCCGAGTACTTCTTGTTCGCCCGGACCTCGCCGCGCAGCTGCAGCGCGGTGACCGTGCCGGTCGGCGAGTCGGACGGGCGTTTCAGCTGTTTGCCGCTGGAGATCTGGTCCATCGCCGTCTGGGTCCGGCCGAGGTTGCGCTGCAGGCTGGACATCGCCCGGTTGCGCATACCGCTGTCGGTGATCCGTGGACTGGTCATACCGTGCCCCCTTACCTACCGACCAGGCCGGTTCGGTTGATCAACTGGTCGAGCATCGAGTCGATGGTGGTGAGCACCCGGCTGGCCGCCTCGTACCCGCGCTGGTAGGTGAGCAGGTGGGTCATCTCCTCGTCGAGGTTGACCCCGGACTCGGCGTCGCGTGCCGAGTCCACCTGATCGGTCACCGCGTTCTGCACGTCGCGGCGGCGGGCCGCGGCCTGGGACGAGACACCCAGCTCGCCGATCATCGACTTGTACTCGGTGTCCGCGCCGGTCCGGGACTCGGCCAGTTCGGAGATCGTGTCCGCCAGGTTCCCGTCGAGCACCTTGGGCGCCCCGGTCGGGAAGTCGGCGGTGGGCGCGCCGGTCGGGTCGCCGGACGAGATCGCCACCTGGGTCGGGTTGGTCACCGCCACCTTGATCTGCGCGGCCGTGACGTCGTCCTCGAGCCCGGTGTCGTTGCGGACGAAGAACGGATCGCCGGTCGTGCCGTCGATCGCGTAGCCCTTCTCGTAGATCGCGTTGACGTTCTTGGCCAGCGTGCCCGCCACCACGTCCAGCTTCTTGGTCATGGTGTCCAGCACGCCGTCCTTGGCGAGCAGCTCCATCGTGGCGCCCATCGTGCCGCCGGCGGTGACCGCGGTCTTGGTGTCCGCGAAGCGCAGGTTGACCTCGCTGCTGGCCAGGTCCTCCAGCCGGGTGGCGCTGCCCTTCTCGACCTCGATGGCCCGGGTGCTGAACCCGGTGACCAGCGGGGCACTGCCGACGAAGACGTTGATCACGCCGTTCGGCAGGTCGGTGGCGGACGCGCCGACCAGCTCGGACAGCTTGAGGATCTGGGTGGCCCGCTGGTCCTGCAGCTCGTTCGCGCCCAGGCCGGCCGCCTGGGCGACGGAGATCTGGTTGTTCAGCTTGGCCACCGAGTCGGCCGCCTTGTTCACCTCGTCCACATAGGTGTCCAGGCCGGTCCGCGCGGACTTGTACTGGTTGTTCAGCGAGGCGGCCGCGTCGTTGAGCGTCGAGGCCACCGTGGTCGCCTGCTCCAGCAGCGCCGATTTGGCGGACAGGTCGCTCGGGTTGGCCGCGGCCGCGTTCCAGCCGTCCCACATGTCCGCGAGGCGGCCCTGCAGAGCGGTGTCGCTCGGCTCGGCGAACACGTCCTCGATCAGGTTGTACGCGCCGGCCCGGGGGTTGTGGTACGCCGAACTCGCGTGCTCGGAGTAGCTGCGCTGGTCGAGTGCCGCGTTGCGGAGCCGGTCCACCGACGCGACGTTGACGCCACCGGCGAGGTCGTTGGTGGTGGAGTAGATGCCCGGGTTCGTGTTGGTGCTCTGCGCCGCCAGCACCACGCGTTGCCGGGTGTAACCCTCGGTGTTCGCGTTGGCGATGTTCTGGCCGGTGACCTCCAGGCCGCGACGCTGCGCGTACAGGGAGGTCAGTGCGGTGTTGAGTCCGCTGAATGTGCTGCCCATCAGATCGCCTCATCAACGAGGGTGGGGCGGCGTGCGCCGCCGGTGACGGTCTGGCCCTGCGGCCCGTACGTTTCCACAGTCTCGGCGAACACGAGCATGGTTTCGCGAGCCGCCCGCTGCCCCGCCGTGAGCAGTTCGCGGTTGACGTCGGCCAGGGCCCGGATCTCCGACGTCAGTAACAGGAACGCCTTGCGGTGCTGATGCAGCAGATCCGACCAGGGGTCCGGCGCCGCGTCGGCGAGCTCGCCGAGTGACGCTTCCGGGGAGAGGCCGAGCTCGGCGGCGACCTCCTGGGCGTACGCCGCCCGGATGACCTCGGTCTGCCGGATCTGATCCAGCACCACCTCCACCTCACGGGTGGCGTGGCTGAGCCAGCGCGATCGATTGGCCGCGAGGAGCAACTGCTCCTCCTCAAGCTTGAACAGCAGCATCTCCAGCAGCTCGCGAGAGCGCCACAGGACGCTGGCCAGGTCGGTCAGACTCACCCGGTCCTCCGTCGTTTCGCTGGTCGGGCTGCACCCAATCGGCAACCCGCTCATTCGGACAGGTCGGCATGTTCACGGTGCCGCTGAGCACTTTCTCCCAATCGGCATTCATCTGGGTTTGCCCCGATAAGCCGGAAGAATTCTCGGAGAATCCTCAGGGCACTTCGGCCATCGGCCGAAGGGAACTGCGTTACACCACGGCTCATGGACGGGCCGGCTCAAGACCCCACTCAAGGAGGAAACACTCATGGGTCTTCGCATCAACCAGAACATCGCCGCGCAGAACGCCTACCGGAACCTGTCGGTCACCGACGGGCAGATGTCGAAGTCGCTGGAGAAGCTGTCCAGCGGTTTCCGCATCAACCGGGCCGCGGACGACGCGGCCGGCCTGTCGATCTCCGAGGGTCTGCGGGCGCAGACCGGCGGCCTCAAGGTCGCGGTCCGCAACGCCCAGGACGCCATCAGTGTCGTGCAGACCGCTGAAGGCGCACTGAACGAGACCACCAGCATGCTGCAGCGCATGCGTGACCTCTCGGTCCAGGCCAACAACGCGTCGCTCGACGACGACGCGAAGAAGGCGGCGTCGGCCGAGTTCAACAGCCTCGCGTCGGAGATCGACCGGGTCAGCGACACCACCGCGTTCGGTAAGTCGAAGCTGCTCGACGGCTCCTTCGGCACCACCGGCGAGCTCGCCGGTGCGGCGATCCCGGCCAACGCCGACGGCACCACGGCGGTCCCCGCGGCCTCCGGCGCCATGTCGATCACCAAGCTCAACGGGCAGACGCTCGCCACCCAGATCGACATCTCCTCGGTCGCGCTGACCGACGACAGCGGCAAGCAGCTCTCCGCGCAGGCCTCGGCCTCCAAGATTCAGGACGCGGTCACCGCCGCCCTGAAGAAGAACGGGCACTCCGACGTCGACATCAGCATCACCGCTGAGGTCGACAAGGACAACAACGTCACGTTCAAGGCGCAGAGCGGCTCGCAGTTCTCCGCCGACTTCGGTGCCACCGGCATCACCGGAACCTCGGCGGCGCCCACCACGACAACCCCGACGAACGGCTCCTTCCAGATCGGCGCCAACTCGGGCGAGACGCTGAACGTCGCGATCGGTGCCGTCAACTCGAAGACGCTGGGTCTCAACAACCTCGACCTCACCCGGGTAGCCGACCCGGCGAACGGCATCGAGTCCGGCGCCTCCGAGGCGATCAAGGCGCTCGACACCGCCATCCAGTCGGTGTCGGACACCCGGGCGAAGCTCGGTGCGCACCAGAACCGCTTCGAGCACACCATCAACAACCTGAACACCGCCGTGGAGAACCTGTCCGCGTCGGAGTCCCGCATCCGGGACACCGACATGGCGCAGGAGATGGTCTCCTTCACCCGGAACCAGATCCTGACCCAGGCCGGCACCTCGATGCTGTCGCAGGCGAACCAGTCCGCGCAGAACGTGCTGTCGCTGCTCCGCTGACCCTTGACCGCAACCGGATAGCTACCGGTAGCGGCTGAATTCGATCAGCGAACGGCCGAATAGGTGGGGGTAGCCAGGCAGATCAGCCGGCTGCCCCCGCTTCGGTTTCGCCCCGCTCTCGCTCTGCTCCGGAAAGGCAGGCACCGTGACCAGCTCCGTCGACGGCCTCGTCAGTGGTCTCAGCACCTCCTCGATGATCAGCTCGCTGATGCAGGTCGAGGCCGTCCCGCAGACCAAGCTCAAGACCAAGGTCGCGACCGCGCAGACCGCGGTGACCTCGTACCTCTCGGTGAACACCAAGATCAAGGCCACCAAGACGGCGGCCGAGTCGGTCGGCGACCTCGCCTCCTGGCGGTCGCTGAAGGTCGCCTCCAGCTCGAGCACGGTCACCGCCACCGCGACCGGCGGGCTCGGCGGCATGGCCGGTATCGCCAAGTTCGACGTCACCTCGGTGGCCCGGAACCAGAGCACCGTGCTGAAGCTGGCCGACACCACGGCCGAGCAGTCGCTGCCGGCGACCTTCGACATCCAGCCGGGCACCTGGAGCCCGGACGCCGACGCCGACGGCGTCGACGAGTTCACCCCGGTCGGCAACCCGGTGACCATCACGGTCCCGGAGCCCCGCACCGCCGCGAAGCTCACCACCGCGGTCAACTCGGCCGCGATGGGCATCCGCGCCATGGTGGTCAACACCTCCGGCAACGAGGGTGTCATCCAGTTCAGCGGGCAGAAGAGCGGCGCCGCCAACGGCTTCCAGATCTCCGGGCTGGACGGCTACGGCACCGGCGGCGCCAACCCGACCACCACGTCCGCCAAGGACGCCGTGCTCACCATGAACCCGGACACCGAGTCGGCGTATACGGTGACCAGCGCGACGAACACGTTCAGCGCGCTGATGCCGGGCGTGACCCTCACCGTGGCGAAGGAGGAGAAGGGCGTCACGGTCGACGCGACCACCGACACCAGCGCCATCTCCGGCAAGTTCCAGGCCCTCGTCGACGCGGCCAACGCGGCGCTCGCCGAGATCACCAGCCAGACCGCGTACGACATCGACACCAAGACCGGCTCGCCGCTGACCGGTGACTTCACCGTCCGGCAGATGAAGCAGACGATGCTGAGCCAGGTCAGCAACGGGCTCTCGTACACCAAGTCGACCACCGACTCCAACGGCGTCGCGACGAACACGACGGTGGACTTCGGCTCACTCAGCCAGCTCGGCATCTCGCTGACCAAGGAAGGCACCTTCGCCTTCAGCGAGACGGACTTCAACAAGGCCTACCTCGCCGACCCGGCCAAGGTCCAGGAGGCCGGCATCGCGTTCGGCGCCAAGATGAAGGACCTCTCCGCCACACAGACCAAGGCCGTCACCGGCGTGATCACCGGCCGGAAGAGCGAGATCCAGACGCTCACCGACCAGATCGAGAACTGGGACGTCCGCCTGGCCGCCAAGAAGGTGGCGTTGCAGAAGCAGTACACCGCGCTGGAGACCTCGCTCGGCAGCTTGAAGAACCAGTCGAGCTGGCTGTCCGGTCAGCTCGCCGGCTTGGGCTGATCCGTGCCCGTTGCACCGACGACGCACCATCCCGCCGCCGGCTCTGCCCGAGGAGACATATGAGCGCGACCAACCTTCGTGACCGGTACCTCCAGGACTCGGTCAACACGGCCTCTCCCGCGAAGTTGCTGACCATGCTCTACGACCGTCTGATCCTCGATCTGCAGCACGGCGAGGACGCCCTGCACGCCGACGACCGGGAACTTGCCAACGACAAGCTCAACCACGCTCAGGAGATCATTCTCGAGCTGCGGGTCTCGCTCAACGTGGAGGCCTGGGACGGCGCGCCCGGCCTGGCCAACCTGTACGGCTTCGTGCTCACCGAACTGATCGGCGCGAACATCTCGCGCAGCCCGGAGCGGGTGGCCGGCTGCCGCAGCCTCCTCGAACCCCTGCGCGACGCGTGGCGCGAGGCCTCGGTCGCGGCAGCGGCGGGTTGATCGGGCCATGACCACGGACTGGCGGGGCGCCTGGACGACCGCGCTCGACGAGCTGGAGATGGACGTCTCGGCGGTCGAGGTGATGCTCGCCGACGAGCACCGGCACGCCGACACCCCGCCGGCCGACATCTGGAAACCGCCGACCGAGCTGGGCGCGCTGCCGCTGGACCTGCGGCCGCGCGCCGACGGGATCCTCACCCGGCAACTGGCCGCGGCCGAGGAGATCGCCCGGCGGCTGACCGCGAACCGGCAGCAGGCCAAGATGACCTCCCGGATCGAGACCGGCGAGGCGATCAAGCGCCCGATCTACCTCGACTGCGCGATGTGACCGCAGCGGTGCCGACCACGACAAGGTGACAAGCACAAACGTCCCGGAACCCCGGCCAGGGGGTCCGGGATGTTCGCGTGTGCAACCTCTCAGCAACCGTCTCGCGCTCAGCCGATCACCGGACTCGCCGAACTGCATGGTACGAGCACGGATTGCTCAACCGACAGCCATGGATCGGCGACAAGACGGACTGATCAGGGAGCTGCAACGTGTTCGAAGACGTCACTTCGTCCGCACTGCGCGTCGCTGTCACCGGCCTGTCGGCCCGGCAGACCGCCATTGCCAGCAACATCGCGAACGTCGAGACCCCGGGCTACAAAGCTCGTAAGGTCAAATTCGAGGAGGCCCTTCAGGGCGCCGTCTCCCGGGGTGAATCGCCGGCCGGGGTGTCACCGAGCGTGCTGACGTCGCTCGAACCCACCCGGCTCAACGGCAACAACGTCAACCTCGACGAGGAGACGCTGCAGCACATCGACACCACGATGCGCTACCAGCTCACCCTGCGGGCCGTCGACAGCAAGTACGGCCTGCTGCGCGACGCCATCAAGGGAGCCTGAGGATGAGCATCTTCAATGCCATCGGGGTCGCGGGCACCGGCGTGACGGTCTACCGCAAGTGGTTGGACGCGGTCTCCGACAACATCGCGAACATGAACAACACCAGCCGTACCTCCGAGAACGCGTTCCAGGCCCGCTTCGTGCAGGCCCGGTCCGCGCAGGACGGCAACGGCGCCGAGGTGGCCGGCGTGTCGTACGGCAGCGCCGAGGGAGTCCTGGCCTACGAGCCCGACAACCCGCTCGCCGACGCACAGGGTTACGTCCGCCGGCCGGACATCGACATGGGCAGCCAGATGGCCCAGATGATGATGGCCCAGCGCTCCTACCAGGCGAACCTCTCGGTCGTCGACCGGGCGCGGGACGCCTACGCGGCCGCTATCAACCTCGGGAAGTAATCATGACAGCGATCAATCCCATCGGCGGGATCTCCGGCTTCAGTGGCATCAGCGGCCTCTCCGGCGCCTCCGGGCTGTCCGGCGCCTCCGGCATGTCCGGTCTCTCCGGGGACCTGGACTTCGCCGAGGCCGCCAAGACCCCGAGCCCCAACACCGACTTCGCCCGGATGCTCTCCAAGGGTCTGGAGAGCGTGCAGGCGTCGCAGGACAAGGCGAACGACCTCGGAATCCAGGTCGCCAACGGGACGCTGCAGGACCCGGCCCAGTACACGATGGCCTCCACCGAGGCGTCCCTCGGCCTGCAGATGACCCTCGCCGTCCGGAACAAGGCCGTCGAGGCTTTCCAAGAGATCATGAGGATGCAGGCCTGACATGACTGACCGCCTTCCCGCACCGGTACGCCGCATCACGGACACCTTCAAGTCCTTCACGCCGGGACAGAAGGCTGTCACGATTTTCGCGGTCCTCGCCATCCTCGTCGGTGGCTACTTCTTCGCGACCTGGGCGGCCAAGCCGTCGTACGCGATCCTCTTCAACAACCTGTCCACGAAGGACGCCAGCGCCATCGTCGAGTCCCTCGACAAGGCCGGCACCTCGTACGAGCTGGCGAACGAGGGCCAGACGATCATGGTGCCGCGCGACCAGGTGAATGCCCTGCGACTCCAGCTCTCCGGCGAGGGCCTGCCCAACGACGAGGGCACCGGGTACTCGCTGCTGGACCAGCAGGGCATCACCACCAGCGACTTCATGCAGCACGCGAACTACCAGCGGGCCATGGAGGGCGAACTCGCCAAGACCATCAAGTCGATCGACGGCGTCGAGGCGGCCACCGTGCACCTGGTGATGCCGCAGAAGGACGTCTTCGCCGACAGCGACGCCAAGCCGACCGCGTCGGTGCTCGTCGCCTCGAAGTCGACGAGCCCGCTCAGCACCGACCAGGTGCAGGCGATCGTGCACCTGGTCGCGTCGAGCGTCGAAGGGCTGGATCCGACCCAGGTGACGGTGGCCGGCGCCGACGGCAAGATCCTCTCCACCGGCGGCGGGGCCTCGGTGGCGACCGGCGGGGACAGCGGTTCCGAGTCGCAGACCGTCGAGTTCCAGAACCGGATGAACTCCTCCCTGCAGAGCATGCTGGACCGGCTGGTCGGCCCCGGGCACGCGGTCGTCACCACGACCGCCGACCTGGACTTCGACCAGACCGAGACGCGCAGCAAGACGTACAGCTCGGACCCGTCCCTCCCGTCGCTCTCCGAGACCAGCAGCTCCGAGACGTACAGCGGGAGCGGCACCGGCAACGGCGGCGTGCTCGGCCCGGACAACATCCAGGTGCCGAACGGCGCCGGCTCCAACGGCCAGTACGCGAACAAGAACGAGGCCCGCAACAACGCCCTCAACGAGGTGCAGGAGGTCCGCCGCAAGGCACCGGGCAGCATCCGGCGGCTGAACGTGGCGGTGCTGCTGGACAGCACCACCGCGGCCTCGGTGGACCCGACCCAGGTGCAGCAGCTGGTCAGCTCGGCGGCCGGGATCGACGCCACCCGCGGCGACACGATCGCGGTGAGCGCCATGCCGTTCGACAACTCCGCGGCCCAGGCGGCCCGGGACGAGCTGGCGGCCTCGGCGGCCTTGGACAAGCAGAACAAGCAGATCACCCTGATCAAAACGGCCGCGCTCGCCTTCGTGGTGCTGATGCTGATCTTCCTGGCCTGGCGGGCCAGCCGGCGTGCCAAGCGGCGCCAGCAGCTCACCGCCGAGGAGAAGGCGCACCTGGAAGAGATGCAGGCCGCGCTGGACGCGCAGCGGCAGGCCGAGCTGGAGGCCACCCACGCCATGCACGCCGCCGGGATGCTCGAGAGCGGTTCCGGGTTCATCCCGGAGGAGATCAACGAGGCCCGCGAGGAACGGCACCGCGAGATCGAATCGATGGTCAAGGAGAAACCGGACGAGATGGCCACCCTGCTGCGCGGCTGGATGGCCGCCGACGCGACGCACCGCTGACCCCCCAGGTAGCCCCCGCAGGCAAGACGGTTCGAGGAGTACGCGTTGACCACACCCGCGCTCACCACGCTCTCCATGACGGGCGTACGCAAGGCCGCGATAATGCTGGTCCAGTTCGGCAAGGAACAATCCGCGCAGGTGCTGGCGGGAATGACCGAGAAAGAGGTCGAGATGCTCTCCGCGGAGGTCGCGCGGCTGGGCAAACTCGATCCGGTCCAGGTCGACGACGTGATGGACGAGTTCTACGCCATGGCGACCACCCGGTACGCCGGATCCGGCGGCATGGACTACGCCCGTGAGCTGCTGGAGGCGTCGCTCGGCAAGGAGCGCGCGGCGCTGATCCTGGACCGCCTCGAAGCGTCGATGAACGACATCCCGTTCAACTTCCTCAGCAACGCCGACCCCCGGCAGCTGCTCTCCTACGTGCAGTACGAGCACCCGCAGACGATCGCGCTGGTGCTCGCGCACATCCCGGCCGGGCTGGCCTCGTCGATCCTGGCCGGCCTCCCGCTCGAGGTGCAGACCGAGGTCGCGCACCGGATCGCGATCATGGACCGCACCTCGCCGGACATCATCCGGCAGGTGGAGAGCGCGTTGCAGCGCAAGCTCTCCAGCGTGCTGCAGCCCGACGAGCTCTCCACAGTCGGTGGCCTGCAGCCGCTCGTCGAGATCATCAACCGCGCCGACCGGACCACCGAGCGGCTCATCCTGGAGGCCCTGGACGCCCGCAGCCCGGAGCTGGCCGAGGAGATCCGCCGCCGGATGTTCATGTTCGAGGACGTGGTGAACCTCGAGGACCGCGCGGTCCAGCTGATCCTGCGCCAGGTGGAACCGGCCGACCTGGCCACCGCCCTCAAGGGTGTGCCGGAGAACGTCCGGGACAAGGTCACCAAGAACCTCTCCGAGCGCGGCCGGGAGAACCTGCTCGAGGAGATGGACCTGCTCGGCCCGGTCAAGGTCAAGATGGTCGAGGAATCCCAAGCGAAGATCGTCAGTGTCATCCGCACCCTGGAGGACTCCGGGCAGATCGAGATCCAGCGTGGCGGCGATGTTGATGAGCTCATCGCCTGACGGGCCGGTGATCCGCGGGGCGGAGGCGGTCGGCGCGACCGCCGCCCGCTTCTCCACCGACCTGCGCCGGCCGGATCCGAACAGTCCGAAGGTCCTGGAGGAGGCCCGGCAGCAGGCCCGGACCACCGGGTACGCCGAGGGCTGGTCCCAGGGCAAGCGCGACGCCGTGGCCGCCGCCGAGGCCGCCGCGGCCCGGGCGCTGGTCAGCGAGGACCAGCACGAGCAGCGCCGGTCGGCGGCGCTCGCGCACGCCGTGAACGCGCTCGGCCGGGCCGTCACCGAGCTGGAGAACCAGCTCATGCCGACCTTCACCGAGCTGCAGGAGCTCGTACTGGCCAGCGCGTTCGAGCTGGCCGAGGCGATCGTCGGGCGGTCCCTGCTGGACGACCCGGAACGCGGCCCGGACGCGCTGCGCCGGGCGATGACCGCCGCCCCCGAGCACGGCGACATGACGGTGCGCCTGCACCCGGACGACCTCCGGACCCTGGCCGGCGACACCGGCGGCGCGTACGACTACCAGGGCCGGAAGATCACCTTGCGCGCCGATCCCAGCCTCCGTCCCGGCGACGCGATCGCCGAGACCGGCACCGCGACCGTCGACGCGACCATCGCGGCGGCGGTCGCCCGGACCCGCGAGGCCCTGCGGATCTGAGTCCGCACCCGGCTCGCCGGCATGAGAGGCAGGGCATGACCGACGTCTTCCACCACCGCATGCAGAGCGCCGTCGCGGCGGCCCGGCCCCGGGTCAGCGGCCGGGTCACCGGCGCGGTCGGGCTCCGGGTCACGGTCAGCGGGATCGAGGCCCGCGTCGGTGACCTGCTGCGGATCGGCACCGGGCCGGACGCGGTGCTCGCCGAGGTCGCGGCCCTGGACGGGCAGCAGCTGTCCTGCCTGCCGCTCGGCCCGATCGCCGGGCTGGGCACCGGCACGCCGGCGATGAACACCGGTGGCCCGCTGCGCATCTCGGTCGGCCCGGACCTGCGCGGCCGCATCCTGGACGGCCTCGGCCGCCCGATGGACGGCGGCCCGCCACTGCGCGGCGAACTGGTCGGCATCGACTCCGCCCCACCGTCCGCGATGGAGCGCCAGCTCGTCGACAAGCCGATGTCGCTGGGCGTACGGGTCCTGGACACCCTGGTCCCGTGCGGACGCGGCCAGCGGATCGGCATCTTCGCCGGCTCCGGCGTCGGCAAGTCCACCCTGATGAGCATGATCACCCGGGGCACTTCGGCGGAGCTGAACGTGGTCGCCCTGGTCGGTGAGCGCGGCCGGGAGGTCCGCGAGTTCATCGAGCACGACCTGGGCAAGGAGGGACTGGCCCGCTCGGTCGTGGTGATCGCCACCTCGGACGCGCCACCGCTGGTCCGGCTCCGGGCCGGCGCGGTCGCCACCCGGATCGCCGAGTACTACCGGGACGAGGGTGCCGACGTCCTGCTGATGATGGACAGTGTGACCCGGGCGGCGATGGCCCAGCGCGAGGTCGGCCTCTCGGTCGGCGAGCCGCCGGCCACCCGCGGGTACCCGCCGTCGGTCTTCGCCATGCTCGCCTCGCTGCTGGAGCGGGCCGGTCCGGGTGCCCGGGGCAGCATCACCGGGCTCTACACGGTGCTGGTCGAGGGCGACGACCACAACGAGCCGATCGCCGACGCGGCCCGCTCGATCCTGGACGGGCACATCGTGCTGGACCGCAAGCTCGCCACCGCCGGCCACTTCCCCAGCATCCAGGCGCTCGACTCGATCTCCCGGGTGTCCAACCGGATCACCAGCCGGGAGCAGCGCGCGGACGCCACCGAGCTGCGCCGCCTGATGGCCGCGCACCGCGAGGTCCGCGAGCTCGTCGAGATCGGCGCGTACGTGCCGGGCACCAACCCGGAGGCCGACCGCGCCAACGCGGCGTGGGGCCAGATCAGCGCGTTCCTGCAGCAGGACCTGGACGAACGGGTCACCGCCGACGACGCGTGGGCCGCGTTGCGCGCCCTGATCGCCACGACCTAGCGATTGGTGGTGCTTCGTCCGTTAAAAGACGCCGCAGGCAGCGGACTCGTTGCGGGTTGGGTGCAGGGCCTCAGACGATCTCCGACCGGGCCGAAGCGGTGAGGTGAGGGCTCCATCCGCCCGCTAGGAGGCTGACGTGAACCGCATGTTCCGACTCTCCCCGGTGCTGCGCGCGCGCAAGGCGCAGGAGGACGGCGCCCGCGGCGCGGTGATCCAGTCGCGTGCCGACGTCCGGGACGCCCAGGCGCTGGTCAAGCGTCGGCATCTGGACCTGGTCGGCCAGGACGCGCCGTCCGAGGGCTCGGCCCGGGCCATGGTGGCCGCGCTGGTGGCCCGGCAGTCGCTGGCCGCCGGCCTGTTCGACGCACAGCGGATGGTCACCGACGCCGAGGAGGTCGAGCGGGAGAAGGTGGCCGCCCTGACCGACGCGGCGAAGCGGCGCCGCGCGGTGGAGATGATGTCCGAGCGGCACGCCGCCCTGGTCAAGGCACACGACCTGCGTACCGACCAGGCCAACCTCGACGAGCTCGCGGTGACCTCGAAGGCCCGCAACGCGGCGCGCGGCGTCAAGGACACCTGACCCGCCGGGCAACTCCCGATCCCACCCGTCGCCCGCCCAGAAGAACCCGTCGCCCGCCGAGAAAGAACCCGTCGCCCGCCGAGAGAGAACGGGAGCGAAGTATGAGCCTTGGTGTCGGTGGTGTCCTGTCCCGTGTCGCCGAGCTGCAGGACCAGCTCGGCCTGACCCCGCCGCCCGCGGCGGCCGACGCGTCGTCCGGCGACAAGTTCAAGTCAGCGCTGGCCAAGGCCACCGGGCCGGGCCAGGGCGTCGGCGCGGCCGCCGGACCGGCCGGCGGGGACGTGGTCGCCGCGGCCCGCAAATATTTGGGTACGCCGTACGTCTTCGGCGGCACCGACCCGAAGAAGGGCCTGGACTGCTCCGGGCTGGTCCAGCAGGTCTACGAGGACCTCGGCGTGAAGCTGCCGCGCAACTCGTGGCAGCAGGCCACCGCGGGCCGGCCGGTGGCCAGCTTGTCCGACGCCAAGCCCGGTGACGTGCTGGCCTTCGACTCGCCGGTGGACCACGTGGCGATCTACATCGGCGACAACAAGATGATCGCCGCGCCGAAGCCGGGCGACCACGTGAAGATCCAGTCGGTGTACGAGAAACCGACACACATCCGCCGGATCATCGACGACGTGCCGCCCGCCGCGGTGCAGGACATGTCGGCGCTGCGCCCGGCCGGTCTGCGCGGGGCGGCGAGCGGCGCCGGGCTGGCCGGTGTGCCGTACGCGGACCTGTTCCTCAAGGCCGGCGCGAAGCACGACGTCCCGCCGAAGCTGCTGGCCGCGGTCGCCAAGGTGGAGTCCGGGTACAACCCGAAGGCGGTGAGCCCGGCCGGCGCGCGCGGCATGATGCAGCTGATGCCGGGCACCGCGAAGGGCCTCGGCGTGGACGATCCGTTCGACCCGGCGCAGGCCGTGGACGGCGCCGCGAAGATGCTCAAGGGCTTGCTGAAGGAGTTCAAGTCGGTGCCGTTGGCCCTGGCCGCGTACAACGCGGGTGGCGGCGCGGTGCGCAAGTACGGCGGGATCCCGCCGTTCGGTGAGACCCAGGCGTACGTGCCGAAGGTGCAGAAGGCGCTGGCCGCGCTCGGCGGCTGAGTCCCTGGAGAAAGACCACCGCACCACCGGATCAGTGAGGAGCGGCATCATCATGTCGAGTTCCGTGACGGGCCCGGAGCACCGGCCCGCTGTCGAGACCACCCGCCGGCGGGGTGCGCGGCGTGACGACGGCGCGGACTTCGGGTCGGCGCTCTCCGCCGAGCTGGGCCAGTCCACCGCCGACCCGGCCACGAACCGCGCGGCCACCGATCGGGCGGCCGGCAGCCGTGCCGCCGACCGGGCCGACGCCGACCGGGCGGCCGCCGAACGTGGCGCGTCCGAGCGCGGCACCGCCGAACGCTCGGCCTCGGAGCGTGCGGCCTCCGATCGGGCCTCGTCCGACCGGGCCGCCCAGCGCGCCGCCGACCAGCGCGCCGCGAGCCGGGACGAGGCCGGCCGGGTCACCGCCGAGCGGGCCGCCGCGGACCGCGCCGCCGCCAAGGTCGCCACCAACCGGGCCGCCACCCGCCGGGCCGCCGCTGCCGACCGGGCGGCGGCCGACCGGGCCGACCGGGCCGACCGGGCCGGCGAGCGTCCCGACGACACCGGACGCGCCGAGAACACCGACCGGCCCGCGCCGCGCGCGAAGGCCAAGGTCGCGGCCGCCCCGGAGCCCGGCACGAAGGCCGTGGCGGACGCCGGCCAGGCCAAGCCCGCCGACCCGGCGGTCGTCCCCACGGAGGTGGCGGCGTCCACACCGGAGCCGGCCGTGCCGACGGCCCCGACGGCCCCGACGGCCACCGCCGCCGCCGGTCAGCCCGGTGTCGTCACGGCCACTCCGACCGAAACCGCACAGCCTGGCACCGGTCAGCCCGCGACTGGGCTCACCCCGGTCACCGGCCCGGTGCCGACCGGAGCGACGGTGGCCGCCGCGGTCGCGGGTGCCGCGCCGCCCGCACCCCCGACCGGCACCGCCACGCCGGGTGTCCAGCCCGGCGCCACCGCCCTGCCCGGCGCCACCGCCCTGCCCGGGGCAGCCGCTCCGCCCGGCGCCACCGCCCAGCCCGGGGCAACCGCTCCGCCCGGGACCACCGCTCTGCCCGGCGCCACTGCGCTGTCCGGGGCAACCGCCGCTCCGCCCGGCGCCACTGTCGCCGCGGCCGGCGCCACCCCGGCCCGCCCGGCCTGGCTCGCCGCAGCGACCGCCACCGCCAAGGCCGGAGCCGAGGAGGCCGGCACCGGACCGGCCACGGCGCCGGGCACCGAGGCCACTCCCGGCACGCCCGCCGAGGCCGTCGCGGCGCCGGCGCCCGGCGAGGCCGCTCCGGACGCGAGGCCGGACACCGGTGACGGTTCGCCGGGCGGGAACGGGCAGCCGGGGGCGGAGTCCCGTACACCGGAAACCGCACCGGCGACCGCGACCGCACCGCCCGCCGCGACCACCGCGGTCCCGGCGGCACCACCCGCCGAGACCGGCCTTCCGCCCGGCGCCGCCCTGCCCGGAGTGACCGGCCCGCAGGCCACCGCGCCGGCCGCACCGGTCGCACCGACGGCGCCGGCCGAGAACTCGACACCGATCCCGGTCGCGCCCCCGGCCGAGCAGATCGCGATGCGGATCGCGCCGCTGCGGCTGGACGCCGACGGGGTGCACCGGCTCACCGTGAACCTGCACCCGGTCGACCTCGGGCCGGTCCAGGTGGTCGCGGAGATCCGCAACGGCGACATCACCGTGCAGCTCACCGGTGGCACCGAGGCCGGCACCGAGGCGATCCGCTCGGCCCTCGACGATCTGCGCCAGGAGCTGCAGGACTCCGGGTTCGGCAACTGCACGCTCGACCTGCGCCAGGGCAGTCCGCAGGACCAGGCGCGGCAGCAGTTCGAGGCGTCCGGCGGCTTCGGCCGGCGCGGCGGCGGGACCGGCGGGAATGCCGACCTCCCGGTCGAGCCGGCCCCGGTGACCACCCGCCGGGTCGCCGCACCGGGCCGGATCGACATCCAGGCCTAGCCTGGTCGAGCACGACAACGGCGCCGGTCCTCGATGAGGGCCGGCGCCGCTGTGAGATGCACTGATAGCTCTTCCCCAAGGCACCAGTGCGGGGGTGTCACGCCGAACGTTCGGTACCCATCTGCTGGGCCGCGGTCGCCGGTGTCTCCTCGGTGATGCCGTACCCCGAGGTGACGAAGCGGAACGCGGCGATCAGGACCGCCGCGATCGGCACCGCGATCAGGAACCGGATCAACACCTGGGTGAACTCGATCTGGTCGAACAGCAGCCGATACCAGGCCGGCAGGCTGAGCAGCAGAGCGAATCCCAGGACCGACGGTCGGATCATCGGCGGGGCGTGCGGGTACCCCGCCGGGCCATCGCGGCCACCGGCATCACCTCAGCGGCGATCCGGGCGCACAGCATCGCGGCCCAGGCGTGCGGAGTGGCCGGCTTGCCGTCCAGCGAGAAGATCGGCACGTCCAGGCCGAGCACCGACGCCGGGTCCGAGGTCAGCTCCACGCTGTGCACCACGAGTGCCTCCACCTCACCGAGATTGCGCAGGTGGCGAGCGGTGTCGGCGGTCTTGCGGGTGGCGTCGACGACGGCCCAGAGCGCGGTGGCGCCGAGCGCGTCACACATCTCGTTGACCCAGAACTCGTCGGTGCCGCCGACCGGCGCGTCGATCACCACGACCCACGCGTGGTCGGCCGACTGCAGCTTGTCGGAGCGTGACTCGGCCACGTCCCGGCTGGAGATCAGCCGTGACGAGTGCAGCCCGGTGCCGGCCGTGGACGGCGCCGCCAGCAGCAGGTGGGTGTGGTCCACGTGGATCTGCTCGAGCAGCTGCTTGGCGATCGGCACCGCCGTGTGCACCTCACCGGCGAGCACCAGGATCTCGCCGGGGCCGTCCGGGATGCCCGGCGCGGCCGGACGGGACGCGAGCACCCCGAGCACACCGGCGTAGGTGTCGCCGCCGGTGATCTGGCGAGCCATCTCCTCGGGCATCCCGACCGTGATCAGGTTGGTCTGCACGGCGTCGAGGTCGCTGCTGGTCCGCCGGGGCGCCGTCTTCGGCGTGATCGGCGGTGCCGGTGCCGCGGCGGCCACCGGCGCCGGGGAGACCGGGATCGGGTCGTCGCCGGGCAGGCCGTACACCTCGGCGGCGGACCGGAGCGGCGCGGTCGGCCCGGGAGTCTGGAACGCGGCCCGGGGCGGCGCCGCGGTCGGCTCGGTGGTCCGGATCGGCGCCGCGGCGGTGGTCTGCGGCACGGCACGGCGCGCCGGTGACACCGTCGCCGCACCGGCCGGGGAGACCGGCGCCGAGGGCGGTGGTGCCGGTCGTCCGCCGGGCCGGCCGGGCAGCGCGGCCGGCAGGCTGGGCCGCCCGCCGACGTTGACCGGTGGCTCGTTCGCGGTGGCCGGCGTGAACGCGCGCACCGCCGCGTCGGCCGGCTGGCGGACCCGGTGACCGGGTCGCTGTGTCTCGCCGAGGTGGCTCGCCACGTCGAGTCCGGCCATCAGTTCCGCAAACGCGGTACCGGTGTCCCCCATCCCCGCCTCCCTGCTGTCCTGCTTGGTGAGAGCTTCCGGTCGAGCCAGCCGATCGCCGAGTCCGTTGCCGGGGCTCAGCCCGGGCCCGGGGCCCAGTCGTGGTGCCGACGGCCGGGCCGGCGCCGGCTCGCCGGTGAACCGGTCCCGGGACTCGGCCTGTTCGAGCAGCCGCTCCAACGGGTTCGCGCCGCTACCGGCGACTGTCTGTTGCGCCATGTCCTCACTGTCCTCTTGTGCGTCCGGTACCTCGACGGAGAGCTCGTAGTGCTGCTTCGCGAAGAAGCCTCCGAGACCACCGCTTCGTACCTTGTCGGCGGAGATGATCCGGACGCGCGAGCCGTACTCGTCACGTACCTGAGCCAGTAACGGCTCGATGGCCGGTCCCTCAAGCAGCACCCGCGTAGGCACCGTTCACCACCCCTATCGTCTCGATCTGTGCGGTGGAACCAGAGATCTCGCTGTACGACAGCACCTGCACCCGGCGGGAGCCGGCACGCAGCAGTCGCATCAGCGGCAACCGCAGTTGTGGCGAGCACGCCAGGACCGGGTTGAGGCCCTGTTGCTCGGCGGCCTCGGCGAGCCGGCTGGCCTCGCTGACGATCGCCTCGGCACGCATGCCGTCGATCGCCATGAAGGCGCCGGTCTCACTGGGCCGGAGAGACTCGAGCAGACTCTGCTCGAGCATCGGGTCAAGCGTGATCACGGTCAGCCGGCCGGCGGTCGCGTACTGGGCGGCGATGGCCGGACCCAGTGCGTTGCGCGCGGCCTCGATCAGGCCGTCGTGATCCTGGGAGAGTTTGGCCCGCAGCGACAGCGACTCGAAGATCCGGACCAGGTCGCGGATCGGCACGCCCTCGTCGAGCATCGCCTGCAGCACCTTCTGGATCTGGCCGAGGCTGAGCAGCCCCGGGGTCAGCTCCTCGACCACCACCGGGTGGGTGCGCTTGACCATTTCGGACAGTGCGCGCACGTCCTCCCGGCCGAGCAGCCGGCTGGCGTTGTTCCGGACCACCTCGGCGAGGTGCGTGATGATCACCGACGCCCGGTCGACGACCGTCGCTCCGGAGAGCTCGGCCTGGTAGTGCAGCTCGGCCGGCACCCACTTGCCGGCCAGGCCGAACACCGGTTCGACACCGGCCCGGCCGGGCAGCGCCTGCAGCCCCTCACCGATCGCCAGCACGGTTCCGGGTGGCGCCTGTCCGGTGCCGGCGTCGACGCCGGAGATCCGGATCGCGTACGACGACAGCGGCAGGTCCAGGTCGTCCCGGGTACGCACCGGCGGCATGATCACCCCGAGTTCGAGGGCCATCTTGCGCCGCAGCGCGCGCACCCGGTCGAGCAGGTCGCCGCTGTTCACGTCGACCAGGTCGACCAGGTCCGGTGCCAGGGCCAGCTCCAGCGGGTCGATCCGCATCTCGCCGAGCAGTTGCTCGGGCGAGTCCGCGGCGGGCATCTCGACCGCCTCGACGGCCGGCACGTCCTCGTCCGGCACGGTCTCCTTGACCCGTTGCGCGATCACCAGCACCGCCACCCCGACCACCAGGAACGGGATCTTCGGCAGCCCCGGTATCACGCAGAGGGCGAGGGCCGCGGCGCCGCCGATGCGCAGCGCCAGCTTGTTCTGGCCGAGCTGGGCGGTGACGCTCTGACCCATGTCCCCGGAGGTCGCCGACCGGGTCACGATCAGGCCGGTGGCCACCGAGAGCAGCAGCGCGGGCACCTGGGAGACCAGCCCGTCGCCGATGCTCAGCATGCTGAACTGGTTCATCGAGTCGGTCGGCGACAGGCCGTGTTGCAGGATCCCGACCGCGAACCCGCCGATCAGGTTGATCAGGGTGATGATGATGGCCGCGACGGCGTCGCCCTTGACGAACTTGGAGCCACCGTCCATCGCGCCGTAGAACTCGGCCTCGGCGGCCACCTCGGCCCGGCGCTTCTTCGCGGCGGACTCGTCGATCAGGCCGGCGTTCAGGTCGGCGTCGATCGCCATCTGCTTGCCGGGCATCGCGTCGAGGGTGAACCGGGCGCCGACCTCGGCGACCCGCTCGGCGCCCTTGGTCACCACGATCATCTGCACGATCACCAGGATCGAGAAGATCACCAGGCCGATGACCAGGTTGCCACCGACCACGAAGCTGCCGAACGCGTGGATCACCTTGCCGGCGTCGCCGTCGCGCAGCACCAGCCGGGTGGCGCTGATGTTCAGGGCCAGCCGGAACAGCGTCATCACCAGCAGCAGCGCCGGGAACACCGCGAAGTCCAGGGGCTTCTCGACGAACATGCTGGTCAGCAGCACCAGCAGGGCCACCGTGATGTTGAAAGCGATCAGCAGGTCCAGCAGGAAGGTCGGCAGGGGGACGACCATCATGATGATGATGCCGATGACCCCGATGGGGACGGCGAGTCTGCTGATGCTCGGCTTCTTCACGACACCTTCCAGGCATGGGCAGTCCGATGGCCATCCGGGCCCAGTCGTCGCCGTCCTGGCGTCGTTCTGTTCGGCGTTCCGTCGCCATCACTGAGACCCTTGTGGCACCGCCACGCCCCGATCCTCCCCGGTAACCGCCCCCGATGTGAGGAAATCTCCCGAATTCCGGTTACGTCATTGCTGGGGTGGGGTTCGGATTGCGGTGCACACCAGCCGCCGACCCCCGTGCCTTCAGGCTCATCACGAACGCCAGCACCCTGGCCACCGCGCCGAAGAACTCGGCCGGGATCTCCTGGCCCACCTCGCAGCTCGCGTTGAGGGCCCGGGCCAGCGCCACGTCCTGCACCATCGGCACCCGGTTGTCGTTGGCCAGCTGCCGGATCTTGGCGGCCACCGGGCCCTTGCCCATCGCGACCACCTTCGGAGCGCCCTTCTCCGGCTCGTAGCGCAGCGCGACCGCGACGTGCACCGGGTTGACCACCACCACGTCCGCGGTCGGCACGTCGGCCATCTGGCGGTTGCGCGACATGGCCATCTGCCGGGCCCGGATCTGCGCCTTGATCAGCGGGTCGCCCTCGGCGTTCTTGTTCTCCTGCTTGACTTCCTCCTTGCTCATCCGCAGTTGCTTCTGGGTACGCCGGCGCACCACGAAGTAGTCCGCACCGGCCATCGCGATACCGGCCAGCGCCGCGGCCCGGATCAGCGCCAGCGCGGCGTCGGAGACGATGCCCAGCAGCGCGGCGAGCGGCAGCCGACCGGCGGTCATCAGCTTCGGGACGATGTCCTTCATCGTCATGTACAGCACGCCGGCCAGCACCAGGGTCTTGAACAGCGATTTGGTGAGCTCCCAGACCGCCTGCCCGCCGACCATCCGCTTCAGGCCGGTGAACGGGTTGAGCCGGTTGAACTTGGGGACGAACAGCTTGGTGGCGACCCGGATGCCGCCCTGCGCGCCGGCCGCGGCGACACCGACCGCCATCATGGTCATCGCCAGTGGCAGCACCGCCCAGCCCGCGCTGAACAGCCCGTCCTTGAGGATGCCCAGGCACTTGGCCGGATCCGGGTGGACGATGATGTCCGGGATCTTGCCGACCAGGTCCTCGGCGTGCTCCATCGCCTTGCGCAGGGTGCGCGGCAGCATCACGCTGGCGGCCAGCATCCCGAACCAGGCGCCGAGGTCCGGCGTACGCCCGATCTGGCCCTCTTGTTTGGCCTTCTTGAGCTTCTGTTGAGTCGGTTGTTCGGTTTTTTCGCCGGACATCTCCACCTCCTCCCATCAACGGGCGGCCCGGCGGCGGTCAGCCGCCGCTGAGCTGGACCACCGCGCTGACCGCCCGTTCGACGAGGGTGTGCAGCGCGCCGGGGAGCATCCCGATGGCCAGCCCGGAGAGGGTGACCACCAGGAAGATCTTGATCGGGAAGCCGAGCTGGAACGCGTTCAGCGCGGGCGCCACCCGGTTCAGCAGGCCGAGCGACACGTCGGCGAGGAACAGCACGCAGATCAGCGGCCCGGCGATCTGCAGCGCCGACAGGAACATCTCGCCGATCCCGCTGACCAGCAGCTTGGTGAACGTCTCGACGGAGAACGTGGTGTCCAGCGGCAGCGTCTTGAAGCTCTGCAGGAAGCCGCGCAGGATCAGCTGATGCCCGTCGCTGGCGAACAGCAGGGTGATCGCGATCAGGTTGTAGAACCGGCCGAAGACCGCGTTCTGGCTCATCCCCAGCGGGTCGTACGCCATCGCCAGGGTGAACCCGCCGAACAGGTCGAGCAGGTCACCGGCGGCCTGCAGGGCGGCGAACAGCAGCGCCGTGACGAAGCCCAGCCCGACACCGACGAACACCTGCATGATCACGCTGAAGATCAGTGCGGGGGTCTCCATCGACGGGACGGTGTCCCGCAGGTACGGCGTCATCGGCAGGGTCAGCCCCACCGAGAGCAGCGCCTTCACCGGCCCGGGGATCAGCCGCGAGTTGAACGGCGGGCAGACCGCCATCCACGCGCCGGTCCGGCACGCGCCCAGCAGGAGCGCCATCAGCTCGGCGATCGGGACGTCGAAGTTCATAACCGGTACGAGCCGACCAGTGCCGTGATGATCAGCCCCCACCCGTTGACCAGCACGAACAGCAGCAGCTTGAACGGCAGCGCGATGGTCACCGGCGGCAGCATCATCATGCCCAGCGACATCAGCGACGCTGAGACCACCATGTCGATGATCAGGAACGGGATGAAGATGACGAAGCCGATGATGAACGCGGCCCGCAGCTCGGAGAGCACGAACGCGGGCACCAGCGTGGTCAGCGGCACGGCGTCCCGATTCGCCGGTTTGGCCTGGTCGGACACCTTGATCAGCAGGGCCAGCTCGTCCTCGCGGGTGGTCTTCCACATGAACTCACGCAACGGCTTGATGCCGTCGTTGAACGCCTGGGCCTGCGTCTTGTCGCCCTTCAGATAGGGCTGCACGCCCACGTCGTTCATCGCGGAGACGGTCGGGCCCATGATGAAAAGGCTCAAGAACAGCGCCAGCCCGGCGATCACCTGGTTGGGCGGCAGCGTGGTCAGGCCCATCGCGTTGCGGGTGATCCCGAGAACCATGAAGACCTTGGTGAAACACGTGCAGAGCAGCAGCAGCGCCGGCGCCACCGAGAGCATGGTCAGACCGAGAACGATCACCAGGCTGGAGGCCGGGCGGCTGCCGTCCGGGTTCGTACCGTTGATGTTGAGGTTGATGCTCGGCGGCGAGGTCTTCGGTGCCTGCGGCACCCGCGGCAGTTCCGGTGGTCGTTCCGCCGCCGGGTGGGCGGGCGCCTGCGGCGCTTGCTGGGGTACGTCCATGAGCGCGCGATCCGCAGCCCTCGCCGCGACCTCCGCCCCGGGCTGACCGGGTGCGGCGGACACCGGCGTGGGTAACGCGAGAGCCAGCCCCACGCCCGCGAGAAGTATCAGGATCGCGCGTCGCATCTCATCGCCTCGTCGTTCGCTCGCGCAGGAATTCCAAGGTGGACCGCCAGGTCCGGGGCGAGAGGATCGAGCCGTCGAGCGGGCCGTGATGCTCCTCGTGGATGCTCGGCCCGGTCTGCGCCGCGGGGTGCCGGCCCGGCAGGATCATGTCCGGTTCGATCAGCTCGGACGGTTCGATGAGCAGATGGTCGCGGTGCTCGACCGGCTCCGGCTCGAACATGTCCAGCTCGGCCTCGCCCAGATAGCTGATCTGCTGGTCGGTGACGCCGAGGACCAGCGCCCGGTCGGACACCTTCACCACCGCCACCGCGGCGCCCCGGCTCAACTGCTGCCGGTTGAGCACGGTCAGCGGGCCGTGCCCGCGGCCACCGAACGGACGCCGCAGCGCCCGGGCCAGTCCCCACATCATGAACAGCACGATGAGCAGGGAGAAGCCGACCTGGAGGAGAAGCCGGATCAAGGTGGGGACTCCTACTCGGCGCCGGGCGAGACGATCTCGGTGATCCGGATACCGAAGTTCTCGTCCACCACGACCACCTCGCCGCGGGCGATCAGGCGGCCGTTCACCAGCAGGTCGGCCGGGCTGCCGGCGGCCCGGTCCAGCTCGACGATGGCGCCCGGGATCAGCGAGAGCAGCTCGCGCACGCTCATCCGGGTCCGGCCCAGCTCGGCCGAGACCTCCATCTCCACGTCGTGCAGCATGTCCAGCCCGGCGCCCCGGGAGCCGAGCGCCGACGAGGTCCGCTGAGCCACCCCGCCGCCGGTGGCGGCGGCCGTCATGGCTGCCATCGGATCGTCGGTCGGCCACGGGCTGAGCGCCATGGCGATCACCGCGCGGACGTCCTCGTCGTCGCGCAGCGGGATGGCGACCGCACCCTCCTTGGTGGCCAGCGCGCTGAGCGCCACCTGCGGGTCCATCACCTGCCCCGGGTCGAGGATCACCGGTCCGAACACCCGGGAGGCGGCCTCGAGGGCCGGCCGGACGGCCGCGGTCAGGTCCAGCTCGCCGAGCGGGCTCTCCTTGAGCGCGTCCGCGAGATCCTGGCCGACCACCACGACGACCTCGCCGGAGGCCGCGCCGCTGAAGCGCGCGGTGACCGCCTGGCCCTCGATCACTGTCTCGCCGGGAGTCACCGGGTCGCCGGCGAACAGGGCACGACTGGTGGGCAGTACCGCCAGCGCGGCCTCGGCGGCGTTCCGGGCCAGTGACAGTTGCGGAGCGGTGATGGCAGGGGCGGTCATGAGCGGCCAGACTCCTTGGACGAGTTCTCATGGGGGGACGGCACGACGAGACAGGCGAGCCGAGCACCCTGATTGCCGGGTACGGCATGCGCGAAGACGATGTCGTTCACGGTGACCTCGAGCGGCCGGCTGGTCTGATGCCCCAGCGGCACGACGTCACCCGGACGTAGATCCACGATGTCATCGGTACGCATCCGAATGGGCTGGAATCGCACTGCTACGTCGATCGGAGCGGCGGAAAGTCCGGCGGTCAGGCTCCGCAGCGCCCTGTCCTTGGCCTGTCGCTCGGACGCGCTGAGCACGATCGTCTCGGTGCGGGAGAGCACCGGGAGGATCGTGTTGAACGGCAGGCAGATCGTGGAGATGCACTCCTCCGCACCGATCTTGGTCTCGAACGACGCCACCACGACCGCGTCGCCGGGCGCGTGCGCGCGGAGGAACTGCGCGTTGTACTCGATCTCCTTGAGCTTCGGCGAGATGTCCACCAGGCTCTCGAAGCCGTAGCGCATCTCGCCGAGCATCCGCTCGATCAGGCCGCGGAGCAGCGGCATCTCCACCTCGGTCAGCGGGCGCTCCGGCTGGGAGCCGCCGGGGCCGCCGAGCATGTGGTCGATCGCGGTCATCACCGCGGACTGGGCGATCTCCAGCAGGACCGTGCCGGGCAGCGGGTCGAGCGTGACCACCCCGATGATCGTGGGGTTGGCCAGCGACGCCACGTACTCGTCGTAGTTCAGTTGCTCGATGGAGATGAGCGAGACGTTGCTGACCGCGCGGAGGCGGGTGGTCAGCAGGGTGCCGCAGCTGCGCGCGTACGTCTCGAACGCGATCTGCAGGGTCCGGACGTGTTCACGGGAGAGCTTGATCGGGCGACGGAAGTCGTACGCCGTCGGCCCCCCGCCCTGGCCACGGCGCGACATCTTGCCCGGGGTGCGTGCGGTGGTGGTCACGTCGTCCTGATCGGCGGACTTCGCGAACCGCTGAGTGCTGGGGGCGGTTTTGCCCCTTAATACACGAAAGGGCGGGTCTCCCCGAAGAGACCCGCCCTCACCCGCTATTACGTGTTACCGCTGACTACGACGTTCGGTTACTGCGTCACGAAGGAGGTGTAGTAGATGTCCATGACCTCCTTGGTCCCGTCCACCGTGTAGGCCTTGATCAGCTTGGCCAGCAGGTCCGCCTTGAGCTTCGCGCGGCCTTCCTCGGTGGAGAGCTCGGCGACCTTCACGCCGGTGTACTCGTCGATCGCCAGCTCGTAGGCCTCGCTCAGGTCGACCGCCTCGGCGGCCGCCTCGGTCTGCTGCAGGGCGAAGCCGAGCTTCAGGTAGTGACCGTCGGCCAGGTTCACCGTGATCGTGTTGTCGGCCGCGGTGACGACGCCCTTCTTCGGCGCCGCCTCGGCCGAGTCGCCGCGGAGCATGAAGAACGCTCCGGCGCCACCGCCGCCCAGCACCACCAGCACCGCCGCGATCACGATCATCATCTTCTTGCTGGACTTCTTCGGCGCTTCCACCGCAGCAGTGTCCTTTTCGTCAGCCATGAGAAGTCCCCTCAGTTCTTGTTGTCAGAGATGATCGTGGAGTAATTGCTGGGCGTGCCGTCCGTACCGGTGGTGCTGGAGCCTGAGGAGTTGTCGGCCTCGACCGTCGTCGCCGCGGCCTCGGCGGCGGCCTTGGCCTCGGCCGAGGTCTGGCCGGCGTGCAGCTTGGTGTCGGTGCCGGCAGCCGAGGGCAGCAGCGCCGCCTGGTCGGCCGACAGCATGGTCAGCACGACCACGTCCACCCGGCGGTTCATCGTGATCGACCGCGGGTCCTTCGGGTCGATCAGCGGCTTGGTGTCGGAGAAACCGACAGCGCTGAGCCGCTTCTTCGGGATGCCGTGCCCGGTGAAGTACCGGACCGTGGTGGAGGCACGAGCCGCGGAGAGCTCCCAGCCGCTCGGGTAGTACTTGGTCCGCGCCTTGAGCTGGTTGGTGTTGCCGTCCACCTCGATGTTGTTCGGCAGCTTGGCCAGCGTCGGGGCGATCGCGTTAAGGATCTTCTCGCCGGTGGGGCGCAGGTCCGCCCGGTCGCCGGCGAAGACGACCTCATTGGTGACCACCGTGACGACCAGGCCCCGCTGATCGATCGTGAACTTCACGTTGTTGAGCAGCTTCGCGGCGGCCAGAGCGTCAGAGATCTTGTTCTCGATCGCCTTCAGGTCCTCCGCCTCCTTCGCTGCCTTCTCGGCGTTGGCCGATGCCTTGGCGCGGTCCTCGGCCTTGACCGCCCGGTCGACCGCTTCCTGCTGCTTCTTGCTCAGGCCCTCGGTCCCGGAGGCCCCGTCACCCGGGTTGGAGCCCGGGTCGATCTGCACGATCTGCGCGTTGTTCGAGGCGCCGTCCAGCGGGGCGTAGTTGCCGCTGAAGGCCGCGCTCTTGGAGCCGAAGCCGGCCGAGAGACCCTGCGCCAGCTGGGCGAACTTCTTGGTGTTGATGTCACTCATGGAGAACAGGACGACGAAGAGGACGAACAACAGGGTGAGCATGTCGGCGTACGACACGAGCCAGCGCTCGTGGTTGACGTGCTCTTCGTGCTCCTCATGGGCTTTCTTGCGCTTGCCACCACCAGAACTCATGCTCAGGCCGCCTTCTTGGAGGAGGCCATGGCCTCAGCCTTCTTCATCTCGTCCGGGGGGAGCAGGCTGCGCAGCTTCTGGGCGACCAGACGCGGGTTCGAGCCGGCCTGGATGGCCAGGACACCGTCGATGACCAGCTCCATCTCCTCCGCCTCGACCCCGCTGAGCCGGGTCAGGCGGGCCGCCATCGGCAGCCAGATGATGTTGGCGCTGAGCACGCCCCACAGGGTGGCGACGAACGCCGCGGAGATCGAGTGACCGAGCGTCTCGGGCTTGTCGAGGTTCTCCAGCACGTGGACCAGGCCCATGACCGTGCCGATGATGCCGATCGTCGGGGCGTAGCCACCCATGTTCTCGAAGAACTTGGTGCCGGCCTTGTCGGCCTTCTTCTTCGCGGCGACCTCGGCGTGCAGGATGTCGTGCAGCTCATCCGGGTCGGTGCCGTCGATGGCCAGCTGCAGCCCCCGCTTGAGGAAGGGGTGCTCAACCGTCTTGACCGCGTCCTCGAGGGCCAGCAGGCCCTCGCGGCGGGCCCGCTCGGCCAGCTTCACGACGTTGTCGAGCAGCTGGGTCGGCGGCGTCACCTTGGCGGTGAAGGCCTTCTTGAGCTGGTTGACGAACCCGGTCGCGTCCTTCAGGACACCGCCGGCCATGGCGGCGGCGAACGCGCCGCCGAAGACCAGGATCATGGACGGGATCAGGAGGATGGAGGCCGGCGAACCGCCCTCCAGGATCTGGACGGTGAAGACGATCACCAATCCGGCAAGCACTCCGACGATCGTGGAGATGTCCATGTCAGCGTTCCTTCCGGTGCAGCGGGAGCACCTTGGCGTCGAGGTCGTCGTCCGACGAGGAGTGGGCAGCCGTGGAAACTGGCTCCATACGGCTCGCCTGGGCGATGAGCGAGGCGCGGTAATGACGCACCGAGTCGATGAATTCGGGCACCGACTCAGAGATGACGTACTTGGTGCCGTCCACCAGGGTGACGACCGTGTCCGGCGTGCAGTCCACACGCTCGACCAGGTCCGGGTTCAGTGCGAACACGGCACCATTGATACGAGTTACGAGGATCAAGACTGTCCCGTCCTTGGTTCGTCCTTGGCTGGTGGAAGGCCCTCCGTGGCCCTACGCCTACTACTTCGGCGCGATCCCGGTTGCCGATGAGATCCAACCGGTCGCTATCCGGGTGCGAGCTGCGACGATCCGGGGCTCACACAGCGGCGGCCGGGGCAGGCATGAGTGCCCCGCCCCGGCCGCCGCCGGACAACCTGCCGCTGCTGCTAACGCTTCATGCTGACGAGCTCCTGGAGGATCTCGTCGGAGGTCGTGATGATTTTGGAGTTCGCCTGGAAGCCGCGCTGGGCGATGACCAGGTTGGTGAACTCCTGCGCCAGGTCGACGTTCGACATCTCCAGGGCCCCGCTCATCACCGCGCCCATGCCGGCGCTGCCGGGCTGACCCACCTGGGCGTACCCGGAGTTGACGGTATCCCGATACGTCGAGTCGCCGGCCTTCTCCAGACCGTTGACGTTCTTGAAGGTGGCCATGGCGACCTGACCCAGCACTTCCTTCAAGCCGTTGCTGTAGACGCCGATGATCTGACCGGTGTCAGACACGCTGTAGGAAAGTGAGGTGAGCGCACCCGACGTCTGCCCGTCGGTGTCGAACACCCGAGCGTCAGAGAGTCCGGAGTACGACGTGACATCGGAGATGTCGACCGTGTACGCGTTGGGTGCGCTGCCGATGCTCAGCGTCTTCTCCACGCCGCCGGCCCCGTCGCTCGGCTTGCCGCCGGAGAAGTTGATCGTCGCGTCACCGCTGACCGGGTCGCCGTTCTCGTCGAAGAGCGTGACCTTCCAGCTCGACGTGGTCGGGTCGGACGTGTTGTCGTACCCGGCCTGTCGCTCCATCTTCGCGGTGACCGTGTGCGTGCCACCCTGCGCGTCGAACACCTTGACCGGGATGGTGGTCGCGTAGGTGTCGCCGCCGTTGTCCGGATTGTTGACATCCGGGATTTTGTCGCTGCTCAAGTTGCCCTTGAGGGTGACCGTGGTGGTCGCCTTCGGCGGAATGGTGGCCCCGAGGGGCATGCGGATGTCGCCCGGCTGGACTGCCGAGTTGACGATGCCGTTAGTGGCCGTCCAGCCCTGCACCGGCTCGCCATTGGCACTGGCCAGCACACCGTTGGCGTCGAAGCCGAACGAGCCGGCCCGGGTGTAGAGCATCTCGTTGCCGCTGCGAGTGATGAAGAAGCCGTCACCCTGGATCATCATGTCGCCGGACTTGCCGGTGGTCTCCGCGGAGCCCTGTGCGAAGTTCGAGGTGATGCCGGCGACCCGGACACCGAGGCCGACCTGCGCCGGGTTCGAGCCGGCCTGACCGTTCTGGGGTGCGCCGGCCGCGCCGACCATCTGGCTGAGCGTGTCCTGGAACTGGACCGAGGTCGACTTGTAGCCCACCGTGTTGACGTTCGCGATGTTGTTGCCGGTGACGTCCATCATCTGCTGGTGCGCGTGCAGACCACTGATACCGGAGTAGAGAGAGCGCAGCATAAAGATTCCTTCGCGTTCAAGAAGTAAAGGGAAATGACGGAATCAGGCGGTCTGTGTAATCTCCGTGACCTTGGACAGCTCTACATCCGTGTTCCCGACCTTGAGCATCGGTTCGCTGTCTCCATTGAGCTTTGCCGCAGCAACCACGCCGGACTGCATGGCACCGGTCGGGTCCATGTACGTGACGGTCTTGCCGACCAGCGCGCTGGCGGTGACCATCCGCTGGCCCTTCATCATGCCGATCATGTCTTCCAGCTTCTCGACCTGCGTGAACTGCGCGGTCTGCGCCAGGAACTGGGTGGAATCCGCGGGATTCGACGGGTCCTGGTACTTCAGCTGAGCCACCAGCAGCTTCATGAAGGTGTCCTTGTCGCCGAGGTCTTTGTCCTTGGCGTTGGCCTTCGCGAGTGCAGCGGCTCTCGCGGCCGCCTGTACGGCTTCCGAAGAGGCACCCGTGGCGCCCGTTCCAGAGGTCGGCGAGGTCATCGACTTCTCCTGTCCCTTGGCTAGCTCACCCTGAACTTCGGCCCGGCATGAGATTTTCTTAGGGACAAATTTGCGGGCCCGCCGGATCGGCGGGCCCGCAATTTCGGATCTTCAATTTTCCGCGTACGTACGCGGTCGCGCGACGTCCTCAGGGTGCCAGCGAGATGCTGAGCTTGCCCTTGCCGTACCGGCTCACCTCGACCATCAGGTCCAGCCGGCGACCCAGGGCGAGCAGCACCGCCCGGGCGTCGCTCGGCAGCTCCATGCCCGGGTAGATCACCTGGTAGAGCTTGACGTGCGGCGCCCCCTCCTTGTTGAGGAGGCTGGTGAAGATGTTGCACAGCTCGAAGACGTTCTCCGCCAGGTTCGGGAAGAGCTGCTTCTCGTCGATGCTGTCCTCGGCGGCGCCGGGCGGCAGCAGACCGAGCGCGGCGCCGGCATTGGCCGCCAGACTCAGTTGCAGGCCCATCGACGCGTAGATCTTCTGGCCGGCGTCGGTGAAGATGGCCACCGTTGCGGTCCGGACCTCTTCCGCGCTGAGCGGGTCACCGGGACTGACGGTCACCTCACGGCCGAGGAGGTCCTCGAACAGGTTGCGTACGGCTAGTGAGCCGGGAAGAACCGAGACGTCTGACATGTCGTAATCATCCCAAAATAGGAGCGAAAACTTCGTCGAATCGCTCAGCGGTGAAGGGCTTGACGATGAAGAAGGCCGAACCCGAGGCTTCGGCGGCGGTCTTCATCTCGGGTGTGCACTCCGAGGTGACAAAACCGAATTTGACGCTGTTGCCGGCGGCGCGGAGTTGTCGCAACACCTCGATACCGGTCAGATGCGGCATATTCCAGTCGGAGATCACCAGATCCGGCTGCTCCGCCGTGGTCTTGTCAAACGCCTCCTGCCCGTCAGCAGCCTCGATCAGGGCGTGGTCGCCGAAACCGGCCTGCCGCAGGGTACGAACGACGATCTGCCGCATCACCCTGCTGTCATCAGCAATCAGGATTTTCATGCACCCTCCTCCTTCGTGTCGGTGCTGCTCTGCCACATCGAAATGGACACCGGCTCGCCCTCCCAGAGTCCATAGACGCCGCTGATGCGTTGGGTGTTCGGGAAACGCGCCGAGGTCTCCGGCGCGAGCGAAACTTGTGGGAGGGACAGGTGCGAGCCCGGCGGGAGCATCGCCTTGACGTTGCCGCCGACGATGTTCGCCAGTTCGCCGAGCGTGTCGGAGATGTCCTCCTCACTGACCTCGTCCTGCTCCATCGCCAGGAAGGCGGCCGCGGCGCGCTGGGCGGCGGCCCGGGACGACGCGTACACGATGTGGCCGCTCCACGACCCTGTGATGGAGACCGAGGAGTGCACCTCGGAGGGCTGGTTCTCGTCGTACGTCGGGATCAGCGGGCTCACGCCCTCCGGATCCAGATATGACTCCCAGACCTGTTCCACCATCTCCGCGAGGTCGTTCTCGTCCACCTCGACTTCGACACTCATGAGTTTGCTCCGGTCGGCACGAGGCCCAGCAGGGCCAGCTTCTCGATCATGGCGCCCTCGGTGAAGGGCTTGATCACGTACTCGTGGGCGCCCGCGGCGAGTGCGCGGACGATCTGACTCTGTTCGCTCTCGGTGGTGACCATCACCAGGGTCATCTCCCGCAGCCGCGGATCGGCCCGGACCTTCACGACGAACTCGAGCCCGTTCATGTTGGGCATGTTCCAGTCGATGAGGGCCAGTTCCGGAACCTCGGTCATGTCGGCGAGGAGATCGAGCGCCTCCTTGCCGTCACCCGCCTCAACCGCCTCGAAGCTCAGCTTCGTGACGATGCGCTTGAGGATCATGCGCATCGCGCGCGAATCGTCGATCACCATGGCGCGCATCGGCGTCATCCCCTTCTCCCGGCGCCCGCAGGCACCGCGTTACGGATTCGGTACGCGGATGTGCGGCCAGCGGCCACCCGCTCGTAGTTGTCGTCGATCCCGATCGTCGTCTCGGCCGCTCCGAGGAACAGCCAGCCGTCCGGGCGCAGCAGCTTCGCGGCCTGCTGCAGCACCTGGCGCTTGGTGGCCACGTCGAAGTAGATGAGGACGTTGCGCAGGAAGATCACGTCGAACGGTTGCATCGGCGGGAACGGCGCGGTCAGGCTCATGTGCTTGAACGACACGTTCCGGCGCAGCGGCTGGATGATCCGCCAGTGCGCGCCGGCCCGCTCGAAGTACTGCACCAGCTGGGTGGCGGGCAGGCCCCGGTTCACCTCGACCTGGCTGTACTCGCCCTTCGAGGCGCGCTCGACCATGGTGTGCGAGATGTCGGTGCCCTGGATCTCGTAGTTCCAGCCGGTCGGCAGGTTCTCCTGCATGGTGATCGCCAGGCTGTACGCCTCCTGACCGCTGGAACTGGCCGCCGACCAGAAGCGCAGTTTGCGGGTGGACGCCCGGGACTTCACCAGCTCGGGCAGCACCACGTCGGTGAGCGCGGAGAACGGCTCCCGGTCCCGGAACCAGGACGTCTCGTTGGTGGTCAGCGCGTCGATGATCTTGCGCTGGAACTGCGGGTTGGGCCGGCGCTGCAGGTCGGCCAGGAACTCGTTGACGTTCGCCGCGCCGACCGCGCGGGCGACCGGGATCAGCCGCGCCTCGACCAGGTACTCCTTGCCCGGGGCCAGCACGATCGAGGCTTCCTTGCGGACCAGGTTGGAGACGAACGAGAAGTCCGATTGCGAGAGGGTCATCGCGCCACCGCCGCGGACCGTCCCACGCGAACCCGGTTGAGCAGCGCGCCCGCTATCCGGTCCAGCGGCAGCACCTCGTCCGCGAGGCCCGCACCGACCACGGCGCCGGGCATGCCCCAGACCACCGAACTCGCCTCGTCCTGCGCCAAGATCTCGCAGCCCGCGTCTCGTAGCACTTTCGCACCACCCCGTCCGTCTTGTCCCATGCCGGTGAGGACGGCCGCGAAGGCGGTGCCGCCGTACAGCGCCGCCACCGACCGGAACATCACGTCCACGGCCGGTCGGCAGGAGTTCTCCTGTGGTGCGTTGCTGAGCTGGGTCAGCGTCGCCGTGCCCCGGCGGTTGAAGACCAGGTGCCGGTCGCCGGGCGCGATGTAGACCGTGCCGGCGGTGAGCTCCATGCCGTCACCGGCCTCCACCACCTTCAGCGGGGTGCTGCGGTCCAGCCGTTCGGCGAACATCTTGGTGAAGACCGGCGGCATGTGCTGGGTGATCACCACGGGGACCGCCAGGTCCGCGGGCAGACCGAGCAGCACCTTGGTGAGCGCGTCCGGGCCGCCGGTGGAGGAGCCGATCGCCAGGATGTCGATCCGGCCCTGCGGCCCGCTGCGGCGGGCGGCAGCGGGCCGAGCCGGCGCCGGTCCGGAAGCGGGTGGGCGGGCCGCGCCGGGCGGCGGTGGCGGGCCGGGCCGTCCCGGCGCCGCGGCACCGGGACGCAGCCCGGCAGCCGGCGCCGGACCACGCGGTGGCGCGGACGGCGGCGGCGTCCGGCGGCGTCCGCCGAGCGCTTGGATCTTCGGTACGAGCTGGTCCCGCACCGCCTGGATGGACTCCTTGACCGAGCCCACGTTGCTGGGCTTGGTGACGTAGTCGGTCGCGCCGGCGGCAAGAGCCTCCAGGGTGGCGCTGGCACCCGCCGCGGACAGCGTGCTGAACATGATCACCGGCAGTGCCGCGTGCCGTTTCCGCAGCTCACGAACGGCTTCGATGCCGTCCATCTGCGGCATCTCGATGTCCATGGTGACCACGTCGGGCTTGAGCTGATCGATCTTGGCTTGGGCCAGCAGGCCGTTCGCCGCGGTGCCGACCACCTGGATGCCCGGAGCATCCCCGAGAGCGTCGACGATCAGCCGCCGGACCACCACGGAATCGTCGACGACGAGAACCGAGATCATTCGACCACTCCCTTCAACCGAGCCAGGCCGGACCGAGTGCCGCAACCACCGGCGCGAGCAGCCGGTGCGCCGTTGCGGTGTCCAGCAGATCGCGAACCACCAGCGCCTGAACAGCGCCGCTGAGCATGTTCCAGACCCCACCGGCCCGGTCGGCCAGCGGAATGCCGGCCGTGTCCACCGCCTGTACCAGCAGCATCTGCGCCGCGGCGGCGGTACGGACCCGATCCGAGAGATACGCCGCCCAGGACGCCGAGTGCACGGCGGGCGACCAGCCCGCGGTGTTGCGCCGGGCGTCGTCGGCGGCCGTCGACACCCGTTTCCGGTCCTCCGGCCGCAGCGTGTGCAGCCGGTCGAGCAGGGCGGAGACCGTGTAGTGGTGCGGTCCCAGGTCGATCGGGGCGCCGGCCGGCAGCTTGCGCACCGCGGACACCCAGCCGGCGCCGAGGCGGCGGCGGGTGTCGTCGTCCAGGACCTCGCGCAGGTAGCAGGCGACCGCGGCGTCGCAGAGCAGCGCGGTCGCCCCGGCCGCCTCCTCGGTCTGCCGGGCGGCCCGGCCGGTGCCCTCCCAGGTCCACGACATCACGTCGTAGCGCAGGCAGGTGAGCAGCGAGTCGACCGAACCGATCGGCGCGCGCTCGACCAGGGCGAGGTTTCCCGCCGGGTCGTCCTTCGACATCCCCTTGAGGCTCGGCATCCGGCGCGCGGCGCTCTCCACCTCGACCCAGAGCGGGCCCCGGGTGTCCTCGTCGGGTAGCCGCGCGGCGAGCACCGGCAGGTCGGCGACCTGCAGGCGCAGCGCGCGCAGCATGACGTCGGCCGCCGCCGACCCGCCCGGCAGGCGGGTCAGGTCGAAGCCCAGGACCGGGGCGCTGACCAGGCTGTACATCAGTTGGTGGCGCGGTACGTGTCGACCGCCTGATTGACGTCGAGGGCGAGCATCAACCGTCCGTCCAGTTTGAACGTGCCGACCACCAGCTCCCGGGTCGGGCCGCTGAGGGTGTCCGGTGGCGGCTCGAACGTCTCGTCGTCCAGATCGACCACCTCACCGATCTTGTCGACCAGCAGGCTCACCGGCTCGCCGTCGCCGCGCAGGATCACGTTCATCACCGGCCCCTGCAGCGCCTGCCGGGCGAGCCCGAGCTGGACCCGCAGGTCGACCGCCGCGATCACCTGGCCCCGGAGGTTGAACAGGCCACCGACGGCCTTCGGGGCGAGCGGCACCGGGGTGTACTCGTTGTACGAGAGCACCTCCTGCACGGTGTGCACCTCGACGCCGAAGAGCTGGCCGTCCACCTCGAAGGTGGCGAACTGGCGACTCGCCATCTCAGGCCTCCACCAGCATGTCGTCGGACGCGTCGCTGTAGAAGTTCGGGTCGGCGGCGAGGATGGCCCGGCGTACGTCGAGCAGCTCGGTGACCCGTTGCTGGATCACCGCGGTGCCGACCAGCCCGTCCTCCTCGGCGTCCCGGCGTGCCGCCGTCGAGTTCTCGGCGATGTCCACGATCCGGTCGACCACCAGCGCCACGCTCCGTCCGCCCTCGCTGTAGACGACCACCGACACGGTGTCGCCCTCGGGCTCCTCGCCGTACGCGCCGAGCAGGTGCGACAACCGCACCAGCGGCAGGATCTGCCCTCGGTACTGCACGACTTCGCGGGAGCCGGCGTGTTCGATCCGGTCCTTGGGGAACTCCTCGAGCCGGGTGACCGTGTCCAGCGGGATCGCCACCCGGCGTTCGCCGACCGCGGTGACCAGCAGGCGCTGCATCTTGCCCTCGCCGGAGGCCTTCGAGTTGGCGACGACGTTCTCGCGTTCCGAGTCGACGGCCAGGTGGGAGCGGCGGGCCAGCGACGAGACGTCCAGGATCAGGCCGACCTTGCCGTCGCCGAGGATCGTCGCGCCGGCGTACAGGCCGATGTCCTTGAACCGGGTGTTCAAGGCCTTGACCACGACCTCTTCGGTGTTCAGCACCCGGTCCACGACCATGCCGAACCGGCGGCCGTCGGCCTGCAGCACCATGATGTAGACGCCCTGGTCGCCACCGACCTCCAGACCGAGCGCGCGGTCCAGCCGGATCAGCGGCAGCAGTTTGCCGCGCAGGCGGTAGACCGGGGCGCCCGAGGCGTACTCGATCTTGGTGGACTGTCCGTCGATGAAGACCAGTTCGAGCACCGCGACCTGCGGGACCACGTACCGGTGCTCACCGCAGTCGACGGTGAGCGCCTGGATGATGGCCAGGGTCAGCGGGATGGTGAGCCGCCAGACCGTACCCTCGCCGGGCGTCGAGTCGACGCTGACCGCGCCACCGATGTTCTCGATGTTGGTCTTGACCACGTCCATGCCGACACCGCGGCCGGAGACGTTGGTGACCTTGGCAGCGGTGGAGAAGCCGGGCTGGAAGACCATCGCCATGATGTCGCGCCGGTCCATGTTCGCGACCTGGTCCGGGCGGAGCAGGCCCTTCTCCACGGCCTTCGCCGCGATCCGGTCGACGTCCAGACCGGCGCCGTCGTCGGCGACCTCGACCGCGACGTGCCCGCCCTCGTGGTAGGCGCGGAGCGTCAGCGTGCCCTCGGTGCCCTTGCCTGCGGCGGCCCGGCGCTCCGGGTCCTCGATGCCGTGGTCGACCGCGTTGCGGACCAGGTGGGTCAGCGGGTCCTTGACCGCCTCGAGCAGGCTCCGGTCGAGCTCGGTGTCCTTGCCCTGCATCACCAGCTGGACCTGTTTGCCGAGCGAGTTGCTCAGGTCCCGGACGACGCGGGGCAGCTTCGACCAGATGTGCTCGATGGGCTGCATCCGGGTCTTCATGATGCCGGCCTGCAGCTCACTGGTGATCATGCCGAGTCGCTGGGCGCTGCGCACCAGGCCGGAGTCGCCGATCTCCATGACCCCGCGAACCAGCTGGTTACGGGCGAGCACCAGCTCGCCGACCATGTTCAGCAGGGTGTCCAGGAGGTCGACGTCGACCCGGATCGCGCTGTCCGCGATGCTCCGCTTCGGCGCCGCCTGCGACTGCAGGGCCTCGTTCACCGCGGCCGGCTGGGTCTTGCCCTCGTCCAGCAGGATGGTGCCGAGCTTGCGCTCGTCGCCCTCGATCTGCTGCTGCAGCGCGGTGGACACGTCGCCCGGCTGGGCGGCGCCCGCCTCGACCAGGATCTGGCCCAGCGGCTGCCGCTGTTCGGCGACCGGCTCGGGAACCGGGCGGGCCGGCGTCTCGTCGAGCGGCACCGGCGCTTCGCCGTCCGCGGCCGGAGCGGCCTCGGCGGCGGGCGCCGCGGCGGCGGCCGGAGCCTCCGCCTTCGCCTCGGTCGGCGCGTTCATCTGCGCGTTGACCTTGACGATGATGCTGTCGATGTCGACCTCGGACTCGGTGCCCTTCTCCTCGATCGAGGCGAGCAGCGAGCGGACACCGTCGATGGTGACGAGCAGAACGGTGATGGTCTCCGGGGTGACCGGCTGGACGCCGTCCCGCAATCGGGACAGCAGGGACTCACCCGCGTGCGCCAGCTTCTCCAACCGGGAGAACGCCAGGAACCCGCTGGTGCCCTTGATCGTGTGGATCGCCCGGAAGATGCGGGAGATCAAATCACGCGAGTCCGGTTCCTGTTCCAGGCTCACGAGGTCCCGGTCGATCTGGTCCAGGTTCTCGTGCGATTCCATCAGGAATTCGCCGACGATCTCGCCAAGGTCTTCCACGACACCTACCTCCTGCTCGGCTTCACAGCCCTCATCGACCCTGACGGGCACCAACTGAGAAGACTCACCCGGTACGCCCGACTTCTCAGGCTTCCCCGCCCGGGCGGCGGTAGCGATAGCCGAACCCGCGCACCGATTCGATCGGTGATTCCTCGGGATCGGACCAGCCGAGCTTGCGCCGCAATCGCAGCACCGCGAACTTGACCCGCTCCTGGCCGATGCCGGTCGGGTCGTCCCACGCCTGTGTGAGCAGCTGATTCGGCGAGAGCACCGCGCCGGCGTGCCGCACCAGCGCGTTCAGCAGGCGGAACTCGGTCGGCGTGAGCCGCTTCTCGTCCCCCTTGACGTAGACCCGGCGCTTGGTCGGGTCCAGGTGCACCAGGCCGTCGTCATAGATCTGGCTGGCCCAGCTGTTCTGCCCGGTGGACGAGCGGCGCAGCAGCGCCTCCACCCGGGCCAGCAGTTCGTTGTTGGCGAACGGCTTGGTCAGATAGTCATCCGCGCCGCCACGCAGGCCGCGGACCTTCTCCGCTTCCTGCCCGTGCGCGGTCAGCACCAGCACCGGCACGTCCGAGACGTCGCGGAGACGTTCCAGTACCTGCCAGCCGTCCATCTCCGGCAGACCCACGTCGAGCACCACCAGATCGGGGTGCTCGGCGTACGCCTCCTTGAGGCCGGAACGCCCGTCCGCGGCGTGGGCCACCTCGTACCCGGCGCGGCTGAACAACAGCCGCAGGGCGAGTGCGATGTCCGGGTCGTCTTCGACCACGAGTAGGCGACTCATCGTGTGTTCACCCTGCCCCCAACCCGTGCTCGCACCCGTTTTCGGGCACGGCCGATCTCCCTCGCGCCGCAGCCGGCGGTGGGAAGTTCGGTGTCTCGCTTGGCACCGTCCGCGCGACCGCGGACGGGAGAAATTCAAAGGCGCAAAAACACCATAGCGTGATGTCATCGCCTATTTACGGACAGTCACAGTTTAGCGGGCAAAGACCCTGTACACCGGCCGGTCGCCGAAGGATCCGACCAAGACGGATGTCAGGCGCTAATCACGCTCCGCTGCCCGCCTGCGGACCGCCGATCCCCTCAGCTTTTCATTTCTTGTACGGCATTTCCGCCGTTCCGCGAAAGATGTGACACGGGACGAAGTAAAGGGTCCGATATCCCTGGTGGACGAATCGCGTCCACCACGGATCCGGGAGGAACCCGTGCTCGACAAGGTGGTACGCCGCGCCTCCGCGCTAGCGGCCGCGCCCGCGCTGCTCGCTCTGCCCGCCGCTCTGTTCGCGCTGCCGCACGCGGTGAACGCCCAGGGACCGGTGGTACCGGACCGGCCGCCGGGCCAGCCCACGCCGGTCGTCACCGACACGGTTCCGGAGCCGGCCACGACGTCACCCGGCCCGGCGACGACACCGCGCACCCCGGCCGCGCCGATCACGCCGAACGTCGAGGCCGCACCGGCCGGCGCGGCCACCCCGGACCCGGAGAAGGCCCGCGCCCGCAGCCTGATGCACCAGGTCGTCCGGCTGACCAACCGGGAACGCCGGGCGGCCGGCTGCCCCCGGGTCGGCCTGGACCACGAGCTGATCCTGGCGTCGGTGGCACAGAGCTACTACATGGCCCGGACCCGGCTGTTCAGCCACGTGTGGCGGGACGGCTCCACCTTCTCCATGCGGGCGCAGCGGGCCGGGTACCGCACCCCGGCCGGCGAGAACATCGCCTGGGGCTACCCGACCGCGCCCGAGGTGATGAAGGCGTGGATGGAGAGCCCGGGGCACCGCGCCAACATCCTGAACTGCGGGGCCAAGAAGATCGGCGCGGCCATCGTGTACGCGTCGGACGGCACGCCCTACTACACCCAGGTGTTCGGCTGGCGCTGAACCGGTTCGTCCGCGTCTAGAACTCGACGCCGACCAGCACCGGTTCGGGGTGCAGCTCGACGCCGAAGCGGTCGCGTACCCCGTCCCGGATGGTCCGGGCCAGGTCCAGCAGCGCGGCCGTGTCGCCCGAACCGCGGTTGGTCAGCGCCAGGGTGTGCTTGGTGGAGATCGAGACCCCGGCGCCGGCGAAGCCCTTCGGGAACCCGGCGTTCTCGATCAGCCAGGCCGCCGGGATCTTCACGGTGCCGTTCTCGCCCGGCCAGTGCGGCATGCCGCCACGGGTCGTGGTCAGCTCCGCGAAGAACGCGGCCGGCACCACCGGGTTGGTGAAGAACGAGCCCACCGACCAGGTGTCCCGGTCGGCCGGGTCGAGCACCATGCCCTTACCGGCGCGCAGCTGCAGGACCGTCTGCCGGGCCTGCGCCACCGGCACCCGGTCGCCGGCCTCGGCGCCCAGCTGCCGGGCCAGCTCGGCGTATCGGATCGGGGCGGAGAGCCCGTCGGTCGCCAGCCGGAAGTCGACCGCGGTGACCAGGTGACGGTCGCTGTGCTTGAACACGCTCGAGCGGTAGCCGAAACCGCACTCGGCCGGGGTCAGCACCAGCTGCTCGTCGGCGACCCTGTCGTAGGCGTGCACCGCCACGATGGTCTGCTCGACCTCCTGGCCGTACGCGCCGACGTTCTGGATCGGGGTGGCGCCGGCCGAACCGGGGATGCCGGACAGGCACTCGACGCCGGACCAGCCGTTCGCCACCGCGTACCCGACGAAGTCGTCCCACGGCTCGCCGGCGGCGACCCGGACCACGACCTCGCCGTCGCCCTCCGCCACCACCTCGACGCCGCGGTTGCGCAGCACCAGCACCTCGCCGTCGAAGCCCGCGTCACCGATCACCACGTTGCTGCCACCGGCCAGGATCAGGAACGGGCGTCCCTCGGCCGTGGCCTTACGCACCACGGCGACCGCTTCGTCCGTCTCGACAGCGGTGGTCACCGTGCCGGCCGGGCCACCTAGGCGTAGCGTCGTATATACCGCCAGCATTCGGTCCGCAGCCGGAACAGCGTCAGCCTCGGAGTTATCGTCAGTCAGATGATCGGCGTATGCGTCGGGCACGACGTTCACCCTAAGCTCATAGGGCAGAGTGATTCACCGGCGGTCCGGCCGAGCGGGAGACGACTGCGATGAACAGGTTGCACGGGACGAAGGACTTCTGGCTGGCGGCGCTGCGCGCCGACGGCCCGGCCCTGCGGGACGCCGTGGCCGAGACCGGTCCCGACGCTCCCGTGCCGGACGTCCCCGACTGGACCACCGGCGACCTGGCCCACCACGTCACCGGCCTGCTGCGCTGGGTCCGCGCCACGGTCACCCGCGGGGTGACCGACCGGCCCACGGTGGCGCCGGACGCGGACCCCCGGCCGAGCTGGGACGAGGCACTCGACCAGCTGCGCCGCGAGGTCACCGGCACGATCGAGACGCTCGAGGCGCTCGACCCGGACTACCCGGCGTGGAACTGGGCGCCCCAGCCGAAGAAGGCGGCCTTCTGGGACCGCCGGCTCGCGCACGAGCTGTCGGTGCACCGCTGGGACGCCGAGGCGGCCGCCGGGCGACCCACCCCGATCGAGACCAAGCTCGCCGCCGACGGGGTCGCCGAGATCCTGGACACCTGGCTGCCGGCCGGCAAGCGGCTGGGCCCCACCGACCTGCACGGCGTGGTCCACCTGGTCGGCACGGACGCCGAGACCGAGTGGTTCGTCCGGCTGCGCGGCAGCGGCATCGCCCTGCTGGACACCGGCACCATCCTCGACACCGACGACCACCACGCCCGAGCCAAGGCCACCGGCACCGCCAGCGACCTCCAGCTCACCCTGATGGGCCGCACACCCCTCACCCCTCCGGCCCAAACCGGCGACCCCCGCCTGTTCCAAGCCCTCCGCACCGGCTGACGGACCCCACTTCCTCACCGCTGGACGCGCCCCCACCCCGTGGAGGTTCGCGATTTGCCGTCGACGAGTTAGAGCCGATTTCTGGTACCCGCCGGGTTTGCGGGCACCGGAAATCGGCTCTAACTCGTCGACTTTCAGGGCAAATCGCCGCTGAGCGAAGCTCAGCAAATAGGTATAGTGAACCGGTTAAGTTCAGCGGATCAAGGAAGCGGTGAAGACATGACGGCAACCGTCACGTCCACGTCGGCGCAGCCGGCGCGTGCGGGGATCACCTTCCCCGACGGCTTCGTCTGGGGCGCGGCCACGGCCTCGTACCAGATCGAGGGTGCGGCGCGGGAGGACGGTCGCGGCCCGTCCATCTGGGACACCTTCAGCCGTACGCCCGGAAAGGTGTACGCCGGCCACACCGGCGACATCGCCTGCGACCACTACCACCGGTACGTCGACGACGTGGCGCTGATGGCCGACCTGGGGCTGGCCTCGTACCGGTTCTCGGTCGCCTGGCCCCGGATCCGCCCGGACGGCACCGGCCCGGTCAACACCAAGGGGCTCGACTTCTACGACCGGCTCACCGACGAGCTGCTCGCCAAGGGCATCGACCCGACCGTGACGCTCTACCACTGGGACCTGCCGCAGACCCTCGAGGACCACGGCGGCTGGACCAACCGGGCGACCGCCGAGGCCTTCGCCGAGTACGCCGAGATCGTGTACCGCCGGCTCGGTGACCGGGTGGCCACCTGGACCACGCTGAACGAGCCGTGGTGCTCGGCCTACCTCGGTTACGCGTCCGGCATCCACGCCCCCGGCGTCAAGGACCCGGCGGCGTCCCTGGCCGCCGTGCACCACCTGAACCTCGGTCACGGCCTGGCGACGCAGGCGCTCCGCGCGGCCGGCGCCCAGCGGGTCAGCATCACGCTGAACCCGTGCGAGGTCTACCCGGTCGACCCGGAGAACGCCGCAGACCGGGACGCCGCCCGCCTGATCGACGGCTTGGCCAACCGGATCTTCCTGGACCCGCTGCTGCGCGGCGAATACCCGGCGGACGTCCTCGAGCACGTCGCCCGGCTCACCGACCTGGCGTTCGTCCAGGACGGCGACCTGAAGATCATCAACCAGCCGATCGACGTGCTGGGGATCAACTTCTACAACCCGGCGTACGTCTCGGCGAAGCCCGGCGCCCCCGGCGCGCTGGACTACCCGGGCAGCGAGGGCATCGCGTTCCGGCCGCCGGTCGGCCCGGTCACCGACATGAACTGGCCGATCGAGCCGGCCAGCCTGACCCGGCTGCTCACCCGCCTGCACCGGGACTACCCGGGCACCCCAATGATGATCACCGAGAACGGCGCGGCGTTCCCCGAGGGCCCGGCGGCCGACGGCAACGTTCCCGACCAGCGCCGGATCGACTACGTCGACGGCCACCTGCGCGCCTGCCACGACGCCCTGGCTGCCGGAGTGGACCTGCGTGGATACTTCCTCTGGTCGCTGATGGACAACTTCGAATGGGCCGAGGGCTACAAGAAGCGCTTCGGTATCGTGCACGTCGACTACACGACGCAGCAGCGTGTGCTCAAGGACAGCGCCAAGTGGTACCGCGAGGTGATCCGGCGTAACGGGCTCGAGTAGCCCGCCTTTACTGAGGAGCGTTTTGTGACGACGCGGGAGCGCCCGACCCTGGAGGCGGTGGCCCGGCGCGCCGGGGTGTCCCGCGCGACCGTCTCCCGCGTCGTCAACGGCTCGACCACGGTGGCGGCCACCATCCGGGAGGCGGTCAACCACGCGGTCGAGGAGCTCGGGTACGTACCGAATCAGGCCGCCCGCAGCCTGGTCACCCAGCGCACCGACTCGATCGCGCTGATCCTGCCGGAAACGGCCAACCGGGTCTTCTCCGACGACCTGTTCTTCCCGGCCATCATCCGCGGCGTCGGGATGGAGCTGGAAGCGGCCGACAAGCAGCTCGTGCTGATGATGACCGGCTCCGAGGCCGGCCATCACCGCGTCGAGCGCTACGCGGTGGCCGGCCACGTCGACGGCGTCATGTTCGCCTCGATCCACGGCGCGGACCCGCTGCCCGGCGCGCTGGCCCGGCGCGGCATCCCGGTGATCTGCAGCGGCCGCCCGATGAACGCCGAACCCCCGGTTCCGTACGTCGACGTCGACCACGCCGGCGGAGTCGCCGCCGCGGTCCGCCACCTGATCGGAACCGGTCGCCAGCGGATCGCCACGATCGCCGGCCCGCAGGACATGGTCGCCGGGGTGGAACGCCTCGCCGGATACACCGACACGCTCCGCTCGGCCGGCCTGCCGGAGCTGGTGGTGGCCGGCGACTTCACCCGGGAGTCCGGGATCACCGGGATGCGCACACTGCTCGCCCAGGACCCGGCGCTGGACGCGGTCTTCGTCGCCTCCGACCTGATGGCGCACGGCGCGTTGCTGGCGCTGCGCGAGGCCGGACGGCGGGTGCCCGCCGACGTCGCGGTGATCGGCTTCGACGACTTCGAGATCAGCCGGTACAGCGACCCGCCGCTGACCACGGTCCGCCAGCCGATCGGCGAGATGGGCCGCACCCTGGCCCGCCAGATGCTCCGCCTGATCAGCGGCGAACCCGACGTACCGGAGTCGATAGTCCTCCCCACCGAACTGATCGTCCGCGACTCCGCCTGACCCCGCCACGGGCTTTCCACTACGCCCGGGCGCCGGCCACCGCGCGGGCTTTCCGCTACGCCCGGGCATCGGCCACGGCAGGGGATTTTCGCTACGGCTGGGTGCCGGCTACCGCGCGGGCGACCGCTGCGGTTTCGGCGCCGAACAGGACGAGGTACGCCGTACGCAGGTGCTCCGGCTCGGCCGCGCGCAGCACTCCCAGCGCCTGCCGGACCGCGTCCTCGACCGGCCAGCGGTAGATCCCCGCCGAGATCAGCGGAAAGGCCACCGTCTCGGCGCCCAGCCCGTCGGCCACCCGAAGCGAGTTCGCGTAACACGCCCGGAGCAGCTCGGACCGGTCCTCGGTCGCGCTGAACACCGGCCCGACGGTATGCACCACCCAGCGCGCCGGCAACCGCCCCGCCGTCGTCGAGACCGCCTGGCCGACCGGCAGCCCGCGACCGTATTTCGCCGCCCGCAACGCTCGCGTCTCCGCGAGGATCTCCGGCCCGCCCTTGCGATGAATCGCGCCGTCCACCCCACCCCCACCGAGCAGCGACGAGTTGGCCGCGTTCACCACCACGTCCACCCGCTGCCCAGTGATGTCCCCATCAACCAGCTCCACCCGCACAACAGCTCCCCCCATCCACCACCAACCCCACAGCGTGGGGACTTTCGGCGCCCCCACACCCAAACTCCCCACACAAACCCGCGACAACCACTGCGTGTGAAATTACGGCGCACCCCGCACCCAAACTCCCCACGCAAACCCGTGGCGAGCACTGCGTGGGGAGTTACGGCGCGCTCCGCACCCAAAGTCCCCACGCAAACCCGTGGCGACCACTGCGTGGGGAGTTACGGCGCGCTCCGCACCCAAAGTCCCCACGCAAGCCCGTGGCGAGCACTGTGTGGGGAGTTAGGGCGCGATCATGGCTTCACACGCTCCGCGCAGAGCCCACCCTCCCAGGGGGCTCCCCCTTGGACAGTGTGGTGGGGAGGGGGTTTGGGGTGGGGGTGGGGTGTGGATGGGCTTGGAGTGTGGAAATCGGGTTCAGTTTGGTTAGGGGGGGTGCCAGGGGGTTTTCCGTGACCAAAAGCGGACGTCGCCCCGGAGGGCTTCGCGTTCTGGACGCGCCAGCGGCCAGCGAAGCCCGCAGGGGTCCCGGCGGGAGCGACGGTCCGCACCACAGCGGACGCACGACAAAAAGCTCTTGATCTTGAGGGTGGTGACAACCGCCTACAGCGAGCTGACCGTGGTGATATGCACCGGTTTGCCGAGAGTGCGGCGGGCCAGCAGGGTCGCGCCGGCGATGGCCGCGGGCATCAGGAAGATGGCGCCGAGCGGGATCAGGAACGAGCAGAACACCGCGACCCCGAAGCCCAGCGTGAGCGGGACGTTCGTGGCGAGGGTGACGCGGCGGTGGCGCAGGCGCTGACCGCGACGCTGGAACGGGACGCCGGTGAGTTCCAGGGCGATCAGCCAGCCGCCGACCGCGGCGGCCAGGACCGGGATCACCGTCTGGCCGATCACCGGTACGAAACCGAGCGCGAACAGCGGAATGCCGGCCAGGATCGAGAGGCCGATCAGGCGGACCGAGTCGGCCAGGCTGCGGCGCAGCGAGCGCCAGAACCCGACCTCGACGGCGTCCGGCACCCCGCCGAAGCGGTCCTCGACCAGCTCGGAGATCTTCTCGTAGAACGGGTCGCCGATCAGCAGGGTGACCGCGGTGAACGTCAGGATGCCGAGCAGCAGGGTCAGGCCGAGCAGCCCGGCGCCGGCCAGCACCTCGACGAAGTCGCGCCAAAAACCGGTCCAGCCGTCGGCGAACCAGGTGACCTTGGCGGAGAGCTCGGGCAGGTAGCGGATCAGGACGACCAGCCCGATCGTGTAGAGCACGCCGGCGAGCAGCGCGGGGAGCAGACCCAGGCCGAGCAGCCGGGGGCTTCTCAGGACCAGGCCGAGCCCACGGCCGAGCAGCCCGGCACCGGTGGCGAATTGGCGAACCGCGGACACTGGCCGACTCGGATCTTCCTTCACGATCCGGCAGCTTAGTGGGACACGGCCAGCCGCACCCGCCCGGAACCCGACGCGGCCAGCCGCACCCGCCCGGAACCCGACGCGGTCGCCGCACCCGCTCGGAACCCGACCCGGTCGTCACACCCGGCCGGGACCTGGCGGGCTAGCGGAAACGGCGCCAGGAGCGGCGCGGCTCGTCGTCGTCGACCGGCGGTTCCGGGTCGAAGCTCGGCTCGGCGCTCTCCGAGTCGGTGGGGATCGGCTCCGGCGGGCCGGTGATCTGGGTCGGCGTCGGCACCGGAGGCTCGATCACGACCGGCGGTGGCGCGGAGGTCGTGGTGGTGACCGGAAGCGGCGAGCCGGGCACCGTGACGGTCTTGGTGATCACCCTGCTGCTGATCACCACGATCGGGGACGGTGTGGGGCCGGTCGTGGTGACCGGCCCGTTCGGGCGGGGCGGATGGGACGCGTAACCGCCGGTGGACGCGTCGGCAGTGATCGGGGCTCCGCCGAGGGCGTCGCTGCCACCGATGCCGCCGGCTTCCTGGGCCGCCACTGTCCGGGCAACAGGGGTGCCCAGGGCCCAGCCGACCACGACAGCGAACGGAAGACCGATCGCAATAACACCGATAAAAGCGGATTTAGGGGACAGGCGCACGCCGAGAACATCGCTCGAGAGCGGTAAAAGTTACGGCTTTCGGGGCATATAGCCACTAAATTGCCGGATCAGCTGTTCAGGAAAACCGAGATCCGGTCGCGGAGTTCCTGGCGGTTCGTCCAGAGGACCGTGGGGCGGTCGTACATCTGCAGATCCGCCCTGAGCAGGGTGGCGAGCCGCTCGGCCCAGCCCGACGGGTGCACCTCGTCGCCCTCACAGCCGATCACCAGCGCGCGCCCGCGGAACGCGCGGAGCAGGTTCTCGTCCGGCACCGCCGGCTCCGGCCAGAGCGTCTCGAGCTCGACCGCCAGGCCGTCCCGTTGCAACTGGTCGACCCGCTGCCGGAGATAGCTCCAGCCGGCCGGGGTGTTGCGCACCGAGGCGGGCAGCTCCGCCTCGACCGCGTCGGCGATCATCGCGGCCTCGCCGGACTCGACCGAGGCGAGCATCCGGTTCAGGCGCTGCACCGCGGCGTCCGAGCGCCGGCCGTCCAGCGGGGCGGGCAGGTAGAACACCGCGCGCTCGAACCGGTCCGGCGTCTCGGCGATCAGGCGGCACAACGCGCCCGCGCCCATGCTCACCCCGAGCGCCCGGGTCGCCCCGGACAGGTCGGCCACCCCGCGCAGGTCAGTGGCCAGGTCGCCGAAGCTCCACGGGCCGGGCGGGATGTCGGAGCGGCCGTGCCCGCGGAAGTGGAAGAACACCCGGCGGCCGGTGACCGCGCTGCCCAGCGGGCGGGTGCCGGCGATGTCCCCGGCCAGCCCGTGCGCGAAGACCGTCACCGGGTCGCCGGTGCCGGTGATCAGCTGCTCGACGCGGACACCGGAGGCCAGCGTGACCGTCTCGGTGGCCGGGCCCGGCAGCGTCGGCCGACCAGACTGCGGCCTGGTCCCGTCGCTGCGCTGCAGGCGCGGCCCACCGTCGGGCGGCGGCGGGCCGAAACGACCCCTCACCCGCGGGCCAGGGCCGGCCGGGCCACAACCAAAGGCCGCGCCACAACAAAGGGCCGCGCCACAACAGAAGGCAGCGCCACAACAGAAGGCAGCGCCACGACCGAAGGCCGGGTCATGACAGAGGGCAGGGTCACCAGAAGCCCTTGCCGTCGGCGATGTCCCGCAGGCCGGGACGCACGTCGAGAAGATAGATCAACGAGGCAGCGATGCCGACCAGGCCGAAGATGCCCAATGCGGACCTGCCGTACCACGTCAGCAGGGCGCAGATGCCGATGATCGCGGCCCAGGCGCCCTTCGGCAGCGTTCCGAGGGCCTGGAAGCCGGCGCCGCGCTGGGTCAGGCAGTGGATGAACGCCACGACCTCCAGGATCAGCGCGAACAGCAGGACCAGCAGCTCGATCCAGCCCTGCACGTCTCGGAAGAAAATAGGCGCCATGCCGGAGAGTCTATGCCGCGGGCCCCGGCGATGCCGGGGCCCGTCGATCATGTCGCGATGCTTACTCGGCCGGCTTGATCGTCGCCGGGGTGGGCTTGACGCGCTTGCGCGGCTTCGGGGTCGCCTCGGCGGACTCGACCGCCTTGGCCTCCTCGATCGCCGCCTCGACGGCCTGCGGCTGCTCGGTGGCCTCGATGTCGGCGTTGACGACCTCGGCGGTCTCGATGACGCCGCTGCCGACGACCTTCTCACCGCGGGCGACCAGAGCGGTGTACGCCGCGACCGCACGCTCCTGCGCGACCTGGGCGAACGTGCTGGCCACCGTGGTGGCGTTGGTGCGCAGCGCGTCGAAGTCCGTGGTGGCGGCCTTCTTCTGCAGCTCGGTGGCCTGAACGTTGGCGGTGCGCAGCGAGGCGACCGCGCGGTCGCTCAGCTCGGTCAGCACGGCCGGCAGCTTGCGCAGCTGCTGGTACGCGAGGTCACCGGCACCGGCGGCGGCGTACAGCGGGGTCGGGATCTTGGTCTTGGTCTGCTCGGTCATTTCGTCTCCTCGACGGTGATCGGGGTGGTCCGGGATGCGCCGGCCTCGTGCTCGTCCAGGTCCGCGGTCTCGGCCGTGGCGGAGGACGACGGTGCGAGCGGCGCGTTCCGAGAGTTCTCGTTGCGGAACGTCTCGTAGATCTGCGACAGGGACTGCTTCTGCGCGATCGTGAGCTCCGGGTCGACCGCGATGGCGGCCAGCACACCCAGCTGGCCCTCGCCGTCGAGCAGTCCGGCCCGCAGGTACATCGCGGGCGTTGACACACGCAGGGCGCTGGCGATCTGCTGCAGCACCTCGGCGCTCGGCTTGCGCAGGCCGTTCTCGATCTGGCTCAGGTAGGGGTTGCTCACCCCGGCCTTGTCGGCAAGCTGCCGGAGCGAGATCTTCGCGGTCTGCCTCAGGTCGCGGATGAACGTCCCGATGTCCTGGGGCAGGTCCTTGGGTGTGGCCATGTATTCGAAGTTAGCCCCGAGTGCTAGCTCCTGCAAGCAAACGCTTGCAAGAGCTAGCGTGAGACGAGTCACCAGGCCGCGCGGACCTCGCCGACCCGCAGACCGCCACCCAGCACCGGTTCGTCCAGCGGCGGCGCCTCGACGCCGAGCCGCCGCAGCGCCTCGAGCAGCACCGGCACCCGGGCCCGGGCCGCACCGTCGGAGATCTTGATGGCGATCCCGCCGGCGCCCGGCACCGCGGCCGCCACCACCCCGTCCGCGCCGCTCTTCATCAGCAGGCCTGGCACCTTGCCCATCAGCACGGTGTCCGGCGCGTCGGTGCCGGCGACCAGCTCCGGGTGCGCCCGCATGGCGTCCGCCACCCGCCGCTCCTGAGTGCCCGGTGCGGCCTCGACCAGACGCTGGAACGACCGGGCCAGCGCAACCGGCGAGATCGCCAGGACCGGCGCACCGCACCCGTCCACCCCGGCCGCCGCGATCGGCTCACCGGCCAGTTCGCTGACCGCCTCGGCGAGCGCCACCTGCAGCGGGTGCCGGGGATCGAGGTACGACGCCAGCGGCCACCCGTTGATCACACAGGTGGCCAGCATCCCGGCGTGCTTGCCCGAGCAGTTCATCAGGATCGGCTCGGCCGAGCCACCGTTGCGCAGCCAGGCGTTCCGCGGCGCCTCAGCGAACGGCAGCTGGGCCGGGCAGCCGAGCGCCTCGAGCCCCAGCCCGGCGGCGCCCAGGATGCCCCGCACCCGCTCCACGTGGAACGGCTCGCCGTCGTGACTGGCACTGATCATGGCGAGGTCGGTCTCCTCGCGCGGCACCAGGCCGTGGCGGAGCATCCCGACCGTCTGCAACGGCTTGTTCGACGACCGGGGGAAGAACGGGACCCCGGTCTCCCCGACACCCGGCCGGTCGGTGAAGGCGACCACACCGTGGTGCACGCTCTCCACGAAACCGGACCGGACCACCTCCGCGACAACGGTCACCGGGACGGCACTCCGAGCAGCTCACGGGCCTGGCTCGGCGACAGCGGCGGGCGCTGGGCGAGCTGGGCGAAACCGACCGCGCGGGCGACCAGCTGCATGTTCGACTCGACCGGGCGGCCCTTCGCGTACGTGACGGTGTCCTCCATGCCGACCCGCAGGTGCCCGCCGGCCGACAGCGAGGCCAGCATCACCGGCAGGGTGCTGCGGCCGATCCCGGTCGCCGAGAACGTGGTGCCCTCCGGCAGGTCCCGGATCACCTGCTCGCAGGCGACCAGCGCGGCCGCCGTGCCGGGCATCCCGCCCGGCACGCCCATCACCAGGTCGACGTGCACGTGGCCGCCGAACGGCAGCCCGTGCCGGCTCAGCAGCCGCTGCAGGGTGGTGAGCTGGCCCAGGTCGAAGATCTCGTACTCCGGCACGATGCCGCGCTCCTGCATCCGGGTGTGCAGGCCGACGATGAACTCCCAGCGGTTCAGGAACACGCCGTCACCGAAGTTGACCGTGCCCATCGTGCAGGAGGCCATCTCCGGACCGGCGTCCAGCACGGCCAGCCGGTCGGACTCCGGATCGGTCACCGCGCCGCCCGAGGAGAGCTGAACGATCAGCCCGGTCGACTCGCGCAACGCCGTGACGGTGGCACGCAGCCGGCCCTGGTCCAGGGTCGGCCGGGCCTGGGCGTCCCGGATGTGCACATGAATGATCGAGGCGCCCAGCGCCTCGCACTCCTTCGCGGTCGTTACCAGCTCATCCAGGGTCACTGGCAGGGCTGGCACAACCGCCTTGTCGCTCTCCGCGCCGGTCGGGGCGACGGTGATCAAGGTCCCGGTCATGCGGCCATCCTGCCACGAGAATCACGCGTCGATGGCGGCTGCCGACTCCCCCACGAGCAGGCGCGCGTCGTCCGGGACGTTGCGCTTGAGCACCGCCAGCGCGACCATGCCCAACTCGTGGTGCCGGACCCCGGTGCCGATGAACCCGATCGCCCGGCCGTCCAGCTCGACCGGCGTCCCCTGCACCGGCGGGTGGTCGGTGGCGATCCCGTCCAGGTGCAGCAGCACCAGGCGGCGCGGCGGCCGGCCCAGGTGGTGCACCCGGGCGATGGTCTCCTGACCGCGGTAACACCCCTTGTCCAGGTGCACGGCCGCGGCCTGGAACCCGGCCTCGGCGGGGATCGTCTTGTGGTCGGTCTCGTGGCCGAGCCGGGGCACCCGGGCCGCGACCCGGATCGCCTCGTACGCCCACAGGCCGGCCTGCGGCACGCCCAGCTTCTCGATCACCGCGTCCTTGGCGGCACGAGGGATCAGCAGGTCGACGCCGAGCGGGACCCGGCGGGCCAGGCCGCCCTCGAACGGGCGTACCGCGTAGTGCGACGTGGCCTCGGGCGGCACCGACCCGGCGGCGAACTTCGGACCCGGCACCGGGCTGACCCGCGGCTCGGCGAGATCGGGGAAGAGCGCGGCGGCGTCCGGGCCGACGAGCGACAGCACCGCGATCTCGGCGGTCGCGAGACGCGGCTCGACCTGGGTGAAGAAACGCATCATCTCCAGGTATTTCAGCAGCCCGGCCCCACTGCCGGGCTCGGTGTCCAGCCAGGCGGTCACCCCGTCGTCGGTGACAAAAGCGTGCTGCTCGACGTGCCCGTGGGGCGAGAGGACCAGGAGCTCACTGCCGTCCGAGATCTCGGACAGATGCTGAGTGGTCAGCGTGTGCAGCCAGCTCGCCCGCTCCACCCCCGGCACCGCGATCACGTCCCGGTTCGACCGGTCGACCAGGCCGACCGCGCTCTCCAGCAGCCGTTGCTCCCGCACCGGATCGCCGAGGTGCGCGGGCACGCCCGCGTCGGCCGAACCCGGGTCGAGATCCTCGATCATGACGATGCTCACTGGGACTCCTTGCACTTGCCGCAGACCCCGAACAGGGAGACGTGTCCGACATCGACCCGGAAGTCGCGTTCCTCGAGCAGCCGCGCACAGACCGGCGCCAGCACCACCGGGTCCATCTCCTCGATCGACCCGCAGGACCGGCAGACCAGGTGGACGTGCTGATGCTCGCCGGCCGCGTGGTAGGTGGGCGAACCGTGCGAGAGGTGGGTGTGATTGACCAGGCCGAGCTCTTCCAGCAGCTCCAGCGTCCGGTACACGGTGGTGATGTTGACACCGGCGACCCGTTCGAGGACCGCGTTGTGCACCGACTCGGGGGTCGCGTGGCCTAGCTCGTGCACCGCTTCCAAGATCAACTGGCGCTGCGGGGTGAGCCGCAGGCCGCGCTCACGGAGCATGGCGGCTAACGAAGTGGCGGACACTCCACGAGCATAGTTCGCTAGTTTCGAACAGATGACGGAGCGGATCCTGGTAACACCCGCCGATCTGCTCGGCGACGGGGTTTTCGAGACCCTGCACCTGCGGGAGTCCGGGCCCTGGCTGCTGCCCGAGCACCTGGGCCGGCTGGCCCGCTCGGCCGCGCTGCTCGACCTGCCCCCGCCGCCCGTGGTGGACGTCACCGCCGGCGCGGGCCGGACCGGCGCCATGCGGATCATCTACACCCGCACCCTGCTGCACGTCGGCGTCTCGGCGATCCCCGAGCAGGTGCTGCGGGAGCGCCGCGACGGCGTCCGGGTGCTCAGCGCCGGCCTCGGCGTCGCCGCCGGGCACCGTCCGCCCTGGTCACTGTCCGCGGCCAAGTCACTGTCCTACGCGAGCAACTTCGCGGCTCGCCGCTGGGCGGCGCGGCATCAGGCCGACGACGTGGTCTGGGTTTCCCTCGAGGGGTACGTCCTGGAAGCCACGACCGCCTCGGTCGTCTGGCTCTCCGGCGACGAACTCTGCACGGTCCCACCCGCCGAGGCGGGCATCCTGGACGGGATCACCGCAGCCCACCTGCTGTCGCTCGCCCCGTCCGCCGGCCTGCGCCCGGTGCACCGGATGGTCACGCTGCCCGAGCTGGCCACCGCCGACGCGATCTGGCTGACCTCGTCCCTGCGCGGCCTCGCCGAAGTGATCTCCCTGGACGGAACGGAGCGCCCACGATCACCGTGGACGCCCCGTTTCCTCGCCATGCTGGGCTTCTCTTCTTGATCAGCTCTTGATGAGCTCGACCAGCTCTTGATGAGCCTGATCAACCGCCGATGCGCAGCAGCCGCGCCGACATGTGCGGCGTCAGGTCGCTGTTGTCGATGGAGATCTCGTGCGCGTAGAGCAGCGCACCCTCGACCACCCCGAACAACCGGTGCCCGCCGGTGACGTGCAGACCGGACGGCGTGTACGCGACCGCGTCGGTGCCCATCTCCAGCCGGGTGGTGGCGGCCTTGCCCAGATAGAGCTCGGCGACGCCGTCCGGCCGGATCATCGTGGCTTCCATCTCGTCGCCGGGCCGGCCGTCGACCAGCACCGGCCGCCAGAACCCGGACTCGGTGAGCGCCTGACCGATCGGCGCCGACTCCTCGTCGAGCAGCCAGGACCGCGACTCGAAGCGCAGGAAGTCCCGCCCGTCGTGGCTGATCCGGATCTCCTGGGCGAAGTTGTAGTCCTCCGCCGCCGGGAATCCGCCCTGGCCACGGCCCCGCCACAGCCCGATGAACGGGAGCAGGCCGAGCAACGCCGGGTTCAGGTCCGGGCCCGACCGCAGGTCGTGGGTGTCCTCATAGGGGTAGGCGTCCACCGGCGGGGCGTTCAGCCACGGCGGCGGGTCCAAAGGAGTTTCCGTCGTCTCGCCGCTCACCAACGCCCCCTCGAAATTCGCACTGCCAGATAACCGAAACCGCCCGCCAGTCCGCCTATCGCGGCGACCAGCAGGCTCACGAACCCGATCTCTGTAACCATGTCCGGCCCATCCTATGCTGGCCCGCATGGCACGTTTGCTGGTCGTCAAGGCCACCGCCGGCGCGGACGCGCCGGAACGCTGCAACCAGGCCTTCAACGTGGCGACGACGGCGGCGACCGCCGGGGTCGACGTGTCGTTCTGGCTGACCGGCGAGTCCACCTGGTTCGCGCTGCCCGGCCGGGCCGCCGAGTTCGCGCTGCCGCACGCCGCGCCGCTGCCGGACCTGATCGAGGTGCTGCTCGAGGCCGGCCGGATCACCGCGTGCACCCAGTGCGTGGCCCGCCGCGACATCGGCCCGGCCGACGTCATCCCGGGCATCCGGATCGCCGGCGCCGCGGTGTTCGTCGAGGAGATCATGTCCGAGGGCGCCCAGGCCCTCGTCTACTGACGCTGGTTCTACGACTCGCAGGCGGTGGTCACGGCGACCTGCAGACGCTCACCGTTCGCGTCCACCACGACCGATGCGGATCCTTTTCGGTACGCCCAGCCGCCCGCCGAGGACCACACCACCGTCGTACCGGCGGGCACCCCGACCGGCCGATCCCCGCTCGCCCCGGCGGTCGCTCGATAGGTGGCCGCCACCCCGCCCTCGGGACACCCGGCCGACTCCACCGACACCTCGGCGGCGGCCGTCCCGCCGAGCGCCACCACAGTCTCGGTGAGCGTCGCGGGCGCCGGTCCCGCCGCCGGACCGGTCGCCGCCGTGGTCACCCCCGGCGGCCGGCATCCGGTGTCGGCCGACAGGGTCAGCACCTGATCGGCCGGTTCGGCGTGTGCCTCGACCGCGATGAAGTCACCGGCGTCGGCGTACAGCGCCAGCCGCGTCCCCGCCTTGGTCGGCACCACACCGGCCCGGTAGTCGCCGGGCAGCGCCGCCGCGACCTGGTCGAGGGCGGCCTCGGCCTGCCCCTGCGGCACGTACAGGAAAACGTCCTGCCCGGCCCGGCGCCCGTCGCGCACCGGGGTCAGCCGGCAGGTCTCGACGTGCGGCGCCCCGAGCCGGATCACCCACGGCCCGTTCTCGGCGGCGGCCAGCAAGGTCCCGGCCGCCTTCCGCAGCGGCGCCATCGCCTGCCCGGCGTCCCGCTGCTCGGGCACGGTCGCCGGATCGTTGCGCACCGACCACCACGACACCCCGGCGAGCACCACCACCCAGCCCGCCACCACCGCAAGCAGCCACCGACGCGTCCGCTTTGCCCCCGGCACCCCGAACCCGCTCCCCGGCCCCATCACGGCAGCCATGGTGACACGCGCCGGTCACAGCTCAAGGGCCACCCGCAGCGCCGTGTCCCCGTCGGCGCCGGAGACGACCGGCTCGATGAGCCGGTGTCATCGGAGGGCGGAGCGGTAGGCCGACGAGGTCAGGAAGCGGGCGATCACCTCGGCGCTGCCCGGGGTGAACGGGCGGTCCAGCACCTCGGCGGCCGGGACGAACAGCATCGCCGCGCCCTCGCCCAGCACCACGTCGGCCTGGGTGGCCGTGGTGCGGCCGTGGAAATAGTGCTTCTCCCGGTCCTGTGCCGGCAGGTCCTGGCGCTCGAAGAGCAGCAGCGGCTCGGCCGCGCGCACGCTCGCCTCCTCGAGCAGCTCCCGCTCGGCCGCCTCGGCAGGTGTCTCCCCCGCCTCGATCGCGCCGCCGGGCAGGCCCCAGACGTTCGGGTAATACGGCGCGAACTCGTCGCGCAGCTGCAGCAGCAACGCGCCGGTCGCGTCGACCAGGAACGTGCACGCGACCCGGATCACGACTTGGCCAGCCGGGTCAGCGCGCCGACCGCGACCTCGGGCCGGGTCGTATACCAGAACGGGGGCAGCGACTTGCGCAGGAACGCGCCGTAGCTGCGGGCCGTCTCCAGCCGCGAGTCGAGGACCGCGACCACACCCTTGTCACCTGTCGACCGGATCAGCCGGCCCACGCCCTGCGCCAGCCGGACCGCCGCGATCGGGACGCTCACGCTGGCGAAACCGGAGCCGCCGGCCGAGTCGACGGCGGCCGAGCGGGCCGCGGCCAGCGGCTCGTCGGGCCGGGGGAACGGCAGCCGGTCGATCACCACGAGCTGGCAGGAGTCGCCGGGCACGTCCACGCCCTGCCAGAGCGACATCACGCCGAACAGGCAGCTCGCCTTCTCCTCCCGGAACTTGCGGACCAGGATCGGCAGCGTCTCCTCGCCCTGCAGCAGGATCGGCAGGTCGGTCTTGGCGCGCAGCAGCTCCGCGGCCTGGGTCGCCGCCTTGCGCGAGGAGAACAACCCGAGAGTACGGCCGCCGAGCGCCTCGACCAGCCGCAGCAGCTCCTCGCCGGCGGCGTCCGGCAGCCCGGAGGCGGCGGGGCGGGGCAGGTGCGCCGCGACGTAGAGGATGCCCTGTTTCGGATAGTCGAACGGGGAGCCGACGTCCAGCGAGGTCCAGCCGTCGCCGGAGGACGCCTCCGCGGTCGGCGCGGGCAGGCCCAGCGACCGGGCCACCGTGTCGAACCGGCCGCCCAGGGTCAGCGTGGCCGAGGCGGCCACCACCGTCCGGTCCTCGTAGAGCGCCTGGGCGAGTGTGCCGGCGACCGAGAGCGGTGCGACCACCAGCGCGCGGCGGCCCGAGCCGAACTCGGATTTCTCCACCCAGGCGACGTCGTAGTCGTCCTCCTCGAGCAGCCGCTGGGCGGTCTTGGAGAGCTCGTCGAGCACCGCCTTGGCCTGCTGCTTGTTGACCGGGTCGGGATCGTCGGCCTTGATGTCGCCGATCGCGCTCAGGCCGGCCCGGGTGGCCGACTCGAGCAGGGTGACCGGCTGGCGCAGCGCGTCCGGCAGCCCGGCGGTGAGCCGGCCGGCCGGGATGTCGGCGAGCCCGACGGTGAGCGCGTCGGCCGCCTCGGCCAGCGACTCGGCGGCGGACGGCGGGATCATCGTGCGGGCGCGGCGGCCGGCCCGCTCGATCGCCTCCGGGGTGAGCTCGGCCTGCGAGGCCGAGGAGACCCGGTCGGCCAGCTCGTGCGCCTCGTCGACGACAAGCAGTTTGTGCGGCGGGATGATGTGCCGCTCGGCGAGCATGTCGACGGCGAGCAGGCTGTGGTTGGTGACCACGATGTCGGCCTCGCGGGCCCGGACCCGGGACGCCTCGGCGAAGCACTCCTGCCCATAGGGGCACCGGGCCGCGCCGACGCAGTCCCGCGCCGGCATCGAGACCGACTTCCAGGCGGCCTCGTCCACGCCCGGGTCGAGCTCGTCGCGGTCACCGGTCTGTGTCTTCTCCGACCAGGACCGGATCCGCAGGACCTGCTTGCCGAGCTTGCCCGCCTCGCCCAGCCACTGCCCGGCCTTGGGCGCGGGCGCGTCGTCGAACAGCGTGTCGGTCGGCGCCTCCGCGTCGACGTGCTCGAGCTTGGCCATGCAGAGGTAGTGGTGCCGGCCCTTGAGGACGGCGAACGAGGGCTTGCGCCCGAGCACCGGCTCGACCGCCGCGGCCAGCCGCGGCAAATCGTGCTCGACCAGCTGATTCTGCAGGGCCAGGGTGGCCGTGGAGACCACCACGGGGCCCTCCACCAGCAGCGCGGGGGTCAGATAGCCGAGGCTCTTCCCGGTGCCCGTGCCGGCCTGCACCAGCAGGTGCTCGCGGTCCTGGATGGCCTTCTCGATCGCCGCCACCATGGCCTGCTGACCTGGGCGGGTGGAGCCCCCGGGAACGGCGCCGACCGCGGCGGCGAGGAGCTGCTCGGCGGTCGCCTTTTTCTTGGTAGCTGCGGGCACCCAGGAACCGTACCCGGGACCACCGACAGAACCCGGTCACCGTTAGGGTGCACCCATGTCGAGCGAGATGGTCCGGGTCATCTACACCAAGTACGACGGATCAGCTCACCGTGACTATCCGGCCCGCCGCCTGGCCGAGGACGACCTCGGCGTCTGGGTCGGCGTGACGCACGGCACCGCGTCGGTCTACCACGGCCGGCCCTCCGTCGAGCAGATCCCGTTCATCCTGCTCATCCCGCGTGACTCCTGGTGGACCGGCATGTTCAACCCGCCGCCGCGGACCAGCGAGGTGTATTGCGACATCACCACCCCGGCCCGCTGGGAGGGTGACACCGTGCACATCATCGACCTCGACCTGGACGTGGTGCGCCGCCGCGAGTCCGGTCTGGTCGAGCTGCGCGACGAGGACGAGTTCGAGGAGCACCGGATCCTCTTCGGGTACCAGGACGACCTGGTCGGCCACGCCAACGCGGCCGCCCGGGAGCTGATGGTGAAGCTCGGCGACGGCACCGAGCCGTTCGCCACGCACTACCGCAAGCACCTCTCAGAGGTCACCGACTAGGCGGACCTTCTCCGGGTTCTGCTGGGTGAAGAGCCCGGTGATCCGGCCGTCCTCGACCGCGACGGTGAGCACCGCGAGCAGCAGCGCCCCGTCCGGGCGCCGGCCGCGCAGCAGCATCCCGGCGCCGCCCTCGACGAGCACCGGCGCCACCTCGAGGTCGGCCACGTCGGCCAGCCGGTGAGTGAGCAGGCCGTGGAAGAACCGGCCGACCTTCTCCGGGCCGAAGACCGGCCGCAGCGCGCTGCGCACCAGCCCGCCACCGTCGCTGATCGCGACCACGTCCGGCGCCAGCACCGCGGCCAGCGCGATCAGGTCACCGCTCTGCGCCGCGGTCAGGAACGCCGCCAGCACCCGGCGCTGCTCGGCCAGCCCGGCGGTGTGCCGCACCCCGCCGTCGGCCACCGCGCGCCGGCCCCGGGAGGCGTGCTGCCGGGCCGCCGCCGCCGTGGTGTCCAGCACCGTGGCGACCTCGTCGAACGGCACCCCGAACGCGTCGTGCAGCACGAACGCGACCCGCTGCTCCGGGGTGAGCCGCTCCAGCACCACCAGCAGCGCCACGCTGACCTGGTCGGCGCGCTCGGCGAACAGGGCCGGGTCGGCGTCCTGGTCGACGGTGAACGCGGGCAGCCACTCCCCCGGGTAGGACGTACGGCGTACCCGGGCGGAATTGAGCTGGTCCAGGCAGATCCGTGAGGTGACAGTGGTCAGCCACCCCCGCGCATCCCGCACGTCGGCCTGTTGCGCGAAGCGCAGCCAGGCCTCCTGGACGGCGTCCTCGGCCTCGGCCCGGTTGCCGATGATCCGGAAGGCGACCGCCGTCAGGTACGCGCGGTGGGTCTGGAACTCGGTGGCGGTCGGCGACGGCATGGGGCAATTCTGCGCGGCCTGCCCGGGGTCGGGTATCACCTGTGCCACAGTATGAAACGGCACATTTAGTACTATTAGGATGGGTGGGCGCACGTGCAGGACATGGCGACTCTCGCGGGCAGCCTCGCCGGACTCGCCGGCGCGGGCGGCGCCATGTCGGTCGCCCTGGCCCGCCGGCCCCGGACCTGCCTCCCCCAGGGGCACGCCCTGATCCCGGACCGGCTCACCGACCCGCTGCCGCCGGTGCTGCGGCTCGGCCTGGGCGGGATGACCGTGCGGGTGGTCCCCGGCCCGCACGGCGAGCTGTTCCTCGGCCCCGGCGACCCGCAGCCCGGCCGTACCCTGCGCCGGCTCGTGCTGGCGCCGCTGTTCACCCGCGCCCAAGCCACCGCCGGGCGGCTCTGGCACGACCAGCGCGCCCCGTTCCAGCTGGTCGTCGAGTTCACCGGGCCGAACCGGGACACCGACTCGCTGCTGCGCGCCTACCGGATGCTGGACCAGCAGCTGCGCGACCACGCGCCCCTGCTCAGCCGCAGCGCCGGCGGCGAGTTGACGCCGGGCGTGGTGACCGTGACGGTGGCCGGCATCGTGAACGTCCGCGACCTGCTCGCCGCCCAGCCGGTCCGGTACGCGTTCGCCGAGGGTTCCTTCGAGGACCTGGACCTGGACCCGGCCTGCGCCGCCCCGCCCGAGCTGGCACCGGTGCTCACCGAGTCGTGGACCCGCCGGTTCGGCTGGGACGGCTGCGAGCCGATCACCGCCGAGGAGCGCCACCAGCTGCACGCGCTGGTCCAGGCGGCACACGCGGACGGCCGCACGGTACGGATCAGCGGCCTGCCGGACGGCTCCCGCCGGGCCCGGGCCGCGATCTGGGCGGAGCTGAGCGCGGCCGGCGTGGATGTGATCGCCGACACCGACCTGCACGGACTGGCCAAGCACCTGCGGAAACACCCCACCGGCCAGGCCACCCGGGCTGAGCTGCCGGTTCGGGCCCCGCGTCCGGGCGCGTCCCGGCCGCACGCGGGGCCGGTTTAGCACCGTGTCGAAAGGGTGAACTCCCGGGGACCGATAGCATGCCTGCGGAGATCAAGCGAACCTGTCAATCGAGGTCCCTGCCGTGAAGTTCTCATTCCGTCCCGTAGAGGGCGTCTTCTACGACCTCTTCACCAAGGCCTCGCTCAACCTGGTGAAGGGCACCGAGCTGCTCAATGAGCTGACCCTGCCCGGCGTCGACGTGCAGTCGGTCAGTGAACGGCTGAGCGACGTCGAGCACGACAGCGACGCGATCACCCACGAGCTGTACAAAAAGATCAACTCCACGTTCATCACGCCGTTCGACCGGGCCGACATCTATTCGCTCGGCTCCCAGCTGGACGACGTGATGGACCACCTGGAGGCGGTCGGCAACCTGCTCTACCTGTACGGGCTCACCGAGCTGCCGTCGCTGCCCCGGGAGATGCACGAGCTGATCACGGTGCTCGACCAGCAGGCGAAGATCACCTCTGAGGCGATGCCGCGGCTGCGCTCGATGAAGAATCTCGAGGACTACTGGATCGAGATCAACCGGCTGGAGAACGACGGTGACCGGGCGTACCGGATGCTGCTGGTCCGGCTGTTCTCCGGCGAGTACGACGCGCTGACCGTGCTGAAGATGAAGGAGGTCGCCGACGAGCTGGAGGCGGCCTGCGACGCGTTCGAGCACGTGGCGAACACTGTCGAGACCATCGCCGTCAAGGAGTCCTGAGCTTGTCTCCGGAACTCGTCGCCGTCCTGGCGGTGATCCTCGCGGCGATGGTGTTCGACTACACCAACGGCTTCCACGACGCGGCGAACGCGATCGCGACAAGCGTCAGCACCCGCGCGCTCACCCCGCGGGTCGCCCTGGCGATGGCCGCGGTCGGCAACTTCGTCGGCGCCCACCTCGGCACCAACGTCGCCAAGACGGTCGGCGACGGCCTCGTCGACCTGCCGATCGGCATCCCCAGCCTGGGCATCATCTTCGCCGGCGTGCTCGGCGCGATCGCCTGGAACCTGGTCACCTGGTATTTCGGCCTGCCGTCCAGCTCGTCGCACGCGCTCTTCGGCGGGCTGGTCGGCGCGACCGTGGTCGCCAGCATCGGCAGCGTCCAGTGGACCACCATCCTCACCAAGGTGCTGGTCCCGATGGTGCTCTCCCCGGTGGTCGGCCTGATCCTCGGTTTCCTCTTCATGGTCGGCCTGATGTGGGCGTTCCGGCGCGGCCACCCCGGCAAGCTGAACCGCGGTTTCCGGCACGCGCAGACCGTCTCCGCCGCGATGATGGCGATCGGTCACGGCGTGCAGGACGCGGCGAAGACCATGGGCATCGTGGTGCTGGCGCTCTACACCGGCGGGTTCCAGGACAACGCCACGGACATCCCGCAGTGGGTCTACTGGGCGTCCGCCACGATGCTGGCGGCCGGCACGTACACCGGCGGCTGGCGCATCATCCGCACGCTGGGCCGCAAGATCATCGACCTGGGCCCGGCCGAGGGCTTCGCCGCCGAGACGGTCGCCAGCTCGGTCCTGTACTTCAACGCCTGGGTCCTGAACGCCCCGATCTCGACCACCCACACGATCACCTCAGCGATCATGGGCGTCGGCGCGACGAAACGCCTGAGCGCGGTCCGCTGGAACGTCGCCGGCAACATCGTGATCGCCTGGATCACCACGTTCCCCGCCGCGGCCCTGCTCGCCTGCATCTTCTACTTCGTCACCAGGCCGCTGTTCGCATAAGCCCTTTCCGGTACGGACGCGAGGCCCGCGCCGCTCCGGACCGCGGCGCGCCACCGGGCTTTGGCTGGCTCTCAGGGGTGTCTCCGCAGCGCGGAGACACCCCTGAGGCACAGCCGGGACCGTGAGCCGCGCCGCGGTCCGGAGCGGGCCGCGGTCTCGCGGTGGCCTCACGGGCGGGACGTGGCTCGTAGCCTGCGGGCGAGCGCTCGGTATTCGTACCAAATGGGGTTCAGTAAGTGACGCCCACCTGGTCGCGGATCGAATCGAGGAGGTTCATCACCTCGAGGGTGGTGGTCTGGGTGACCAGCGGGCTCTCCAGCTCTCCGGCGGCCAGGCAGCGCTGCACCTCGGCGGCCTCGAACTGGTAGCCGCTGCCCGGGAAGTCGAACTCGTACGTCTCGGGGGCCTTGTCCGGGCGGCTCAGCGTGAACGAGCGCGGCACCATGAAGCCCGGCGGGATGTCGATCCGGCCCTCGGTGCCGGTGATCGACGCGGCGTTGCGGCTGGCACCGTTGATGCTGCAGGTCAGCGCGGCGATCGCGCCGGACTGCCAGCCGAGCAGGACACCGGTGTGCTCGTCGACGCGTTCCGGGGTCAGGTGCGCCCAGGCCTGCACCGAGGCGGGCGAGCCGAGGATCAGGTGGGCCAGGTGGATCGGGTAGACGCCGAGGTCGAGCAGCGCACCGCCGCCCAGCTCGGGGGCGCGCAGCCGGTGGTCGGCGGCGAACGGTCCCTGCAGACCGAAGTCGGCGTGGATCGCGCTGACCCAGCCGATCGCACCCTCCTCGATCAGCTCAGTGATCTTGCGGATGGCCGGGTTGCAGCGCATCCACATCGCCTCCATCAGGAACACCCCGCGGGCGCGGGCCGCCTGCACCAGCTGGGCCGCGGACGCCAGGTCCAGCGTGATCGGCTTCTCGACCAGCACCGCCTTGCCGGCCTCGATGCACTCCAGGGCGCCGGCCAGGTGGAACGCGTGCGGGGTGGCGATATAGACCACGTCGACGTCGGGGTCGGTGGCCAGGGCGGTGTAGGAGCCGTGGGCGCGGGCGAAGCCGTACCGCTCGGCGAACGCGTCGGCGGTCGCCTGGTTGCGTGAGCCGACCGCGGCGAGCTCGGCCCCCGGCACCAGTGGAAGGTCAGCGGCGAAGGTCGCGGCGATCCCGCCGAGTCCGAGAATGCCCCAGCGAACGTTCTGTCCCGTCATGATCGTTACCGTATCGCCCGCGGCGGCACCGGTGGCAGGTTCACGCGTGGCAGGATCGACCGGTGACCGAGCCGATCCCGCTTTCCATGCCGCTCCCCGCCGCGATGATGAAACGGGCCCGGGACTTCACCGGTCCGGCCGTGCCGGCCCGCCCGGCCGCCACCGTGGTCCTGCTGAGGCCGTCCGGTCCCGGTTTTCAGGTGTACGTCCTGCGCCGGATGACCACGATGGCCTTCGGCGGCGTGTACGCGTTCCCGGGCGGTGGCGTCGATCCGTCGGACCGCCCCGAGACGCTGCGCGACGACTGGGCGCAGCGACTGGGCGTCCCGGAGGACCAGGCCCGGGCCGTGGTCGGGGCGGCGGCCCGGGAGCTCTTCGAGGAGGCCGGTGTGGTGCTGGCCGGCCCGGCGGCGGAACCGGACCGGACGGTCGCCGACGTCGACGATCCGACGTGGGAGTCGGACCGGGCCGCGGTGCTGCGCCGCGAACTGACCATGGCCGAGCTGCTGGAACGGCGCGGGCTGCGACTGCGGGACGACCTGTTGCTGCCGTGGGCGCGGTGGGTGACACCGGAGTTCGAGCCGAAGCGGTTCGACACGTGGTTCTTCGTGGCGTTGCTGCCGGAGGCACAGGAGGCTCGGGACGTGTCCGGGGAGGCCGATCGGACCGCGTGGATCGATCCGGCGAAGTCGGCGGAGCTGCCGATGTTGCCGCCTACGAGGCACACGGTGGCTCAGATCGCGGCGGCGCTGAGCATTGCGGGGGTGGTGGCGGCTTCGGCGGGGCGGGACGCGGCCAATCCGGTGATGCCTCGGATCGAGATCGGTACGGACGGGACGGCGACGCTCACGCTGTAGCGGGGGTGTCGTGGGGGCGGTGGGGGGTGCGTGGGCGGCACGGGCACGCGATCAGGGTGACGCGGGGGTGGTGCCGGAACGCGGACGGG
>NZ_BOMS01000114.1 GCF_016862315.1 Actinoplanes palleronii | reverse complement strand
AACACACGGGGCGGCACGAGCACGCGGACAGAGCACACGGGGCGGCACGAGCACGCGGACAGGGTGATGCGGGGGCGGTGCCGGGACGCGGTGGCAGTTTGCGTGCTGCCACCGCCCGCCGGGGGGCGGCAGAAGCACGCGATCAGCCTTTGCGTCCCGGCACCGCCCCCGCGCCTGCACTGGTGAAGATCCACGCGGGCTTGCACACGAGCGCCCTCCACGAGCACCACGGAACAACTCACCGGCGCGTCTGACCGGCGTGACCGCCGTTCGGCGGGCCGTTGTGCACAGTGGCGGGCTGTCCACAGGGCTGCGGGCAGTGGCAGGCGAATCCGGCCAGACTGTCTGAGGGGGAGCCCCCAAGGGAGGGTGGGCCCTGTCTGGCGGTGGGCTTGATCAACGAGAACAGGCGCCGCCCCCGGTCGTACCGGAAAATCAGCGCCTGCCCCACACCAACCGCGACCCTGCCGCAGCCTCCCCTAGCCGAAGCGACCGGTGATGTAGTCCTCGGTCTTCTTCTGCGTCGGGTTGCTGAAGATCTTCTGGGTGTCGTCGTACTCGATCAGACGGCCCGGCTCGCCGGTCTTGTCGATCGAGAAGAACCCGGTCTTGTCGCTGACCCGGGCGGCCTGCTGCATGTTGTGCGTGACGATGATGATCGTGAAGCGGTCCTTCAGCTTGAACATCAGGTCCTCGATCGCCAGCGTCGAGATCGGGTCGAGCGCGGAACACGGCTCGTCCATCAGCACGACCTGCGGCTCGACCGCGATGGTCCGGGCGATGCAGAGGCGCTGCTGCTGGCCGCCGGAGAGGCCGGCGCCCGGCCGGTCGAGGCGGTCCTTGACCTCGTCCCACAGGTTCGCGGACCGCAGCGACTGCTCGGCGGCGGCGTCCAGCACCGACTTCTTCTTGACGCCGTTGAGCTTGAGGCCGGCGATCGCGTTCTCGTAGATCGACATGGTCGGGAACGGGTTGGGCCGCTGGAAGACCATGCCGATCATGCGACGGACGGCCGTGATGTCCACGTCCGCGTCGTAGATGTTCTGGTCGTCGATGGTGAGACGACCCTCGATCCGGGCGTTCGGCAGGACCTCGTGCATGCGGTTGATCGACCGGAGGAAGGTCGACTTGCCGCAGCCGGACGGGCCGATCAGGGCGGTGATCGTCTTCGGCTCGACGGTCATCGAGACGTTGTCGATCGCCTTGAAGGAACCGTAGTAGGAGGAGACGTTGCTCGCCTCGATGCGCTTGGCCATGGGGGATCCTTACCGGGTCAACTTGTTGCGTCGGGCGAGCAGCTTGGCGCCGATCGTCAGGATCAGCACGATCGCCACCAGGGTGAGCGCGGCCGTCCAGGCGCGGTCCGGCGCGAACTTCGAGGCGTCCCCGGCCTGCTGGTAGACGTAGAGCGCCAGCGAGGCCTGACCGCCGTCGAACGGGTCGAAGTTGATCCGGGTGAGGCCACCCGCGACCAGCAGCACCGGTGCCGTCTCGCCGGCCGCGCGGGCGATGGCGAGCATGACGCCGGTGACGATGCCGGGAGCGGCGGTGGGCAGCACCACCTTGAGGATCGTCTTCCACTGCGGCACGCCCAGAGCGTACGAACCCTCCCGCAGCGGACCCGGCACCAGGCGCAACATCTCCTCGGTGGACCGGACGATGGTCGGCAGCATCAGGACGGTCAGCGCCAGCGAAGCCGCGAAACCGGAGTACTGCGGCTGCCCGTCGTTGAACCACGGGCTGACGATCAGCACCCAGAAGGAGAGGACGAACAGGCCGGCCACGATCGACGGGATACCGGTCATCACGTCGACGAAGAAGCGGACCGTGCCGGCGAACTTGCCCCGGCCGTACTCGACCAGGTAGATCGCGCCGAGCACACCGAGCGGGATCGCGATCAGGGCGGCGATGCCGACCTGCTCCAGCGTGCCGATGATGGCGTGGTACGCGCCACCACCCGCGTCGCGGGCGCCGATGTTGTTCATCGAGGAGCCGAAGAAGTCGCCGTCCAGGCGGGCGACACCCTTGGAGATCAGCGTCCAGACCACCGAGGCGAGCGGCAGGATCGCCAGCAGGCAGGCGGTGTAGATCAGCGCTTGCCACATCCGGTTGCGGGCGGCGCGCTTGCCCTCCACCCGGCCGGCCGCGAAGTTCAGGCCGGCCAGGTAGAAGACGCCACCGAGTACGAGCACCAGCACCCAGTTGCCGATGCCGGTGCCGAGCACCACGGCGGCCGAGACCACCAGTGCGGCGACCGCGACGAGCAGGTTGGCGACCAGCGGGAACTTGCGGGTGCGGAGGTTGTCCGACGTCATCACGACGTCCGGCATCTCACGGTCCAGAAGACTCATGCGGCACTGTCCCGGAACTCGCGACGGCGGTAGATGATCGCCCGCGCCGTCATGTTGACCACCAGCGTGATCGCGAACAGCAGCAGACCGGAAGCGATCAGGGCGCCACGGCCGGTGTCGTTCGCCTCGCCGAAGGAGTTGGCGATGTTCGCGGCGATCGAGTTACCGCCGGTCTGGATCAGGTTGAACGAGATCTCCCAGGTGATGCCGAGGGTCAGCGCCAGCGCGATGGTCTCACCGAGCGCGCGGCCGAGGCCGAGCATCACCGCGGCGATCACACCGGGCTTGCCGTACGGCAGCACCGCGATCCGGACCATCTCCCACTTGGTGGCGCCGAGGGCCAGTGCGGCTTCCTCGTTCATCCCCGGGGTCTGCTGGAACACCTCGCGGGAGAGCGAGGTGACGATCGGCAGCACCATGATCGCGAGGACCAGGCCACCGAGCATGATCGACTGCCCGAACGGGCCTTCGCCGCCGAAGATCGGGATCCAGCCGAAGTAGTGGTTCAGCCAGACCGAGAAGTCCCGGACCGGCTCCTGGAGCACGTCCCGGCCCCACAGGCCGAAGACCACACTGGGCACCGCGGCGAGCAGGTCGATCACGAAGCCCAGCGGGGTGGCCAGCCGGCGCGGCGCGTAGTGCGTCAGGAACAGCGCGATCGCCAGCGCGATCGGCACCGCCACGACGAGCGCGATGACCGACGACAGCAGGGTGCCGAGGGCCAGGACCGCGATGCCGAAGGCCGGTGCGTCCGCGTTCGGGGCCCAGCGGTTGTAGGTGAAGAAGTTGACGGTGTTCTCGTTGAGGGCGGGAATCGCCTTCGAGATGAGGAAGACGGCGATCGCGATGATGATGACCAGCACCATCGCACCGGCCGCGGTGGAGATGCCGCGGAAGCCGGTCTCCATCGAGAACCGGGCCTTCTTGGGCAGGGCAGCACCGCCGCCACCGATCGGGGGCTCTTCGTAACGGCTCGGGGACGCGCCAGAGCCGGCGCCCGAGGAGTGACCAGAGGTCACACCCAGGTCGCCGGCGGTGGCGTTCGCCGAGCGGGAGGGGATGTCACCCATCTACGCGCTCGCTGTCGTCTCGTAAGGGATTAACGAACCGGGCGGATCAGGAGAGCGAGTCGACCGCGGTAGCGACCTTGGCGCGCACCGTCTCGGGCAGCGGGGCGTAGCCCAGCTCGCCCAGTGCCTTCTGGCCCTCGGCGCTGGCGGTGTACTTCAGGAAGCCCTGAATCGCCTTGCCCTTGGTGGCGTCCGCGTTCTTGCTGCAGACGATCTCGTAGGTCGACAGGACGATCGGGTACGCACCGGCCTGGGTGGTGTTGTAGTCGATGTCCAGCTTGAGGTCGTTGCCGGTACCGGCGACCTTCGCGCCCTCGATCGCCTTGCCGGCGGCGTCGCCGGTCAGCTCGGTGTACTCGCCGGCGCCGTTCTTGACCTTGGCCTTCTGCAGGCTGCTGTTCTCGGCGTAGGAGAGCTCGACGTACGAGATCGCGTTCGGGGTGCTCTTGATCTTGGCAGCAACACCGTCCGACTTGCTCGCGCCGGTGCCGCCCGGGGCCGCCCACACCTTGGCGTGGTCGTAGGTCCAGTCAGCCTCGGCAGCCTTGCTCAGGTACTTGGTGAAGTTGTCCGTGGTGCCGGACTCGTCGGCGCGGTGGACCGCCTCGATGGTGGCCGACGGGAGCTTGGCGTCGGCGTTCTCCGCCTTGATCGCCGCGTCGTCCCACTTGGTGATCTTGCCGGCGAAGATCTTCGCGATGGTGGAGGCGGACAGCTGCAGGCCGTCGACACCCTGAACGTTGTAGACCACGGCGATCGGGCCGACGACCATCGGGAGGTTGAGCACCGGGGCGCCGCACTTCGCGTCGGCCGCCTTCTGCTCGTCGTCCTTGAGAGCCGAGTCGGAACCGGCGAAGTCGGCCAGGCCCGAGGTGAAGGCCTTGACGCCGGCGCCCGAGCCGGTGCCCTGGTAGTCGATCTTGGCGTCGGCACAGGAGGCCGAGTACGCCTTGATCCACTCGTCCATGGCGTTCTTCTGAGCGCTGGAACCCTGAGCCGCCAGGGTGCCACCGACGCAGGAACCCGCGGACGGAGCGGCAGCGCCGCCCGCCTCCGACTTGGTGTCGGTGTTGTCCGAACCGCACGCGGTGAGTGCGATCGTCGCAGTCAGAGCAATGCCGGCGATCAGACCGGTCCGCTGGAACTTCACGGTTGTTGTCCCCTTCAGGTTCAGTGCAACCGGTCGCTCACCGGCTCGAAGAGAAAGCTAAGAGTGCGAAGTGACCTGCGAGCCGGGCGCAAATGAACTGGGGGTGAACACGTCGTCCCCAAAAGGTGGCCATGCCCTGAGGGGCAGTTGTCCGTTAAGTGAACCGCGCACTTGGTACCCGATATGTCGGATAATCCCGGTTGCCTGAGACCTTAGCGAGACACGCGCTTGTCCGGGCCGTTACCAAAGAAGCCCGCCCTCACGGTCGAGGACGGGCCAACGGAAAGGCCGGAATCAGCGCTGATAGCTGACGTCGGTCTTGTAGATCTCGAAACCGAGCCGCCGGTACAGCTTCACGGCGCCCTCGTTCGACTCGTCGACGTACAGATTCGCCACGGGCAGCCCGGCGGCCGCGAGATGCCGCAGACCGGCCACGCTGAGCGCGGCGCCCAGACCGCGCCGGTGCCCGGACGGGTCGACGCCGAGCACATAGATCTCGCCGAGCGCGGGGTCCGCGCCGGACGCCGGGTGCACCTTGGTCCAGTGGTAACCGAGCAGGGTGTCGGTGATGTCGACGGCGAGCAGGAAACCGGCCGGGTCGAACCACGGCTCGGCCTCGCGCAGCAGCAGGTCGTCGAGAGTCCAGCGGCCCTGCTCCGGGTGGTGGGCGAAGGCTTTCGCGTTCACCTCGAGCCAGTCCTGCTCGTCGTGGCCCGGACGGAAGCCGCGGACCGTCACACCGTCCGGCAGCGGCACGTCCGGCAGCGGTTCGAGCAGTGAGCGGCGCATCTGCCAGAGCACGCGGTCGCGGGTGAAGCCGTGCTGCTCGGCGAAGGCTCGGGCGCCGGGGTCGTCACCGTGCGCCCAGAACCGCAGCGAGCCGGAGCCGGCCGCGGCGAGCAGCGCCGCACCGTGCCCCTGGCGGCGCTGCGCCGGATGCACGACCAGCTCGCCGGCGCCGTCCTCGACGAACGCGTAACCGGCGTCCGACAGCAGGTGCACTCCCCCGCCGCCGTTGCGGACGCGGAGCACCACGTCCTCGGACAGCGGGTAGACGCCGTCCGCCTCGGCCGCCGCGGCAGCCAGGGTCAGAACGTCGTCGATCTCCGAAGCGGACAGCCGGTCCGCAGCACGGACCGGCTGCTCTCGCGTCATGACTCGATCAGACCGTGAGCGTGACGGGGTCGTTGTCCGGCAGCTGACGGCCGTTCGGCGGGGTGACGAACTTGTAGCCCACCTGGCGGACCGTGCCGATCATCGACTCGTACTCCGAGCCGAGCTTGGCCCGCAGACGCCGGACGTGCACGTCGACGGTGCGGGTGCCACCGAAGTAGTCGTAGCCCCAGACCTCGCGGAGCAGCTGGTCGCGGGTGAAGACCCGGCCCGGGTGCTGCGCGAGGAACTTGAGCAGCTCGAACTCCTTGTAGGTGAGGTCGAGCGGGCGACCCTTGAGCTTGGCGGCGTACGTGTCCGGGTCGATGTTGAGCTCGCCGGCCCGCACCGATCCACCGGCACCGGCGGTCGCGTTGTTGAGCCGGCCGACGCAGAGCCGCAGACGGGCCTCCACCTCGGCGGGACCAGCACTGGCCAGGATGACGTCGTCGACACCCCAGTCAGCGTTCAGAGCGATCAGACCGGCCTCGGTGACCACCGCGATGAGCGGGACACCGATCCCGGTGGCGTGCAGCATGCGGCACGTCGCACGTGCCTCGGAGAGCTCGGATCGCGCGTCGACCATCACGGCATCGGGGCTCGGCCCGGAAACCAGGGTGCGTACGTCGCGCGGGGCGGTGCGTACCGAGTGGGGCAGAAGGTCCAGGGCGGGCAGAACGGCGGAAGGTTCGCCGGCACGTGCCGTCACCAACAGAAGGATCTCCACACTCACCTCCGTCCTCGCGGCACAGAGCCGCTCGGGTGACCCGGTCTGCGCAGCTCAAAGCTCCGCCACCGGAGAACTGGGGCCCGGCGTCACCGACGGGTGGGTTGCGGTTACCTTAACCGATACATCAGTGTGAGCGACGGGTTCGCGCACCCGAGTGATGTAACGAACGCCTGCTAGGTGGCCTAACGCCCGGTTCGTAACAAGCCTTTTACACACAGCCGGTGATTGGGCGTTCGGCAAGACTCTGGCACGATCCCTGTCGTGTTCCCCTCCATGCCGCAGGACGACCCTTGGGACGCCGACGCCTCCCGCGACGTCGCGCGCCTCGTTCCGGGCCGCCCGAAAGCCGGCACGTACGGGGCGGTGCCGGACGACGCCGACGACGAGCAGCCTCCCACCTCCGAGCCGGAACCGGACGAGGAGGAGTTCGAGGAGATCGAGGTCGTCCCGGTCCGGGCCAAACTGTCCGTGGCGATCGGCGGCTTCGCGGCCCTGCTCGCGCTGGCACTGATCATCGGCACCCAGACCACCGGGCCGGACGCTCGCGCCCCGTACGCGATCGTGCTCTTCGGGGTCCAGTTGCTCGGACTGCTGGCCTGGACCATGGCGCTCAACCCGCCGGCCGTCGCGTCGACCGCCGCGATCAGCGGCGTCACCGGCCTGGCCGCCTGCTATCTCGCGGTCACCGCGGACGAGCCCGGCCTGATGACCCTGCTCTACGTGGCCGGGGCCGGATTCGTGGCCGCGCTGATCGGCCAGCTGATCCGGGCCGAGGACCGGCACCGGGTCGGCGACTCGTGGCGGACCACGCTGCTGATCGTGCTCGGCGTGGTGGCCTACGCGGTCCCGATCACGCTGACCCGCCAGCCGCTCGGTTCGCAGGCGATCCTGGTCTGCTGCACCGGCGCCGGGCTGGCCCTGCTGGTGTCCCGGCTGACCGACGCGGTCTTCCCGAAGCCGCGGATCGCGGCGCAGGTGCCCCGCGGCGCGGCCGGCATCGTGCTCGGCGCGATGGTCGGCACGTTCGCCACCGCGTGGCTCGGCAGTCAGATGGTGTTGCCGTTCACCCCGGCGAAGGGCGCGGTGGCCGGCCTGGTCGCGGCGGTCGCGGCGATCCTGATCGACCTGGCGGTGAACTTCGGTGAGGCTGGTCGCCGGCTGGCCGGGGAGGCGCCGACGTTCTGGCTGGCCCGGCACATGACCGGCCCGCTGGGCGGATTCGCGCTGACGTTCGGCGCGACCTACGTGCTGGTGCATTTCTACCTGGGCTGAACCGTCCGTTTCGCGGGCACGTGGATCGGGGCATGTACGGTCCTCAACAGTCCGCGAACCGGGAGGGCCCTGTGGCCGAGGTGTACGAGAACGACCAGCGCCCGCGCCGCCGGCGGGGACGTGGTCTTCTGATCATCCTCGTCGTGCTGCTCCTCATCCTGTTCGGCGGCCTGGTGGTCCTGGACCGCTACGGCGCCTCGTTCGCCGAGGGGGTCATCGCCGACAAGGTGACCGAGCAGATCCGGCAGCAGAAGGCCAGCAGTGACACCCCGCAGGTGGACATCGCCGGTACCCCGTTCCTGACCCAGGTGGTCCGCGGCGAGTACCAGGAGATCCACATCCAGGTGCCGAACCTGAGCGCGCCGATCGAGAACAGCAAGGTCGCGGCCGACAAGATCAACCTCGCGCTGGTGGACATCCACGCGCAGGACGTGAAGGCCTCGCTGGACACGCTGCGCAGCGGCACCGGCGACGTGGTGGTCGGCACCGTGACCGGCACCAGCACCATCGACTACCCGCAGCTGATCACGCTGATCGGGCAGAAGGGCCTGCAGCTGTCCGCGAAGGACGGCAAGCTGGTCGGCGCGGCCAGCGTGACCGCGCTCGGCCAGCAGCTCGACCTGACCGGCACCGCGAAGCTGACCGTGGTCAACGGCGGGATTCAGGTGCGTTTCGCCGACGTGAAGGCGACGAATCTGCCGGACGTGCCGGTGTTCCAGAACTTCATCAACTCGTACGCCGCGAAGCTCGCCGTCGACGTGCCGGTTCCGGCCCTTCCGCTGCAGCTCAAGGTGCAGTCGGTGACCCCGCAGGCGGACGGCCTGCAGGTGACGCTCGCGGCCAGCGACGTGAACCTCAACGCCGCCGGCGTGTGACCCCCGCCTCGTCCCGGATCGTGGTCGGTACTGTTCCGGGGTCTGGAACCACTGATAGTGTCCGAAGCATGAGCCCGTTGCTCACGAAAAGGCGCGCGATCGACCTGTGTCGCGTGGCCGCGTGCCTGTGTTGCTCCGTCATCTGACGGAGCCACTTGGTGCTGAGCACCCTCTGTTGTAACTAGTCCAGGGCAATTCTCTGCCCGGCAGTGGCGCCGTCGCACAAACCAGCCCGTGATCCCACCTAATCCTGGGTCCGCGCGGGGTGCGACCACACCTCCGTGCGCTGACTCTCCCCTCACCCACTTTTCAGGGAGTGAATCGATGAGTCGCGACACCGCACTCGTATCGGCCGACTGGGCCGAGAAGAACCTGGACACCCCGGGCATCGTCTTCGTCGAGGTCGACGAGGACACCTCGGCGTACGACGGTGGCCACATCCCGGGCGCCGTGAAGATCGACTGGAAGACCGACCTGCAGGACCCGGTCCGCCGCGACTTCGTCAACCAGGAGCAGTTCTCCGCGCTGCTGTCCGCGAAGGGCATCAGCAACGACGACACCGTGATCCTCTACGGCGGCAACAACAACTGGTTCGCGGCGTACGCGTTCTGGTACTTCAAGCTGTACGGCCACGAGTCGGTCAAGCTGATCGACGGCGGCCGCAAGAAGTGGGAGCTCGACGCCCGCGTCTACACCAAGGACGTCCCGGCCCGGGCGGCGACCAGCTACGAGGCGAAGGCCCCCGACCTGTCGATCCGCGCGTTCCGCGACGAGGTCGTCGAGGCCATCGGCGTGAAGAACCTGGTCGACGTGCGCAGCCCCGACGAGTTCGCCGGCCGCCTGCTCGCGCCGGCGCACCTGCCGCAGGAGCAGTCGCAGCGCGCCGGTCACATCCCGACCGCGATCAGCGTGCCGTGGAGCAAGGCCGCCAACGAGGACGGCACCTTCAAGTCCGACGCCGACCTCGCCAAGATCTACGGCGACGCCGGGCTGGACGGCAGCAAGGACACCATCGCGTACTGCCGCATCGGCGAGCGCTCCTCGCACACCTGGTTCGTGCTCAAGGAACTGCTCGGCCAGGAGAACGTGAAGAACTACGACGGCTCCTGGACCGAGTACGGCTCGCTCATCGGCGTCCCGATCGCCCTCGGCGACGAACCCGGAAAGGCGTGATCATGACTATTCCTACCGCTGCTGCCAACATCGCCGCCGGCTGCGCCGCGCCGGACCAGTCCGCGCCCCTCCCCGCGAGCGTGGACCTCCAGAAGGAAACCGTCATCACCGGTCGCGTGAGCACCGCCGAGGGCGAGGCGGTGGGCGGCGCGTATGTCCGCCTGCTCGACTCCTCCGGCGAGTTCACCGCCGAGGTGGTCACGTCACCGGAAGGCGTCTTCCGCTTCTTCGCCGCCCCGGGCTCCTGGACGCTGCGCGCGCTCAGCCGCTTCGGCAACGGCGAGCTCGCGGTCACCGCAGACCGCGGCATCAACGACGTCGCCCTGAGCGTCGCCACCGCCTGACCCACGCTCTGTCAAGGGCGGGATTCCTTCGGGGATTCCGCCCTTTTCCTTGCGGTTTCCTGCCACAACAAAAACCCATATTGTACGAATAAGGAGTCCCGTCCGCAGGCTACAAGCCACGTCCCGCCCGTGCCCCCGCCAGACCGCGCCGGGCCCAGACCGCAGCGCGCCTCCCGACTTCGGCTGGCTCTCAGGGGTGCCTCAACGCTGTTGAGGCACCCCTGAGGACCAGCCAGGACCTTTGCGCGCCTCGCGGCCGCGCCCACCCCGCGACACCGCGTCCGGTCCGGACCGCAGCGCGCCGCACTGCTTCGGCTGGTGCTGAGGGGTGTCTCAACACGGTTGAGACACCCCTGAGGGCCAGCTGGAGAACCGGGGGGTCAGGTGCCGGGGGTGACCACTACCGCGTCGGGTGGGACCTCTGGGCGGCGGCGGGCCAGGCGGCGGACGCCGGTGTTCATGACGGCGATCAGCGGGACGGCGACCAGCGCGCCGATGATGCCGGCCAGCACCACACCGCACGCGATCCCGATGATCACCGCGAGCGGGTGAATGGCCACCGCCCGGCCCATGATCAGCGGCTGGAGCACGTGGCCCTCCAGCTGCTGCACCAGGATCACCGCGCCCAGCACGATGAGCGCGACCACCCAGCCCTGCCCGACCAGCGCGACCAGCACGGCCACCGCGCCGGAGATGCTGGCCCCGATGATCGGCACGAACGCGCCAAGGAAGACCAGCGCGGCCAGCGGGAACGGGAACTGCACGTCGAGGATCAGCAGGGCCAGCCCGATACCGACCGCGTCGATGAACGCGACGAGCACGGTGGCCCGCACGTACGCACCGAGCGTCGCCCACGACGCGTCCCCCGCGTCGGCCAGCGACCAGCGCGCGTTCACCGGGAACAACCGGACCATGAACCGCCAGATCTTGCGCCCGTCCCGGAGGAAGAAGAACGTCGCGAAGAGCACCAGCAGCAGCCCGGTGAGCAGCTCGAAGACGGTCGCCGCGGTGGCCAGCCCGGTCGAGGTCAGCGACGCGGTGTTCGAGTTGATCCAGTCCTGCGCGGTGTTGATCGCGTCGTTGATCTTCTGGTCGGAGAGGTGCAGCGGGCCGGTCTTCGCCCAGTCCTGGATCTGCCGGACACCCGCGCTGGCCCGGTCGGTCAGCTGCGGGACCCCGTCGATGAACTGGTTGACCACCAGGGTCAGCGTCCCGGCGACCGCGCCCAGCCCGCCGATCAGCACCAGGAACGTGGCGAGCGACTGGGGCAGGTGCAGTTTGAGCAGCCAGCCCACGGCCGGCCGGAGCAGCGCAGTGAGCAGCAGCGCGATCGCCAGCGGCACGACGACCACGTCGACCATGCCGATGAACTGCAGTCCGGCGTACCCGACCAGCCCGACCACGATCAGCCGCCAGCTCCAGGCCGCGGCGATCCGCAGCGAGTGCGGCACGTCCACGTCGTCCAGGCTGCTGGTCGAACCGTGTGTCACGGCCGGCTCGGGCGGTGGCGGGATGAAGTCGTCCTCCTCAGGTGGTTCCGGGTCGCGTGGCGGCCGATAGGTACGGGCCACCCGGACCGATTGCCGTCCGGTGTCGTAGGCCTTCTGCAGGTTCTCCCGGACACGTTGCAAGCGGTTCAACCGCCTACCCCCTCGCCCTCGAATACGCGTTCATCACCGTAGTGCCCGCACGCATCGAATGGCGTCCGTGACGCACGGGTGCGATCGGGACCACGCGGACCGGGGGCGCGGCGGGCGGCGTACCGTCTGCATGCGTGAGTGCCGACGCCACGAGTACCGACTCCGGCCTGCCGATCCGGATGCTGCACGACCGTGTTCTCGTCCGCCAGGACGGCGGGGAGGGCGAGCGCCGTTCCACCGCGGGGATCGTGATCCCGGCCACCGCGTCGATGGGCCGGCGGTTGTCCTGGGCCACCGCGGTGGGTGTCGGGCCGAACGTCCGGTCGATCGTCGTCGGTGACCGGGTCCTGTTCGACCCGGACGACCGCTCCGAGGTGGAGCTGCACGGCAAGGGTTATGTGCTGCTCCGCGAGCGGGACGTGCACGCGGTCGCCGCCAACCGCGTCGAGTCGGACTCGTCCGGCCTCTACTTGTAGGGCGGCGGCGGGTACTGCCCGGGATACTGCGGCCCCGGGTACTGCTGCTGCCCCGGGTGCGGCTGCTGCCCTGGATGGTGCGGCTGGCCCGGGTACTGCGGCTGGCCCGGGTACTGCGGCTGGCCCGGATACTGCTGCGGCCAGCCGCCCGCGTACGTCGGCATCGGCGGAGGCGGCGGCGGGAGTCGCACCGGCACCGGCATGACCGGCTCGGCCGGCGCGCCCACCGTGCGCACCACCCCGTCCGGGAACGTGATCCGGTAGCTCTGCCCGTCCCACCAGGCCGTCGGGGTCTGCGGGTCCCGTCCGGCGAAGACCGAGCGGTACCCGGTGATCGCGGCGAGCAGCTCACGCTCCTCCACCACCGCCTTCGCCATCTCCCGTGGGTCGCCGGCCAGCCCGCGCTGCATCCCGTCGCGGATCAGAGCCAGCCGGGTCGCGGCGAACTGGAAGCTGCGCATCGCCCGGCTCCCGGCCGGACCGGCCACCCGCTTGGCCCACTGCCGGGCCGAGTGCCGCCGGCCCAGGCTGCCCAGCGCGGCCACCTCGGGCGGGGCGAACCAGCCGGTCCGCACGTAGTGGTGCAGGGTGCGCTCGGCCAGCCGGCCCTCCCAGCTGCGCAGCGCGATCGCGAAACCGACCACGGCGAAGAAGAACGGCACCATGAAGCCGAGGTAGCCGTACAGCATGATCAGCGCCTCGCCGGTGGCCGCGGAGAGCGTCGGCAGCAGGTTGAACGTGCCGTGCAGGATCATCGCGAGCAGCAGGCCGCCGATCGGGGCCAGCCAGCGCACGTGCTTGTCGGCGGAGCGCGCCGCGAGGCCCAGGCCGATGCCGGTCATCGAGGTGAAGAGCGGGTGCGCGAAGCCGGTGAACAGGATCCGGACGATGAAGATGGCGAACACGTTGGTCAGGCCGGTGGCCGGGCCGTACTCCTGTGCGCCCGCGGCGTAGCCGTGCCCGCCCAGGTAGAGCACGTTCTCCACCATGGCGAAGCCGAGCGCGGAGAGCCCGCAGTAGACGATGCCGTCGGTGATGCCGGACCACTCGGCGCGCCGCCGCCAGAACAGCAGCAGCGGGCCGGCCGCCTTCATCGACTCCTCGATGAACGGCGCCACCAGGACCGCGACCAGAGCCTCGGGCAGGCCCCACTTGTCGAACAGCCAGGCCGCGCCGGTGTTCACGGCGAGCGCCGCCGCGGTCGCCACCGCGGCGCCCCAGGCGAAGCAGAAGGCGAGATATTTGACCGGCTCCGGTTCGTACCGGTCGAGCCAGGCGAACGCGCTGGCCAGCAGCGGGACCGGCAGGATCGCCGCGGTCAGGCCGACGGCCAGGCCGGGCAGGCCGATGTTGTAGCCCAGGAAGATCAGCATGCCGATCGCGGCCGCCGCGATCAGCGCGATCACACCGGTGACCGGCAGCCAGCGGCGCCAGCCCATCCGGCGGCCGGGGACCGGGGCGTTCGCACCGCTCGCCTCCAGCGGGTACGGCGGAACGGCATCCGGCGGCACCACCTCGGCCACCAGGGTGGCCGGCGGATACGTGGCCGGCGGATACGTGGCCGGCGCGGGCGAGAGCTGCGCGGTGGGGTCCTGGGGCGGCGGAGCGTAAGCCGGCGCAGGCTCCGGGGCGGAGGCGGGCTGGGGAGCCGGATCCGGTGACCCGGTCGGCGAGACGTCGGCCATGCCCGCCAGCGTAGTCACCGACGGCGGGCCCGGCGTCCCCGAGGAGAGCCGAAGCCGATCACGCACCCACGGATCAGCCCGCGTCGGGCTCCGGAGGAGCGGACGGCGGGGGCACCGGGCGGGCTCGGGCGGTCCGGCGGCGCGCGCCGAGCGGCCGGGCCTGCCAGCCCACCGCCGCCCGCACCTGCCGGGTCGCCTCCGCGTACTCGACGCCGGTGGCCCGCAACAGATCCGCCACCGAGGTACGGATCTGGGCCACCACCACGCCGCCGGAGTACCCGACCCCGGTCCCGTACGCCCGCCCGGACTCGGCCGCCGCCCGCAGCGCGCGTTCCCGGGTGGCGACCGGTTCGACGCCGCGCGACCACTCCATCCGGAGCAGCTCGACCGCGTCGCCGAGGTGCCGTACCGAGGCGGGCAGCATCTCCGGGACCCGTTCCCGGTCGTTCAGCGCGACCTGCGCCCGGCGGATCATCACCCGGACGTTGCGCAGCGCGTAGGTGAGCTGGGGCGCGCCCTCCACGTACTGGGCCAGGGCGCCCCGGGCACGCCAGCGGGCGGGTGCGAACGCGACGTTCTCCCGGGCCGCGTCGATGGCCGTACGAAAGGCGGCGAACGTCCCCTCCGCGGACCGCAACCTGGTCAGCGCGGCCTGGATCACGTCCGGATCGCCGTCGGAGAGCCCGAGCGCGGCCTCGTGCAGGCCGGCGGTGAAGGCGCGCAGCGCCGGATCCGCGGCCCGGCGCACCACACTGAGCGGGTTGATCGGCAGCAGCACGGTCATCACCGCCAGGCCGATCCCGCCACCGACCAGCGCGTCGAAGAACCTGGTCCACGGCTGCCCGGTGCTGGTGGTGAGCGTGGCGACCAGCACGGCCGACGAGGCGGACTGCACGATCAGCGGTGCGCCGCCGCCGACCGTCGTCGCGACCAGCACGGCGAACAGCACCATCACGCCGATCTGCCACGGCCCGGTGCCGAGCAGGATCACCAGCCCGTCGCCGAGTCCGATCCCGACCGCGACGCCGAGGACCAGCTCGGCGGTCCGGCGCATCCGCTGGCCGACCGAGGACCCCAGAGTGATCACGGCGGCGACCGGCGCGAAGAACGGCACCGGGCGGCCGATCAGGTCGTGTGCCACGTACCAGGCCAGCCCGGCGGCGAGCCCGGCCTGCACGGCGAGCATCAGCCCGGCCCGGGCCCGTGTCGCGGCCGCGCCGATCCGATCCCTCGCGCCGCTGATCATCCGTGTTACCTCCGTGCCAGGATGGCCATCGTGACATCTTTGCCCGACCGGTTCCGCACGGCCGCCCGGGGCGCCGGCGCCACCGCCGCTGACGCCGATCTCGACTCCGCCGCAAACTACCTGCTGACCCGCTGGACCGAGCCGCAACGCCACTATCACGACGTGTCCCACCTGGCCGCGGTGCTGGACGTGGTGGACCGGTTCGCCGAGCTGGCGCCGCACCCGGACCGGGTCCGGCTGGCCGCCTGGCTGCACGACGCGGTCTACGATCCGAAGGCGCTGGGCGACGCGAACGAGCGGGACAGCGCCGAGTTCGCCGAGGGCCTGCTGGTCACGCTCGGCGCACCGGACGAGGTGGCGGCCGACGTGGCCCGCCTGGTCGGGCTGACCGCCGGCCACGCCACCGAGGACGGCGACCCGGACGGCGAACTGCTCTGCGACGCCGACCTGGCCATCCTGGCCGCCGACGACGAGCGGTACGCGGCCTACACCGCCGCGATCCGCCGCGAGTACGCCCACGTGCCGGACGGCGACTTCCGGGCCGGTCGCTCCCGGGTCCTGCACGAGCTGCTGAAGCTCCCGTCGATCTACCGCCTGGAGCCGATCCGGGAGGCGTGGGAGGCCCGGGCCCAGGCCAACCTGACCGCCGAGCTCGAGCTGCTGGCCTGACCGCCGCGGCGCGGCTGGCGCTCAGGGGTGTGAAAACCCGCCGGAGGCACCCCTGAGGACCAGCCGGCAACCGGGACGCGCGCGGCGGCCCGGCGTGGGCGCGGCCTCGCGCCCGCCTCACGGGCGGGACGTGGCTCGTAGCCTACGGACGGGGCGCGGTATTCGTACTAAATGGGGTTGAAAGGTGTTTGGGGCGCCGGAGGCCGGCGGCCCGGAGGCGCACGGTGACCTCGCGGGAGGAGACCAGCGTCGCGCCCAGCCAGAGGGCGCTGCGGAACCGTGCCGCCGGGATGTCGTAGTGGTCCCGGTCGAACGCGCGCGGCGGTGCGCCGAGCATCTCCGCGAAGGCGTGCAGCTCCGCGAAGGAGACGTCGCTGACCAGGTGTGACCAGAGGTGGCCACGACCCGGCCAGCGAGGTTCGTCGACGAGGATCAAAGGTCGGCTTCGAGCAGGACGGCACGCCGGTCGGCGGTCAGCCCGCGGACGTCCGGAGCGCCCACCCGGGCGGCGTCCGCGGCCAGGTCGTCCGGCATGGTCTGCGACTCGCGTTCCGCGGTGACCCGGGCCTGGTAGTGCTCGACCTCGCGGCGGCGGACGGTCTCGTCCCAGCCGAGCACCGCGCCCATCACCCGGGCGGCGTGCTCGGCCGTCTCGGCGCCGCGGTGCGCGGTCTCGATCGAGATCCGGGTACGCCGGGTCAGCACGTCGTCCAGGTGCAGGGCCCCCTCGGCCAGTGCCGCGTACGCCACCTCGGCCGCCAGGTATTCCGGCGCGCCGTCGAGCGGGACGGCCAGCTCGGGGTCGGCGGCCATCATGGCGAGCAGGTGCACGGTGAGCGTGCCGTACCGCTCCAGCAGGTGCTCGACCACGCCGGTGGTGACGCCGTGCCGCCGGGCCATGTCCTGCCGGTCGCGCCACGCGGCGGCGTACCCGTCCGCGCCGAGCAGCGGCAGCTGGTCGGTACGGGACTCGAGGGCCGGGCCACCGAGCCGGCGCACCGCACGGTCGATCACGTCGGCCGCCATCACCCGGTACGTCGTGTACTTCCCGCCGGCCACCAGCAGCAGCCCGAGCATCGGCTCGACGACCGCGTGCTCCCGGGACAGTTTCGAGGTGGAGTCGGCCTCGCCGGAGAGCAGCGGGCGCAGCCCGGCGTAGACACCCTCGATGTCGTCGGTGGTGAGCGGCCGGTCCAGCACCTCGTTGACCTGGTCGAGCAGGTAGCGGATGTCGCGCGCGGACGCGGCCGGGTGGGACCGGTCGAGCTGCCAGTCGGTGTCGGTGGTGCCGATGATCCAGTGACCGCCCCAGGGCAGCACGAAGAGCACCGACGTCGCGGTCCGCAGGATCAGCCCGGCCTCGCCGGTGATCGCCGAGCGGGGCACCACCAGGTGCACCCCCTTGGAGGCGCGGACCCGCAGGCCGGGGCGGAGACCGACGTCGCGGAGCATGGCCGACATGTCGTCGCTCCACACGCCGGTCGCGGCGACCACGGTCTTGGCGCGCACCTCGAACTCCGCCGAGCCGGGCGCCTCCAGGTCCTTGACCCGCACGCCGACCACCTGGCGCGCCTCGCGCACGAACCCGGTGACCCGGGCGCTGGTGACCACCGCGGCGCCCTGCGCGGCCGCCGTCCGGGCCAGGTTGACCACCAGGCGGGCGTCGTCCACCTGCCCGTCGTAGTACCGGATCGCACCGGAGATCTTGTCGGCTTGCAGGCTGGGGAAGAGGTGCCGGGCGCCGTTGCGGCTCAGGTGCCGGTGCAGCGGCATGCCCCGGCCGCCGCCGAAGACGCCGGCGAACACGTCGTACGCCGCGACGCCGAGCCCGTAATACCCCCGCTGCCAGACCCGCTTCGCCGGGTTGGCGGCCGGCAGCGGCACCATGATCGGCACCGGCCGGACCAGGTGCGGCGCGAGCCGGGTGGCCAGCAGGCCGCGCTCGGTGAGCGCCTCGTGCACCAGGTGCAGCTCGAGCTGTTCCAGGTAGCGCAGGCCGCCGTGGATCAGTTTGCTGGACCGGCTGGACGTGCCGGCGGCGAAGTCACGCGCCTCGACCAGGGCCACCTTCAGCCCGCGGGAGGCGGCGTCGACGGCCGCGCCCGCACCGGTGACCCCACCGCCGATCACCAGGACGTCGAATTCTTCGTCGCGCAGGCGCCGGAGATCGGAGGTCCGGCGGATCGGGGAGAGGCGGCCGGCGGTGTAGCGGGAGACGGAGGGATCACGCACCCGTCCCACGTTAGCCCGTGCCGGTGTCACCCCGGCGGAGGAATGTGGTCCGGCACACACCCGTCACTCCCAGCGATTAGCGTCGCAGTATGCACCGCACCGGGGCCGCGGTCCTGCTGGTCTGGGCGGTCGTCCTGGCGGCCACCGCCTTCGTCGCCCAGAACGCTGACGCCGCCGTCGCCGGTTTCGGGCTGCGCTTCGAGGCGAACACCAACGGCTCGATCCTGCTGCGCGGCAACGCGAACCTGATCTGCTCGCCGGCGGCGACCGGCTGCCCGGCCGGCCGGGACGGTCTCGGCGCCAAACTCGACGACAACGACTTCACCATGGTCGCCGCGGACGCCGACCACGACCCGGCCACCGTGAACGACAGCACCGCGACGGTGTCGCTGCCGCCGGGCAGCACGGTGCTCTTCGCCGGCCTGTACTGGAGCGCCAACACCACGGCGGGCAGCGGCGGGACGGCCGCGCCGTCGGCCGCCAACAAGAACCGGGTTGGCCTGCGCACCCCGGCCGGCGCCGGGTGGCTGCCGGTCACCGCCACCACGGTGTACGGCACGGGCGCCCCGTACCAGGGCTTCGCCGACGTCACCGCCCTGGTCGCCGGCGCCGGCAGCGGGGTGTACGGGGTGGCCGACATCCAGACCGGCACCGGCGTGGACCGGTTCGCCGGCTGGGCGCTCGCGGTCGCGTACCGGAACCCGGCCGAGGTGCTGCGCGCCCTGCGGGTCTACGACGGGCTGGGCACCGTGAGCAGCGGTTCCGGCAATCTGGACATCCCGGTGAGCGGCTTCGAGACCCCGCACTCGGGCACCGTGCGCGCCGAGGTGGGCACCGTGGCCTACGAGGGTGACCTGGGCAAGAAGGGTGACGTGCTGCGGATCGACGGCCAGCTCATGTCGGACGACGCGAACCCGGTCGACAACTTCTTCAACAGCACGGTGAGCAGCGGCGGCCTGCCGGTCGGTGGCCGTGACCCGGGGTTCGTCAACCTGCTCGGCGTCGACATCGACCAGTTCGACGCGACCGGCAAGCTGGGCCACGCGGTCACCTCGGCCACGCTCACGCTGAGCACCACCAGCGACACCTACTACCCGGGCGTGGTCAGCTTCGCCATCGACCTGTACGCCCCGAAGCTGGTCACCACGATCACCGGCACCGACCTGAACCACGGCGACCTGCTGCCCGGCGACATCCTGGAGTACCGGATCGAGGTGCGCAACGACGGCAACGACGTCGCGGACGGAACCGTGCTCACCGCGCCGGTCCCGACGTTCACCACCTTCGTCCCGGGTTCGGCCCGGATCCAGGGGGTGCCGGTCGCCGACGCCACCACCTTCACGCTGGGTGACATCCCGTACCAGGGCATCACCTACGTGATCTTCCAGGTCCGGCTGGACGCGGGCATTCCGGCCGGTTACGCGGTCACCAGCCTGGCGAACCTCAGCTACACCGGGCACACCGCCGGGGTCGGCGTCTCCGGGCTGGCCGGCGCGGTGGCCAGCGTGGTGGCCCCGTCCCAGGCCGACCTGACCGCGGCGCTGACCGTGTCACCGGGCGTGGTGCAGCGGGCCGCGCTGCCGGCGCCGGTCACCTACCTGATCACGGTCACCGACAACGGCGCCGGCGCCGAACCCGACGCGCAGGCCGAGCTGACCCTGCCGGCCGGTGTCACCGCCGGGACGCTGCCGCCCGGGTGCACCGGCTTCGGCGCGGTGGTCACCTGCGCGCTCGGTCCGCTGGTGGCGGGCTCCCGGGCCACGGCCGCGATCCCGGCGACGGTCCAGGCGGCGGCCGCGGCCCGGCCGTCAGCGTCTTTGCTCGTGTACGGCACGAGCACCGAGGCGAACCCGGCCGACAACACGGCGAGCGCGGACGTCGTGGTGAACCTGGCCCCGCGCGCCACCGCCGACCCGGCCGCCGCCCCGGGGGTGATCGCGGTGCTGGCCAACGACGACGACCCGGACGGGCCGACCACCGCGCTCACCGTCACGATCACCACGCCACCGGCGCACGGCTCGGCGATCGTGCTGGCCGACGGCACGATCGCCTACACCCCGGCGGCGGGGTGGGCCGGTGACGACCCGTTCACGTATGCGATCACCGACGCGTCCGGCGGGAGCGCCACCGCGGTGGTGACCGTACGGACCCCGAACGCTCCACCGGTCGCCGCCGACGACGCCGGGGCCGTCGACACCGGCGGCTCGGTGACCGTGCCGGTGACCGCGAACGACACCGACCCGAACGGCGACCCGCTCACCGTCACCGCGGTGGTCCCGCAGAACCCCGCCGCCGGGACCGTGACGTTCACCGGCGCCACGATCACGTTCACCCCGGTGAACAGCTTCGTCGGCGTCGCCACGTTCACCTACACGGTCAGTGACGGCGCGGCCTCCGCCACCGCCCAGCTGACCGTGAACGTGGCCAACGCGGTGCCGACCGCCGCCGACGACCAGGCCACGGTGGCCTACCTCGGCGCCGTCACGATCCCGGTGCTCGCCAACGACCAGGACATCAACGGCGACACCCTGATCATCGACTCGTTCGTCGCGCCCACCGACGGGACCGCGTCGATCCTCGGGACCGGCATCGTCTACCAGGGCGCTCCCGGCTTCTCCGGCGTCGTCACGTTCAGTTATCGGATCGACGATCAGCACGGCGGGCTGGCCGCCGCGACGATCACGGTCACCGTCGCCGACGCGCCGCCGGTCGCGGTCGACGTCGCGGCGACCACGCCCTACCTGATCGCGGTCACGGTGGATCCACGGATCGGCGCGACCGACCCGAACCCCGGCAACGTCCTGCGGGTGATCGGCGCGCTCACCCCGGCGCACGGCACGGTGGTGCGCAACCCGGACGGCACGCTCACCTACACCCCGGACCCCGGCTGGTCCGGAACGGACAGCTTCGTCGTCACCCTGGGCGACGGACAGGGCGGCACCGACACCGGCACGGTCATCGTCGTGGTCGACAACGCCCCGCCGGTCGCCGCGCCGGACGCGGTCACCCGGCCGTCCGGGGTGCCCGCCACCATCGACGTGCTGGTCAACGACGACGACCCGAACGGCGACCCGCTCACCGTCACCATCGACGCCACCCCGGCGCACGGCACCGCGACAGTGGTCGCCGGCCAGGTCCGCTACCAGCCCGATCCCGGGTACGCCGGCGCCGACACGCTGCACTACACAATCGACGACGGGCACCTCGGCACGTCCGGCGCCGCGGTCACGATCACCCTGGTCAACGCGGCGCCGCAGGCCCGCCCGGACACCGCGTCCACGCCGACCGGCACCCCGGTCACCATCGACGTGACCGGCAACGACGACGACCCGAACGGCGACCCGCTCACCCTGCTCGGCTGGACCGCGGCCGCGCACGGCACGGTCACCGCCGGGCCGGGCGCGACCGTCCGCTACACCCCGGCCGGCGGCTTCACCGGCACCGACACGTTCGGTTACACGATCGCCGACGCGCACGGCGTGCCGGACACCGCGGCGGTCACCGTGGTGGTGCGCAACGCCCCGCCGGTCGCCGAGGACGACACGTTCCGGGTCCGCGCGCAGGGCCCGACGTCGCTGCCGGTGACCGCGAACGACCACGACCCGAACACCGGGCAGGCGTTGAGCGTGCTCGCCGCCGGACCGGCCGGGACCGGCACGGTCACGGTCACCGGGCCGCTCACCGTCGGTTACACCCCGGCGCCCGGGGCCACCGCCGACACGTTCGGTTACCAGCTGACCGACGACCTGGGCGGCACCAGCTCCGCGACGGTCACCATCACCGTCGACGCCGCGCCGACCGCCACCGACGACACCGCGGAGACCGGCGCCGGGGTGCCGGTGACGATCGCGGCGACCGCCAACGACTACGACCCGGAGGGCGGCGCCCTGACCGTGAGCTGGTCCGAGACGCCCGCGCACGGCACCGCGTCGCTCCAGCCCGACGGCCGCCTCCGGTACGTCCCGGCCGCCGGTTGGGTCGGGGCCGACACGTTCCGGTACGACGTCCGCGACCCGATCGGGAACACCGCCCGGGCCCGGGTCACCGTGCTGGTCCGCGGCGCCCCGGTCGCCCGGCCGGACGTCGCCGCGGTCCGCGCCGGCCGGCAGGTGAGCGTGGACGTGCTGGTCAACGACACGACCGCGGTGCCCGGCGGGCTGACGATCACCTCGGTGGGCGCTCCGGCGCGGGGCAGCGCCACGACGGCGGGCGGCACGGTCCGTTACGCGGCACCGGCCGCCTGGACCGGTCAGGTCGATTTCCGGTACGAGGTGACCGACACCCTGGGCGCCACCGCCGAGTCGACGGTGACCGTGCTGGTCACCGACGTCACGCCCTTCGCGGTCCCGGACTCGCGGGTCACCGCGTACCGGAAAGCGATCACTATCGGTGTCCTGACCAACGACCTGGACGACAGCGGCTCCCTGCAGGTGATCGCGGTGACCACCCCCGCCGCCACCACGGCGGCCCGAGCGGCGGGGCCTGATGCCGGCCGAGCCGCCGTGACCGATATGGGGCAGACGGTCACCTATACGCCGCCGGACGGGTTCTCCGGAGAGGCGCGGTTCGAGTACACCGCCGAGGACGCCGACGGGCACCGCACCTCGACGACCGTGACGGTCACCGTCGGGCCGCCGCCGGCGGTGCCGGACATGTCGGCGTCCACCCCGACCGGGCAGCCGGCCGGGATCCCGCTGCCGGCCGTCGACGATCAGGGCCGGCCGGTCGCCCAGCGGCGGATCAGCCAGCCGGCGCACGGCACCGCGCGGCTCAACCCGGACGGCTCGGTGACCTACACCCCGGATCCGGGCTTCGCCGGCGAGGACCGGTTCACCTACGAGATCGTCGACGCGGACGGCAACCTGGCCACCGGCACCATCGTGGTGACCGTGGTCGCGCCGCCGGCCTCGCCCAGCCCGTCGCCGCCCGCGTCGCCCACGTCCGCGCCCTCGGCGTCGCCGTCGCGCAGCCGCCAGGCGCCCGCCTCGCCCCGCCCCACGCTGCCGAGGTCGCCGGCCCCGCCGGGGATCTGGCCGGAACTGCCCACCACGAGCGTCCCGGACGGGCCGGTTCCGGCGCTGCTGTTCGCCACGTCGGGCTTGTTCACGCTGCTGGGCGGGGTGCTCTACCTGCTCGGCGCCCGCCGTCCGCCGCTGACGACCCGGCACCGGCCGGGCCGCCACCGCCTGTTCCGCGCGCCCCGCTGAGGCTGTCGCTGCGGGGCATCCAGGTCGGCGCCGACCTGGTCCGGGCGCTCGCGGTGGCCTCGATCCCGCTCGCCTGGTGGGCCGGGATGCTGACCATCACGCAGATGATCGTGGTGGCGCTGGTGACCGGCTTCGCCACCGTGCTGTTCGACGTCGGCAACCAGACGTTCCTGCCGGAGATCGTGCCGACCGACCAGCTGCAGTCCCGTAACAGCCTCACCTCCGGCACGCACGCCGCCACCCAGCTCGGCGGGCCGTCCCTGGGCGGCGTGGCGGTGCAGCTGCTCGGCGCGGTGCCGACCCTGCTGGTCGACGTGGTGAGCTACCTGTTCTCGGCCGCCGTCCTGCGCACCCTGCCCGAGCGCCGGGCCGAACCGCCCGCCGAGCAGCGGCCGCCGATGCGCGACCTGATCCGTGAGGGCTGGCACTACGTGGTCCGCCACCCGATCGTCGGGCCGTGCATGTGGGACGCCACCGCGACCAACTTCGTCACCGGCGCCATGCTCGCGCTCTTCCCCTACTACCTGGTCCGCGAGCTGCACGCGTCGCCCGGCCTGGTCGGGCTGCTGCTCGCCACGGACGGCCTGGGCACGCTGGCCGGCGCACTGGCCGGACCGCTCGGCGCCAAGACCACCCTGCTGCTCTTCGGCGCCCTGACCGCGCTGTCACCGGTGATCTACCTGATGTCACCGGTACGCACGTTGCGCGATCTCACCGACCTGGCCGCCCCCACCGCCGAGAGGCACCAGCCAGCGCTCTGACCTGCGCCTATTCCGCAATTCTCGGGACCTAGCGTCGACACCTGAACCGGACTCCGCCTGGGGTCCGGCCCGTGTCGCCGGTAAGGACGAGGATGTATCGAGCCGCTCTCCGCGACCGCCCCTACCGGGCTGCCTGCCTGATCGTCGTGCTGGCACTGGCGATCGTCACCGGTCTCACCGTCCTCCCCGACCGGGCCAACGCCGCGATCACCGACCCGTTCACGTCCCGGTTCGAGGTGAACGCGAACGGCTCGATCCTGCTGCGGGGCAACACCAATCTGCAGTGCCCGGCCGCCGTGGCGTCCTGCGTCTCGGCGCACAACCAGGTCGGCTCGGCCAGCACCGAGGTGCTGAACAACAACGGGTACGACATGGACTACACCAACGCCGACAACGACGCGGGCACGTTCAACGACAGCGCGGCGACGATCACCATGCCGTCCGGCAGCACGGTGCTGTTCGCCGGGCTGTACTGGAGCGCCGACTGGAGCGCGGGCACCAACGGCCACGTCGCCCCGAGCAGCGTCGACATCGACAAGGTCCGGTTCAGCGTGCCCGGCGGAGGCTGGACGGCGCTGACCGCGGACACCATCTACAAGCCCGCCTCGGTCAAGGCGTTCCAGGGCTTCAAGGACGTCACCCGGCTGGTCGCGGGCGCCGGCGACGGGACGTACCGGGTGGCCGACATCCAGTCCGGCACCGGGCGGGACCGGTACGCCGGCTGGGCGCTGGCGATCGCGTACCAGAACTCCGCCGAGCCGATGCACAGCCTGCGCGTCTTCGACGGTTTCGGCGTGGTCAACAGCAGCTCGACCTCGGTGAACATCAACGTCTCCGGTTTCCAGACGCCGCAGACCGCACCGGTCGGCGCCAAGATCGGCACGGTTGTCTACGAGGGTGACCTGGGCAAGGTCGGCGACACCCTGAAGCTCGACAACGTGGCGATGAACGACAACCAGAACCCGGCGAACAACTTCTTCAACAGCACGGTCAGCGAGGGCGGCAACGCGGCCGGGTCCCGCGACCCGAACTGGCTGAACCTGATGGGCGTCGACATCGACCAGTTCGACGCGGCCGGCAAGCTGAACCCGAACGTCACCTCGGCGCAGCTGACCCTGACCACCAGCGGCGAGACGTTCTACCCGGGCGTCGTCACGTTCACCACCGACCTGTTCGCCCCGAAACTGGTCACCACGACCACGCCCACCGACCTCACCAGCGGCGACCTGCTGCCCGGCGACGTGGTGGAGTACCGGGTCGCGGTGCGCAACGACGGCTCCGACACGGCGAGCCTGTCCAAGCTGATCAACGCGTTCCCGACCGGTACGACGTACGTCCCGAACTCGCTGACCGTGGCCGGCTCGCCGGTCGCCGACACCGGCCGGGTCGACGGCGGGTCCACCCAGGTGACGTTCGACCTGGGCACGCTGGCGTACCAGGCGAGCACCTACGTCACGTTCCAGGTCGTGGTGGCGCCGACCGCCACGGCCGGCTCCACGGTGGTGAACCTGCCGAACGTGACGTTCCAGGGCAGCACCAGCCTCATGACGATCACCGGGGTCAGCGACACCTCCACGCTGACCGTGCAGCGGCCGGACGTGGACCGGGCCGCCGGCCTGACCGTCGCGCCGAGCCGGGTGCAGCGGGCCGGGGCGCCGAACTCCGTGTCGTACACCGCGACGGTGACCAACAACGGCCCGGGCATCGAGACCCGGCCGGTCGCCGAGCTCACCCTGCCCGCCGGGGTCACCGCGGGCACCCTGCCGGCCGGCTGCGTCCTGGCCGCCTCCAAGGTCACCTGCACGCTCGGCTACCTGGCGAAGAACACCAGCGGCAGCGTGACCGTCCCGGCCGTCGCGGACAGCACCGCGGCCACCACCACGACCGCGAGCCTCACCGTCTCCGGCGCGGGCCACGACGTCGACACGACGAACGACACCGCCACCGCCCAGCTCGAGGTGAACGCGAACCCGCGGGCCCGCAGCGACGCGGCGACCACCGCCGGCGGCACCCCGGTCACGTTCGGGGTGCTCGGCAACGACGACGACCCGGAGAACCCGAACAGCGACTTCTCGGTGTCGATCGCCCAGGCGCCGGCGCACGGCGGCGTGTCGGTGAACGCCGACCGGACCGTCACGTACACCCCGGACCCGGCCTGGCGCGGCGCGGACTACTTCGACTACACGCTGGCCGACGGGCACGGCGGCACCGACACCACCACCGACATGGTGACCACCGCGAACGCCGGACCGGTCGGCCACGACGACACGGTCACCACCGGCGCCGGCGCCCCGGTCACGATCGACGTGCTGGCCAACGACACCGACCCGAACGGCGACACCCGTACGCTCGACGCGGTCGACCCGCCGCAGGCCGGCGCCGGCACCACCGCGCTCAGCAGCGGCCAGGTCCTGTTCACCCCGGATCCGGCGTTCACCGGCGTGGCCGTGTTCACCTATCGCTGACCCTGGACCTGGCCGCGACGCCGGACCACGGCACTGCGGTGATCAAGAACGGCAAGATCGTCTACACCCCGCCGGCGGGCTTCTCCGGGGTGGCCACGTTCGAGTACATCGCGGTGGACTCGGCCGGCCACAAGGTCACCGCGACCGTGACCGTGACGGTCGGACCGGCACCTGTCGCGCCGAACCGGACGATCCGCGCCAAGCCCGGCAAGGCGGTGAGCCTGCCGGGGCCGACCGTCGACCAGCACGGCATCAAGATCAAGGTGACCTCGCTCGGCACGCCGGCGCACGGCACCGCCACGCTGAACGCGAACGGGACGATCACCTACGTCCCGGAGGCCGGTTTCATCGGCACCGACAGCTTCACGTACGAGGCGATGGACGCGGACGGCAACCTGACCCAGGGCACCATCACGGTGACCGTGGCCGGGACCGGTCAGCCGCCGGTGGCCGTCTCCGACCGGTACACCGTGATCGGCGGCGAGTCGGTGACCGTGACACCGACCGCGAACGACACCGACCCGTACGACGACAAGCTGGACATCGTCAAGCTCGGCCGCCCGCAGCACGGCTCGGTCACGCTGAACACGAACGGCACGATCACCTACACCCCCACCGACGGGTTCACCGGCACGGACGCGTTCCCGTACGCGATCAAGGACGCCCACGGCGGGCAGGCCCGGGCCACCGTGGCGATCCGGGTGACCTCCGCGGTCACCTCCGGCAACCTGGCCAGGACCGGCCTGAGCCTGGTGCCCCTGGCCGCGACCGGCGGCGCACTGCTGCTCTGCGGCGGCATGCTGTACGTGATGACGGTCTTCAGCGGCCCCACCGGCGGCCGCCACCGCCCGGGTCGGCACCGGATGACCTGACCCCCACGCCGGGAAACGCGGAACGGGCGGGCCGCCGAAGCGACCCGCCCGTTCTTACGTGCTGAGTTCTACACCCTGGTGGAGACCGGACTCAGAAGTCCATGTCCCCGCCGCCGGGGGCGCCGGCCGGGGCCGGGTTCTTCTCCGGCTTGTCGGCCACGACGGCCTCGGTGGTGAGGAACAGCGCGGCGATCGACGCGGCGTTCTGCAGCGCCGAGCGGGTGACCTTGGCCGGGTCGATGATGCCCGCGGCCAGCAGGTCGACGTACTCGCCGGTCGCGGCGTTCAGGCCCCAACCCGCTTCGAGGTTGCGCACCTTCTCCACCACGACGCCGCCCTCGAGGCCGGCGTTCACGGCGATCTGACGCAGCGGGGCGTCGAGCGCGACGCGAACGATGTTCGCACCGGTGGCCTCGTCGCCGACCAGGTCCAGCTTGTCGAACGCGGTCTTGCCGGCCTGCACCAGCGCGACGCCACCACCGGGGACGATGCCCTCTTCGACGGCCGCCTTCGCGTTGCGAACGGCGTCCTCGATGCGGTGCTTGCGCTCCTTGAGCTCGACCTCGGTGGCCGCGCCGACCTTGATCACTGCAACGCCACCGGCCAGCTTGGCCAGGCGCTCCTGCAGCTTCTCGCGGTCGTAGTCGGAGTCCGAGCGCTCGATCTCGGCGCGGATCTGGTTGACCCGGCCCTGGATCTGCTCGCTGTTGCCAGCACCGTCGACGACCGTGGTCTCGTCCTTGGTGATGACGATCTTGCGGGCCGAACCGAGCAGCGAGATGTCAGCGGCGTCCAGCTTGAGGCCGACCTCTTCGCTGATGACAGCGCCACCGGTGAGGATCGCGATGTCCTCCAGCATGGCCTTGCGGCGGTCACCGAAGCCCGGGGCCTTGACGGCGACGGACTTGAAGGTGCCACGGACCTTGTTGACGACCAGGGTGGCCAGGGCCTCGCCCTCGACGTCCTCGGCGATGATCACCAGCGGCTTGCCCGACTGCATGACCTTCTCGAGGATCGGCAGCAGGTCCTTGACCGCGGAGATCTTGCTGTTCGCGATGAGGATGTACGGGTCGTCGAAGACGGCCTCCATACGCTCCGCGTCGGTCATGAAGTACGCCGAGACGTAACCCTTGTCGAAGCGCATACCCTCGGTGAGCTCGAGCTCGAGCCCGAAGGTGTTGCTCTCCTCGACGGTGATGACGCCTTCCTTGCCGACCTTGTCCATGGCCTCGGCGATGATCTCGCCGACCGTGGTGTCACCGGCCGAGATGGAGGCGGTGGAGGCGATCTGCTCCTTCGTCTCCACGTCCTTGGCCAGCTGCGACAGCGCCTCGGAGACGCTGGCGACGGCGGCCTCGATGCCACGCTTCAGGCCGAGCGGGTTCGCACCGGCGGCCACGTTGCGCAGGCCCTCGCGGACCAGCGCCTGGGCCAGCACGGTCGCCGTCGTCGTGCCGTCACCGGCGACGTCGTCGGTCTTCTTGGCGACCTCCTTGACCAGCTCAGCGCCGATCTTCTCGAAGGTGCCCTCGAGCTCGATCTCCTTGGCGATGGATACACCATCGTTGGTGATCGTGGGAGCGCCCCACTTCTTCTCGAGAACGACGTTGCGACCCTTCGGGCCGAGCGTCACCTTGACCGCGTCGGCGAGCTGGTTCATGCCACTCTCGAGGCCGCGACGAGCTTCCTCGTCGAACGCAATGATCTTGGCCATACGGCGTTGTCCTCCCGGACATCCGCGGCGCCGGGCCTGCTCGGCCCCGCCCGCACACTGAGGAAGTCTGTGGACGTCACCACCTGGCGATGTGACGTCCTCAGGCCGAGCCGGATAGCCCGCGACGACCGGTTTCGTGTCGCGGCACCGATGGCGGCGCCGTGACCGGAACCCCACCGCCCCGACCTGCTGGCACTCACGGGTCGCGAGTGCCAATCACTTGTTTAGCACTCTCGGGTACCGAGTGCAAGAAAGCCCATCTTCCCGCGAAACGTTCCGGGCCGGTCGGCAAACCGGCTAATGATCTTCCACGCCAGGTCACGACGGGTTTACGGCAACAAGGTTGCCGCCGGCCGCCGTGGCGGGTAATGAGGACGCATGGAGAGTTCGACGGTGCGCCGGATCACCCCGCAGGACGCCGGACGGATGCGTGCCCTGCGGCTCGAGATGCTGGCGGACAGTCCGCTCGCCTTCCTGGAGACGCTGGCCCAGGCGGCCGCCCGCCCGCACGACGGCTATCGGGACCGGCTCCCCC
>NZ_BOMS01000113.1 GCF_016862315.1 Actinoplanes palleronii | reverse complement strand
CCCCCGCCCGCACGACGGCTATCGGGACCGGCTCGCCCGATCGGCGACCGGCCCGGAGCTCGCCCAGTTCGTCACCGACCCCGGGTCCGGCCCGCTCACCGGGCACGCCGGCGGCACCATCATCGCGGAGGAGCCGCAGGTCACCGTGGTCTTCTCGGTCTACCTGACACCCGCGTGCCGGGGCGGCAAGCTGCTCGCCCGGCTGGTCGAGACGATCGCCGACTGGTCCACCGCGGCCGGTCGGCACGAGCTGATGCTCGAGGTGGTGACCGGCAACGATCGGGCTGTCCGGGCGTACGAAAAATTGGGTTTTGAAGACACCGGCGTGCGCCAGCCGCATCCGACGGTGCCGGTGCTCACCCAGTTGCAGATGCGCCGGCGGATCTGATGGCCGCCCGGCGCTGGCCTCTCGCGCGGACGGTGCTGACCGCCGCGAACGGGACCACCGGCGCCGGACTGCTGCTCGCCCTGGTCACCCGGACGAGGATCCGGCGCGGCCGCGACGGCGTGCTGATCGCCGAGGGCTGGCGGCTGCCGATGCCGCCGGCGGCCTGCTTCACGGTCGGCTCAGTGGTCATCACCCGGCGGTCCGCCGAGTGGCTGCTGCACGACGATCGGGCCGCCCTGCTCGCCCACGAGAGCCGGCACGCCGGGCAGTACGCGGTGCTCGGCCCGCTCTTCTGGCCGGCCTACTGGGTCGCTTGTGGCTGGTCCTACGCGGCGACCGGGTCCTGGGGCTGCCGCAACTGGTTCGAGCGCCAGGCGGGCCTGACCGACGGCGGCTACCCGGAAGATGTCCCGCTGCGCCCATGGCTGCGGCGGGCCCGGCGCAGGCGCTCTCGCCGTGGGGCCTGAAAGAGGATTTGGTCGGGAGGACGGACGCACAGCGCCTCCGGCACGAATGCCATTGGGTCAGCGCTGGGTCGTTGGGACCCTCGGAGATTGTCGCCAAGCTCAGGTGAGGGGCCTCGTACGGCGTCGCGTCCTCCCGCGACAAGCATCCTGCCGATCCGGAGATCGGCGCGCAAGTCCTCGGAGGAAGGAATATTCGACAACCGGCTCCTCGCCGGTCACCCTGAGTTATCCCAGCAGGCCAGCTTCGCGCGCGCCGCGCAGAGACGGCTTGATCCGGTGGGTCGGCCCGACCTGGCCGGCGATCGCGTCGAGAGTCTTCAGACCCTCGCCGGTGTTGTAGACGACCGTCTCCTTGGCCGGGTCCAGCTTGCCGCTGGCGACCAGCTTCTGCAGCACCGCGACGGTGGTGCCACCGGCCGTCTCGGCGAAGACACCGGTCGTCTCGGCGAGCAGCCGGATACCGGCCCGGATCTCGTCGTCGTTCGCGTAATCCATCCAGCCACCGGTGCGGCGGACCGCCTCGATCGCGTACGCCCCGGCGGCCGGGTCGCCGATGTTCAGCGACTTGGCGATCCCGGTCGGCTTCACCGGGGTGATCACGTCGGTCTCGTTGTGCAACGCCACCGCGATCGGATTGCACCCGGCCGACTGCGCGCCGAACACCGCCCAGCCACCCTCCGGAGCCTCGACCAGTCCGATTTCGACCAGCTCGCTGAACGCCTTGTCCACCTTGGTGAGCAGCTCACCCGACGCCATCGGGATGACCACCTGCGCCGGGATCCGCCAGCCGAGCTGCTCGGCCACCTCGTACCCCAGCGTCTTCGAGCCCTCCGCGTAGAACGGCCGGACGTTCACGTTCACGAACGCGGTGTCCTCGAACTCGTCGGTCTCCACCAGCTCGCCGCAGAGCCGGTTCACGTCGTCGTAGGAACCCTCGATCGCGACCAGCTCACCGCCGTAGACCGCGGTCGTGATGACCTTGCCCGGCTCCAGGTCGGCCGGGATGAACACGATGCTGGGCACCCCGGCACGGGCCGCGTGCGCGGCGACCGAGTTGGCCAGGTTGCCGGTCGACGCGCAGGAGAACCGCTTGAAGCCGAGCTCCTTGGCCGCGGTCAGAGCCACCGACACGACCCGGTCCTTGAACGAGTGCGTCGGGTTCTGCGAATCGTCCTTGATCCAGAGCGGCGCGCTGATGCCGAGCCGCTCGGCCAGCGCCGGCGCGCTCACCAGCGGTGTCATCCCCGGGTCCAGGGTCACCCGGGTGTCCGGGTTCTGCCCGGCCGGCAGCAGCGCCGCGTAGCGCCAGATGTTCTGCGGGCCCGCCTCGATGTCGGCCCGGGTCACCCGCGCGAGCGCGGCCTGGTCATAGGCCACCTCGAGCGGGCCGAAACACTCGAAACAGGCATGCTGGGCGGCCAGCGGGAACTCCGCGCCACACGCGCGGCAGATCAGCCCGCGAGCAGGCGAAGTGGTGCTGACAGTGGGTGCGCTGACGGCAGACGTCATCGAGGCCTTCCTCTCATCTTTCCCCGGCGGCGACCTGCCACAAGCGGGGACGGAATTAGCACCTGCCGCGCGCGGCCTCGTCATCGAGACATACGCGGTGGTTGCCGGGGCTTCACAGGGCCGTTCCCTCTGCCCCTCTGGATGAGGTATTCAGTTGTTTCCCGAAGCTTACGACGAGATTCCGCCGAAGCCCCACCGAGTTCCCGAGGTGTGAGCGACCTCCTTCCGAAGAATCGGCCGATCCGGAACAAAATCAAGATGTCGTGCGTCCGCCGGGGTCCGGACCGCC
>NZ_BOMS01000112.1 GCF_016862315.1 Actinoplanes palleronii | reverse complement strand
GTGCCGAGGCACCCCTCACGACCAGCCGGGGACCGCTAGCGGCTGACTTTGATCACTCGGCCGGTGCTCCAGCCGGCGCCGGTGGCATACCGCTCGCAGACGGTGATCGTGGTGGAGTTGATCCGGATCAGGTTCCACGACTGGCCGGTGCCGCGGGTGCGATGGCTGGTCGCGGTGCCGGCGACCACCACGACGGTGCCGTGCTCCGGTCGTACGTCAGGGATGTGGGTGTGTCCGGCGACCAGGAGGTGGACGCCTGCCTCGCGCACCGCCTCCCGCAGCCGGCCCCGGCCGGCCAGACTGCCCGGCGGATGGTGCAGCGCGACCAGCCGGAGGTCCTGCTCCGCGGCGGCGCCGAAGGTGCCGGTGATCCGCGCCGCCTGGCGCCGGGTGATCCGGCCGTCCTTCCACCGCCAGCGCGGCATCGACGACAGCCCCACCGCGGTCAGGCCCGGGACCCGCACGACCGGTTGCAGATCGCTGGTGATCCAGGTCCGGAAGCGACCGTACGGCCACAGCACCCGCAGCGGGCTGATCAGCGGCAGGTCATGGTTGCCGAGAACCACCAGCAGCGGCTGCGGCAACCGGTCGAGCACCGTCCTGGCCTGGCGGAATTCGCGCACCCGGGCGCGCATCGTCACGTCGCCGGTGACCACGGTCAGCACCGGCCGCGCGGCGGTCACGTCGGCGATCAGGGACCGCACCGTGTCCGGATCGTGCGCGCCGAGGTGCAGGTCGGAGACGTGCGCGACGGTCAGCATGACGCCGGCCCGGCCGGAGGTGATCCGGGCCGGGCCGACGCGACGGAGGCGTTCACCGGGGCGGAAGGCCCTCTCCGCTCGGCGTCACCACCGTCCCGGCCTTGCCGGACAGGATCGCCGCCGCGTCGTCGAGCGCGCCGATCGCGGCCACCCCGCCGGTCAGCTCGACGAACCGGCAGACCGCCTCCACCTTGGGACCCATCGAGCCGGACGGGAACCGTTCCCGCCGCAGCTCGGCGGGGGTGGCCCGGGCGATCGGCGACGGCTGCGGGCCGCCGAAGCCGCGCTGGACCGCCGGCACGTCGGTGAGCAGCAGCAGCGCGTCGGCGTCGAGGGACTCGGCGAGCACCGCGGTGGCCAGGTCCTTGTCGACGACGGCTTCGACGCCGCGCAGCTGACCGTCCTGGTCACGGACCACCGGGATCCCGCCGCCGCCGGCGCAGACCACGACCGTGCCCTCGAACAGCAGCGACCGGATGATCCGGGTCTCCACGATCCGCTGTGGCTGCGGCGACGGCACCACCCGCCGCCACTGCGGGCCGTCGGCGGCGACCGTCCAGCCGCGCTCGGCGGCCAGCCGTTTGCCGGTCTGCTCGTCGTAGACCGGCCCGACGAACTTGGCCGGGCTGCCGAAGGCCGGGTCGGCCGCGGAGACCAGGGTCTGGTCCAGGATCGCGGCGACCTGCCGGCCGGGCAGCGCGTTCTGCAACGCCTGCAGCAGCCAGTAGCCGATCATGCCCTGGGTCTGCGCGCCGAGCACGTCGAACGGGTACGGCACCTGCAGCGCCGGGTCGGCCGCCGACTGCAGGGCGAGCATCCCGACCTGCGGCCCGTTGCCGTGCGTGATGACGATCTCGTGATCGCCGGCGAGCGGGGCCAGCGCCTCGACCGCGCGGATCGCGTTGGCGCGCTGCACCGCGGCGTCCGGCCGCTGACCGCGTTCCAGCAGCGCGTTGCCCCCGATCGCGATGACCATGCGCATCGGTCAGGCCCCCAGCGTGGCGACCATGATCGCCTTGATGGTGTGCATCCGGTTCTCGGCCTGGTCGAAGACGATCGAGTACGGCGACTCGAACACGTCGTCGGTGATCTCCAGCGCGTCCAGGCCGGTGTGCTCGAAGATCTCCTCGCCGACCTTGGTCCGCCGGTCGTGGAACGCCGGCAGGCAGTGCATCACCTTCACCGCGGGGTTCCCGGTGGCCTGCACCACGCCCCTGTTGATCTGGTACGGCTTGAGCAACCCGATCCGCTCGTCCCACGCCTGCTTCGGCTCACCCATCGACAGCCACACGTCGGTGTAGAGGAAGTCCGCGTCGCGCACCCCCTCGCCGACGTCCTCGGTGTGGGTGATCCGCGCGCCGGTGGTCTCCGCGATCGCCCGCGCCGCCTTGATCACCTCGTCCGGGTTCCACCGCGACTGCGGTGCGACCATCCGCACGTCCATCCCCATCATCGCGCCGCCCACCAGCAGCGAATTGCCCACGTTGTTGTGCGCGTCGCCGAGGAACGCGAACGTGATCTCGTTGTCGTGCTTGACCGTGTGCTCGCGCATGGTGAGCAGGTCGCAGAGGGTCTGGGTGGGGTGCCACTCGTCGGTGAGGCCGTTCCACACCGGCACGCCGGCGTAGCGGGACAGGGTCTCCACGCCCTCCTGGCCGAAGCCGCGGTACTCGAGGGCGTCGTAGAAGCGGCCGAGCACCCTGGCGGTGTCCGCGATCGATTCCTTGTGGCCGAGCTGGGTGCTGGCCGGGTCCAGGAACGTGACGTGCGCGCCCTGGTCGTGTGCGGCCACCTCGAACGCGCACCGGGTCCGGGTGGAGGTCTTCTCGAAGATCACCGCGATGTTCTTCCCGGTCAGCCGGGGCACCTCGGTACCGGTGTACTTGGCGGCCTTGAGCTGGGCGGCGAGCCGCAGCAGGAAACGCCATTCGTCCGGGGTGAAGTCGAGTTCCTTGAGGAAGCTGCGGTTGCGCAGGTTCACGGACATGGTCGGGCCTTTCGACGAAGGATCAGGCGTCGCGTTCGATCGGGCAGGTCATGCAGCGCGGCCCGCCACGGCCGCGGCCCAGCTCGCCGCCGGCGATGGTGATCACCTCGATGCCGTGCCGGCGCAGGAACGTGTTGGTGGTGACGTTGCGCTCGTAGCCGACGATCACGCCCGGCTCGACCGCCAGGAAGTTGTTGCCGTCGTCCCACTGCTCGCGCTGGGCGGCCCGGACGTCCTCGTTGGTCTCCAGCACCTGGATCTTGTCGATGCCCAGGGTCTCGGCGATCGTGGCGAACAGGTCGTCGTTGCCGACCACCTCCAGCCCGTCCGGGTCGTCGGCGGGCAGCACGGTCCAGGACCGCAGGGCGCCCTGCAGGTACGGGTACATCACGAAGGTGTCCCGGGCGATCATGGTCATCACCGTGTCGAGGTGCATCATGGCGTGCGAGTGCGGCAGCTCGATGGCGATCACCTTGGTCGCCGCGCCGGCCTGGAACAGGTTGCGGGCCAGGTTCTCCACGCCCATCGCGGTGGACCGCTCGCCCAGCCCGATCATCACGGCGCCGTTGCCGAGCACGTGGATGTCGCCGCCCTCCAGGGTGGCCGGCTGGTGCGGCAGGTCGTCGGCGCCGTACCACATGTCGAAGTCGGCGAGGGTGAACATCGGGTGGAACCGGTAGATCGCCGAGCTGTGCACCGACTCGCGGTGCCGGGCCGGCATCGCCATCGGGTTGACGCTGACCCCGCCGTAGATCCAGGCCGAGTTGTCCCGCTGGAACAGGTGGTTGGGCAGCGGGGTGAGCACGAAGTCGTCGGCGCCCATCAGCTCCCAGCGCAGGCTGTTCACGGTGAAGCCGGCCAGCTCCTGTTTGAGCACCCCGCCGATCAGGTAGTCGGCGAGCTTGGCGCTCTCGGCCTGCTCGGCGAGCCGGCGCAGCGGCCCGACCAGGGTGGGACCGACCGTGTCGTCGGTGATGATCCGGTCCAGCACCCAGGTGCGGGCGTGCGGGATGTCCAGCACGTCGGCGAGCAGCTTCGCGAAGTAGTGCACCTCGATCCCGCGCTCGCGCAGCACCTCGGCGAACGCGTCGTGCTCCTCCCGGGCCCGGCGGGCCCAGAGGATGTCGTCGAACAGCAGGTCCTTGACGTTGTCCGGGGTGAGCCGGCTCAGTTCGACGCCGGGGCGGTGCAGGATCACCTGCCGCAGCCGGCCGGTCTCGGAATCCACGTGGAAACTCATGGTGATCTCCCTGGTGATCACTCGTAGGTGGGGACCGGCGGCGGCGCCGTCATCCGGTTGCGGGTGGCGAGGTAGACCGGCACGCCGAGCAGGAACGCGGCGCCGGCCATCAGGAACGGGCCCCAGACGACGTACCAGTCGTCGTGGCCGGTGTTGCGCGAGTACCAGACGAACAGGATCGAGAAGATCAGGCTGAGCAGAGCGATCGTGGAGTCCCGGACGAACTGGGCGCGGTTGCCCATCCGGCGGTCCTGCCGGCGCCACTTGAGCTGGGCCAGGGCGGAGAACGCGTACGGAATGGCCGCGGTGATCCCGGTCATCAGCACCAGGGTGTTGAACACCGTGGCACCGCTGGCGCCCATGTAGCTGACCGTCATGGCCAGGCTGCCGAGCACGGTCGACGACAGGATCCCGGCGGTCGGCACACCGCGGGCGGACAGCTTGCCGAAGATCGCCGGGAACACCCCGTCCTTCGCGGCGGCCAGCGGCATCTCCGCGCAGATCATGGTCCAGCCGTTGAGCGCGCCGAGCCCGGACACGATCACCGCGAGGGCGGTCAGGTCGCCGGCCCAGGTGCCGCCCCCGGCTATCGTGTTCGCCGCCACCGAGTAGGACGCCTGGTCCTCGGCGAGGGTGGTGGTCGGCACGATGCCGAAGACCGCGATCATCGAGAGCAGGTACACCACCGCGGCGCCGATCGTGCCGAGCACGGTCGCCCGGGGCACGTTGCGGGACGGGTCGCGGACCTTGGCGGCGGCCACCGCGGCGCACTCCACGCCGAGGTAGCTGAACAGGCAGATGGCCATCGCGCTGCCGATCGCCTGCCAGTCGTTGTCGCCGCTGACGTTGGCCGGCCGGTAGTTCGCGGTGCTGATGAAGAACAGCCCGACCGTGGACATGATCAGCAGCGGGATGAACTTGACGACGGTGGTCCAGAGCTGGACCGCGCCCATGTTCTTCACGCCGGTCAGGTTGATCAGCGCCGGGATCCAGAGGCCGATCAGGGCGATCACGATGGACCAGCCGGTCACCGAGTCCTTGTTGACGAAGTGCTCGACGTAGAAGACCCAGCCGGTGACGATCGCCGCGTTACCGGCCCACGCGGTGATCCAGTACGACCAGGCGTTGACGAACCCGACGGTGTTGCCGAACGCGGCGCGGGCGTAGGCGTACGGGCCGCCGTCGGCGGGCAGCCGCCGGGAGAGCACCGCGAACATCACGGCGAGCGCGAGCGCACCGAGCGTGGTCAGCCCCATCGCGACGATGCTGATCGGCCCGATCCCGGACAGCGAATACGGCAGGTTGAAGATGCCGACACCGATGATGGTGCCGAGGATCAGGGCGGTCGCCTGGGGCAGTCCGAGGCTCCGGTTCATCGGGCCCTCCGTTCGGTCTGCGGGCAGCCTCGCCCGGGTCCGCCGGGCGGGGCATCCTTCCGCGGGGATGACTCAGGGCGCGGCCGGCGTGAACCGGCCCATCTCGTCGGCGCCCTTCTGGATCACGCCGTAGCTCGACTCCGGCACCGGCTGCCAGGCGCCCTCCAGGTCGCCCAGCGGCTCGGAGACCACCAGCCGGGTCTCCTCGGAGAGCGCGCGGAGCTGCCGGTTCTCCGGGTAGAGCGCCTGCAGCGCGGTGGTCTCGGTGCTGAAGTACAGCGACCGGCTGTGGCCCTCGCTGGAGTACCGGAAGCACCAGATCCGGTCACCGTCGGTGGTGGCCACGGTCATCTGCAGCGGATCGGCGACCCCGTGCGCGCGGCCCACCGACTCGACCAGCCCGGCCATCCGTTCCACCGCGGCCACCGGGCGGTCCCGCAGGCCGTACGTCAGCGCCAGGTGGAACATCACCTCGGAGTCGGTGGAACCGGCCAGCGACGGGTAGAGCCGCGGGTCGACGGCGAGCATCAGGTCCCGTTTGAGCGTGCTGAACTCACGGATCGATCCGTTGTGCACCCACAACCAGTTCTCGTGCCGGAACGGGTGGCAGTTGGTCTGCTGCACCGCGGTGCCGGTGCTGGCCCGGATGTGCGCCAGGAACAGCGGTGACGAGATGGACCCGGCGATCTCGCGCAGGTTCGCGTCGTTCCAGGCCGGCCCGGTCCCGCGGAACAGCGCGGGGGCGGGCGGCCCGTCGACCGGGTACCAGCCCACCCCGAACCCGTCGCCGTTGGTGGTCTCCACGCCGAGCCGGGAGTGCAGGCTCTGGTCGATGAGCGAATATTGCGGCTTGTAGAGCAGCTCCTCCAGGCGGATCGGCGTGCCCGAGTAGGCCAGCCAGCGGCACATGGACGGCTCCTTCCGGTGTCGATGCCGGCCATCGTCACCGGGTTCCGGGCCGGCGGGCTCACCCCGGCGGGATGAGCTTCGCGAGGCATCCGCGCAGGTAGTGATGCACCTCGTCGGCGGAGTTCAACGCGCCCGGCGGCTCCCAGTCGCGGGGGTGGATCAGCACCGGCCGGTCCTGTGCCCCGCCCATCCCGCCGTGGCAGCCGATCAGGTCCTCGAACGCCGCGACCTGCCCGCTGACCGGATCCCAGAGGCTGTTCACCACCAGGTCGCCGGTGTGCGCGAGGCTGTCGTGCCGGCGCAGGTCGGCGGCGGCGTGCGAACCGAAGCCGAGCAGCGGATCCACCCCGTCGACCCGGTCGTCGGCGAGGCGCCGGCGGCCGGCCGGTCCGAGAACGATCGGGCCCCAGCGCCGCGAGCGGACCAGCACCCAGCCGATCCCGGGGTGCCCGGTCAGGCCGGGCAGCAACGCCGGGTGTTCCTGCTCGATCTCCTCGAGGCTGACCCGGCCGGCGCGCCGGGCGAAATAGATCAGGGCGAGATTCCCCGAGGCCGCGACCACGATCTGCGGCCGGTCCGCCGCCGGGTCCGCGTCGTTTTTCACGGTACGGGTGAGCCCGGCCCGCAGCGCCCGGGCCCGCCCGGCCTGCTCGTCCTCCGCGGGGGCGACGACCGCCCCCGCCGTGGTCAGCCCGGCGACCAGGTCCTCCAGCCGGATCCCGTAGCGCTGCGCGAACGTCGCGCCCTGGCTCTGCCCGTGATCGGAGAGCACCACGAACCGGTACGGCCGGGGCGCCGCCTCGGCGATCCCGGCCAGCACGGCCAGCACCGCGTCGATGCCCTCCAGCGCCGCGAGGGCCTCCGGCCGGGCCGGCCCGGCGTGGTGGGCGATCTCGTCGTAGTCGACGAAGTCGCAGTACACCACGGGCGCCCCGCGCATCATCTGCTCGGCGAGCACGGCCAGGTTCAGGTGCCGCAGCAGCACGTTCGTCGCACCCCGCAACAGCACGTACGACCAGGAGCGGCGCATCCGCGGCAGCACCCGGCGCAGCCGCTGCCGGCGGGCCTGGTGCAGCTCCTTGACGATCTCGCCGACGGTCAGCACCAGGGAGCGGGTGAGCCCGAACGGGTCGAGCAGGTAGGCGCTCACGTACCGGGCCGGGCCGGCGGCGGCGCGGCGCGCGGTGCTCATGGTCAGCAGCGAGGTGGGCGCGTCGCCGGAGAACACGTTGCTGACGCTGACCCCGCCGTCGGCGAGCAGCCCGTGCCCGTCCGAGCAGCGGGACTCGACGAGCGCGGCGTCCCGGGGCCGGTTCGTGACGATCATCCGGCCGGACGTCTTCTCGTACCAGCGGAACGCCGGGACCCGGTCGCTGGCGCCGTGCAGCAGCCCGGCCTGACTGGCCGGTGTGGTGGCCGGCAGCTGGGCGTGCCACTCGGCCAGCAGGTGACTGCCCGCGCCGAGCCAGCGGCCCAGCGTCGGCAGGTTACCGGCCTCGATCGCCCACCGGGCCAGCGGCGCGGACAACCCGTCGACCTGGATGATCATCACGCCGGGGGTGGTGGTCCGGGGCACGCTGCGCCGGAATCTCCGGTTGACCCGGAGCAGGTGCTGGGTGACCACACCGTCTTGTCCCGCCGTGACCACCCAGAGCCCCGCGCTCATCACCGCCGCACCCAGCCAGGCCGCGCTGAACGCGCTGGCGAACCCGTCCACGTGCACCCCGGGGGTGAGCTCCAGCGCGGCGTAGACCAGCAACGCCTGGCTGACCAGCCAGCCGGCCACGACACCGGCCCAGCCGGTCGCCGCGAGCAGCTTCACCAGCGCCGGCCGCAGCACCGCGCCGAGCAACCCGACCAGGATCGCCGCCGTCAGCACCGCGAGGCCGTTGTCCGCACTGATCCCGGGGAGCACGGCCACCGTGAACCCGAGCGCCACCGCACCCAGCGCCACCGTGCCCAGTTGCGCCGTGACCCGCATGTCGACAGCCTGCCGCCCGCCGGGCGGGCCGGCCTCACACCGGTGGGATGAACGCGGGGCGGGTGCTCCGGTCGTACCCCCGGCGGTTTCACCCACCCGGGATGGGTCGGCCCGGCGGCGGACCGGCGACAGTGAGCCCGGGGGGTGACCGCGATGCCGGAGCCGGCCTGGATGGAGCGGGTGCCGCACGGGCTGCGGCCGCGCGCGGCGCTGGTGCTCGGCAGCCGGCTCGGCGCGCTGGTGCTGCACGGCCTCGGCGAACTGGTCCGGGTGCAGATCTTCGATCGGGCGATGACCCTCGCAGCGCAGTCCTTCACCTCGATCTTCCCGCTGCTGATCATGCTGGCGGCGCTGCTCGGGCCGGCCCACCGCGCCGAGCTCACCGACCTGCTCCGGCTGCCGGACGCCAGCGAGCGGCTGCTGCAGGCGGCGCTGAGCGGCAGCCGCAGCAGCGCGTTCGGCGTGGTCGGGTGCCTGATCGTGATCCTCTCCGCGACCGGGCTGAGCCGGGCGCTGGTCCGCTCCTACCAGGCGGTGTGGGGCGTGCACCGCAAACCGACCGGGGTGGCGGCGACCGGCCGGCAGGTCGGCGCGGTGGTGGCCCTGGTCGCGCTGCTGCTGTCGGCCCGCCTGCTGGCCTGGCTGGCCTCGCTGCTGCCGGCCCCGCGGGCGTCCGGTGTGCTGGTCGCATTGATCGCGGACTGCGCGCTGGCGATCCTGCTGCCGTGGCTGCTCCTCGGCGGGCAGGCGCCGCGCGGGCCGTTGCTGGCCGGCGGCGTGGTGTTCGCCCTGCTGATGATCGCGGTGCGCGGCGCCGGGGCGATCTACCTGCCCCGGGCGCTGCAGTCCAGCACCGACAAGTACGGCACGATCGGGCTGGCGTTCACCTTCATCGGCTGGCTCTACGTGCTGTCCTTCTGCCTGCTGCTGTCCGCGGTGATCGGCGGCATGATCACCGCGGGCCGGGGTGAGCTCACAGCAGGCCCAGCTGACGGGCCGTGACCACGGCTTCCCGGCGGCGTCCGGCGCCCAGCTTGCGATAGATCGATCGCATGTGCGCCTTCACCGTGTTGACCGAGATCCCGAGGTTCTCGGCGATCTCCGCCGCGGTCAGCACGGTCGGCAGGTACTGCAGCACGTCGATCTCCCGCTCGCTGAGCGGCCCGGCCGACTGCCCGGCGCCGACCACCGGGATCTCCCCGGTGATCTCCGCGAGGACACTGTCGCCGGACGGGCCCCGCGGCTCGGTCAGCCACTGCTGCCGCTCGGCCAGCGCGAGCACCCGGTCCGCGTCGAAGTGCCGGAACGGCCGCCGGATCCGTTCCGGTTCGGCTGCCGAGAGTGCCCGGGTCAGCGCCTCGCCGGCCTGGCCGCCCCGGCCCTGCGCGTCGGCCGCCAGCGCGGTCAGCAGCCAGGCGGAGACCGCGTTGAGCCGGTCCGGGCCGGTCCGCACCACGGCCAGCACCTGGTCCGCCTCGGCCGCCCGCCCGGCCGCCCGGTACGCCTGGGCCAGCCGCACCTGCTCGCCCGGGTACAGGTCGGGCCGCCGGGCGTAGCGGGTGAGCACCGGCACCGGGTCGTCCAGCATCAGGTCGATCTCGCTCTGCGCCAGGTCGACGACGCGTCGCAGCAGCGGAGCGTCGAGCCGTGGCCCGGCCTCGTCGGCCATCCGGCTGAGGACGGCCTGCGCGCTGTGCGGCTCTCCCCGGCCGGCCAGCAGGTAGGTCCGCACCGCGCCGGACAGCAGGGTGACCGCGGCCTCCGGCTGGTCACCGGAGGCGTGCAGGGCCTGGCGCAGGGTCGCCTCGGCCTCGACGTCACCGCCCTGCTGCACCTCGATCACCGCCCGGGCCAGGTACGCCACGGCGGCCGCGGTCCGGCTGTCGGCCTCGATCCGGCGGGCCACGTCCAGGGCCGCGTTCACGTGTTCCTCGGCCGCGCTCAGCGAACCCCGCACGATGCCGAGCCACGCGAGGTGGCCGAGCGCGCTGACCTCGATCAGCGGCGCCCCGGACGCCCGCGCCGTGGTGGCGGCCGCCCACAGGTAACGGTCGGCGTGGTCCAGCCGGTCCGACCAGAGCAGCCCGATGCCCTTGTTGAGCAGCGTGATCGCCCGGTACTGCGGCATGGCCGGCACCTGGTCCCAGCGCAGCCGGGCCAGCGCGGCGAGGATCTCGGTGGTGGCCTGGACCAGCCGGGGCATGTCGCCCTGCCAGCGGGTCACGATGCCGGCCTCGATCGTCCGCACCGCCAGCTCGATCACCGCGCGGTAGCCGTCGCCCAGCTCGGGCAGCAGCGCCCGGACCCGGTCGAGCTGGGACGCCAGGCCGGCCACGTCGCCGAGCGCGTAGGTCAGCAGCGCCGCGCAGACCCCGAGGGGGGCGCTGCGGGTCAGGCGGTCCACCGGGATGCGCCGGAGCAGCGCGACCAACTCGGCCCGGTCCGCCGACGCGAACAGCGGCATCCCGTGGTCCACCACCAGCCGGCCGACCAGCTCCCAGTCGGCGGCCGCCGCGGCGTGGCTGAGCGCGGCGAGCGGGCTGCCCGCCCGGGCGTGCCACTGCGCCGCCAGCAGGTGCAGCCGGAGCGGCACGTCCGGGCGCTCCTCGGCGAGGCGCTGCCGCAGCGCCGCCCGGAACTGCCGGTGGAACCGGAACCAGCCGCCGGCGCCCACCGCCTCGATCATCAGGTGGGACCGTTCCAGCTGTTCCAGCAGCTGCCGGCCGTGCTGCCGGCCGGTGAGCGCCTCGGCGAGGCCGCCGAAGATCCGGTCGGGCAGGCTGACGTACAGCAGGAACTCGCGGAGGTCCGGAGGTAGCCCGTCGAGCACCTCGCGCACCAGGTAGTCGGCGGCCGCCTCGTCCGGGCCGACGCCGGCCGGGGCGTCCAGTGCCAGGCGCAGGCCGGCGCCCCAGCCCTCGGTGGCCCGGACCAGGACCGCCAGCTCGTCGACCGGCATGTCCGGGTGCCGCGCGGTCTGTGCGGCCAGCTCGGCGGCCTCCTCGACGCGGAACGCCAGGTCATGGTCCCGGATCTCGGTCAGGTCGCCGGCCGCGCGCAGCCGGTGCAGCGGCAGCTCCGGCTCGGCCCGGGTGATCAGGACCAGGTGCAGCCGGGCCGGCGGGCGGCGCAGCAGTCCGGCCAGGGCGTCCAGCACCCGCGGGTCGGTGACCTGCTGCAGGTCGTCGAGGACCACGATCAGCGGGCCCGGCGCGACGCCCGGCCCGGAGCCGAGCCGGCGCAGGAAGGCCAGCGCGTCCACGGCGAGGGCCGGGCCACGGTCCGGGGGCCGGTGGCCGTCCCGGATCGCGCCGCCGGTGTGCAGGGCCAGCAGCAGATCCGACCAGAAGACGTGCGGACGGTTGTGCTCCGGCCCGAGGGTGAGCCAGGCGATCGGGCCGGCGTGCCCGCGGGCCCCGGCCCAGGCCGAGGCCAGTGCGGTCTTGCCCCAGCCGGTCCCGGCGCAGATCAGCGTCGCCGGCCGGCGCGTTCCGGCGTCCAGCGCCCGGGTCAGCCGGTCCCGCCAGATCACTCCCTGCGGCAGTCGCGGCCGGCCCGCCCGGTCGGTCGCCGCCGGCGGGCCGTTGCCCATGTGGTCGCGCATGTCGCCCCCTACCCCTGGCAGGCGTGGGCACGGCGGCGATCCGGCGCGAACGGACACCCCCGTGGTACCTGCTCGTCGTCCTGAACCCCCGACAGTGACCATCACGCAGAGTGAAGATGAATCCCCCTTTTCCCCAGCAATTCCCCCGCCCCCGAGCAGATCGCTGACAAAAAGTGATGCACCGGCATGTGTCACCCGGACACCGAATCACAGAAAGTACGCGAGCAGCAACCATCGGTATTCGCAAGTATCGAAGAACGCACGCCGGGCTTTCACCCCTGGCGCACGAGGCGGCACCGCCCGTTCCGCCGTTTCCTGGTGGCATGTCGACCAGCTACGCGAGCGAACGACCGTCCGGCGCCACGTCACCCGCCCCGCCGGTCACCGGCTGGGTGGGCCTGGTGGTGTTCGGCGGCATCATGCTGCTGACCCTGGGCCTGTTCCAGGGCATCGAGGGCGCCGTGGCGCTCTATCACGAGCGGTTCTACCTGGTCACCTCGGACGGCCTGTTGCTGGAGATGGACTACCAGGTCTGGGGCTGGACACACCTGCTGTTCGGCCTGCTCTCGCTGACCGCCGGGGCCGGCGTGCTGCTCGGCCGGCTCTGGGGCCGGATCCTCGGCGTGCTGATCACCTTCCTCGGTGCCCTGCTGCACCTGCTGTTCCTGGCCGCCTCGCCGGTCTGGTGCACCATCCTGATCAGCATGGACATCCTGGTCATCTACGCCCTGACCGCACACGGCGGCGAGGTCCGCCGCCACCGCCCCTAGATCGAGGGCCGGCCCTCGATCAGGGCCGGCCCTCCACCAGGGTCGGATCTAGATCAGCTTGAGCGAGCGGGCCCGGCGGACCGCCTCGTTGCGGCGGGAGGCGGACAGTTTTCGCAGGATGCTGCGGACGTGGGTCTTCACCGTGTTGACCGAGACGAACATCGAGGCGGCGATCTCCTCGGTCGGCAGCATCTCGGCCATCCCGCGCAGCACGTCCAGCTCGCGCTTGCTCAGCGTCTCGACCACCACCGGCTCGGCGACCGCCTGCGCCGGGCCGGCGCTGCCCAGCGCGGCCAGTTTCTCGTCGTCGCGCAGCACCCGCCGCAGCACGCCCCACACCTGGTGCACCGGCCGCCGGACGTTCTCCGGCCCGGCCACCCGCAAGGCCCGGCGCAGCGCCTCCCGGGCGCCGGGCGCGTCGTCCTCGCTCGCCGCCAGCATCGCCAGCAGCAGCCAGGCGTCCAGGGACACCGGGGCGGACACGCCGGACGCGTCGGCGACCGTCCGGGCCACCTCGTGCGCCCGGGCCGGATCGCCGCGGGCCATCCAGATCGCGGCGTCCAGGACGGCCACGTCCGGGGTGCGGGGCACCGGGTATCCGGCGAGCACCTCGGCCGCGGTGTCCACCTGACCGGCGGTGATCAGCAGCCGGGCCCGGGACAGGTCGATCTCCCGGCGCAGCCAGCGGGGCGCGCCGGGGATCGGGGTGAGCGCGTTCAGGGCGCCGCGCAGCTCGCCGCGCACCTGCAGGCGGCGGGACTTGACCACGGCGTGCACGGCGACGGCGAGCGGGTCGTCGCCCAGCCGGGCGGTGCGCAGGTGACGGTCGGCGGACTCGATGTCGTACCGCTCCAGGGCCACCCAGGCGAGCGCCACCTCGGCGGTCACCGGCCAGTGCCCGATGTCCGGGCCGCACTGCGCGGCCAGGTCGAGCGCCTGCCGCGCCGCGCTGTCCGCACGGGTCAGCCGCCCCCGGTACGCCTCCAGCGCCGCGACCGTCCGCAGGCAGTCCACCTTGAGCGACTCGCAGCCGACCGGCGCCACCGCCGCGGCCTCGGTCAGCACCTGCACGGCGGTGTCCACGTCGCCGCACGCGCTGCGCGCCGCACCCTCGGCGGCCAGCAGCAGCGCCCGCAGCTCGGGGTGCCGGGCCAGCTTGCGGGCCGGGACCACGGACAGGAAGGCATCGGCGACCGGCGCCAGCTCCTCGACCTGCTCCGGCTCGGGGCCGCCGGCCAGCAGCAGCAGCCGCATCAGGAAACAGGTGAGGGTGAGCCCCTCGCCGCAGTCGCTGCCCTGGATGGCGAGCAGGTTGCCGGCGTAGCTGAACAGCTCCCGGGCCTCGTCCACCCGGCCGTCGCCGTAGGCCAGCGCCGCGCGCACCACCACCACCTCGGGCAGGTCGAGGTGGTCGGGCAGCCCGGCGAGCAGGGTGCCGAGCCGTCCGGCACTGCCTTCGACGATCAGCCGGCCGACCGCGAAGTCCTCGATCACCATGGACGCGGCGGTGCCCCAGTCGGCCGCGATGACCGCGTGCCCGACCGCGTCGGCGAGCCGGCCGTTGCGGGCCAGCCAGGCGGCGGCCCGCTGGTGCAGCGCCGCCACCCGGTCCGGCTCGGCCCAGGCGAGCTGGGCGCGCAGCAGCTCGGCGAAGAGCCGGTGGTACCGGTACAGGTCGGTGCCGTCACCGAGCGGCTGGATGAACGCGTTCCGCCGGGTCAGCACGGCGAGCAGCCGGGCCGCGTCGGGCCGGCCGGTGACCGCTGCCGCGAGGTCGGCGGAGAACGGGTCCAGCAGGCTGGTCTCCAGCAGGAAGCGCCGGATGTCGGGCGGCTGGGTCCGCAGCACCTCGCCGATGAAGTACTCGGCGATCGTCGACTCGTCGCCGGAGATCGTGGTGACCATCCGGGTGACGTCGGCGCTGCCCTGCATCGCGCAGGCGCAGAGCCGGATGCCGGCCGCCCAGCCCTCGGTGTGTTCCAGCAGCGCGGACAGGTCGGGGGCGGCCAGCGGCACACCGTGCAACTCCATCAGCCGGGCCGTCTCGTCGGCGGTGAACGCCAGGTCCGCGGCGCGCACCTCGCGCATCTGCCCGGCCAGCCGGTAGCGGTAGAGCGGGAGCGGCGGGTCCCACCGGCCGGCCAGCACCACGCGCAGCCCGCGGGACTGCTCGAGCAGGAACTCCAGGCCGCTCGCCCAGTCCCGGCCGGGCAGCTGGGCCGCGCCGTCCAGGACCAGCACCACCGGGGTGCGCTGCCGGTCGATCGCCGCGGCGAGCCGGGCCAGGATCGCCCGGCCGGCCGCGGCGCCGGGCACGGCCGGCACCGGCACCGGCACCCCGGCACGGCGCAACCCCTCCAGCACGTACGACCAGAACGTCGCGGCCGGCTCGTCACCGCTCTCGCAGGTGATCCAGGCGATCGGCCAGTCGACCACCTGGGCACGCACCCAGGAGGCCAGCAGCTGGGTCTTGCCGCTGCCGGCCAGACCGGTGACCAGGGTGACCGGGCCGCGGACCCCGTCGCTCAGCCGGTCGAGCAGTGCCGGCCGGGCCACCATGAACGGTGGAGCGGCCGGCACCGTGAACTTCGAGGCGAGCAGGGAGCCGTCCCCATCGCATCCAGCAGTGCCGGGTGGATCCACGATCACTTCGATGGACACCTTTGTCACCTCCGAGGCCGACCCCGTCCGATCTCCTCGTTCAGACTTCCGGCGCTAGCACCCCCGCGCATCGTCCGGATCGGATAGTCCGTGACGTTCGGTACCAACCTGGTCACTCCAGGGTGAGAACATGTGTTCCCCAGGGCGGCAGGTCGACGTAGAGCCCGTTCTCGGCCAGGTCGCTGCCGCTGCGTTCGAACACCCGGCCGTCCAGCAGGTCGGTGAGCCGCCACGCCCGGCCGGCCAGGTCCGGCCGAGCCAGCTCGACCCGGCCCTGGGACGGGTGGTCGGACAGGTTGATCACCACCAGGTGCCCGGACCAGGACCAGGCCAGCAGATCCTGGTGGGTCTGGTTGTCCGGCCAGCCCTCGGTGCCGAGCAGCCGCCACTCCCCCCGCCGGACGGACGCCGCGACGCGCAGCAGCGTGCGGTGGAAGTCGCGCAGGCCCGCGTCGACCGGTTCGTCGGGGAACCGGGCCAGGAAGACCGGGAGGTGGACGCGCCGCCCCTCGAACTCGCCGTCGTGCCAGAGCGTCGCGCCGGGCAGGGTGGCGATCGCGACCGCGGCGGCCCGTTCCCGCCCGCCGGGCAGGGTGGCCGCGGCCCGCGGCTCGTCGTGGTTCTCCAGGAACCGGATCAGGCCGTTCTGATAGGCCAGGTCCGCGGAGAGGTGCTTGCTCACCGAGCCGGCGTCCTCGTGCACCAGCCGGTCGTAGAGCCGCTTGTCGTAGCAGTGGTCGAAGCCCTGCTGCTGCAGCATCCACTCGGTGTCCCAGTACGCCTCGGCGATCAGCACCAGCCCGGGGTGCCGTTCCCGCAGGGCCCCGGTCACCCGCGGCCAGAACTCCTCGGCCGGCGCCGGGCCGGCCAGGTGACCCCAGGTGCGCGCGAAGATCTCGTTGATCAGCAGCATCGCCATGTCGCAGCGGATGCCGTCGCACTGATCGGCGATCCCGGACATCATCTCCAGGGTGGCCGCCCGCATCCCCGGCGAGAACGCGTTCAGCTGCGCCACGTCCGGCCACGGCGGGAAGTACGGGTCCCGCCCCTGCGCGATCACCCGGCCGCCGACGTGGAACCCGTCCGGCGTGCCCTGGATGAACCAGTCCGGGTGCTCGGCCAGCGCCGGGTGATCCGGCGCGACGTGGTTCGGCACGTAGTCCAGGACCAGCCTCAGCCCACGTTTGCGCAGCTCGGAGCGGGCCACCGCGAGCCCGTCCGGGCCGCCCAGCCGGTCGTCGACCCGATACTGCCGCACGCAGTACGGCGAGCCGACCACGTCCTCGGCGGTCAGGTCGGGCAGCGCCTCGTGGAAGCTGCGCTGCAGGCCGTCGTTGGACCGGGCCACCGCGAGCCCGGCGGGGCTGCGCTCCCACACTCCCATCAGCCACACCGCGTCCAGGCCCGGCGCGGCCACCTCGTCCCAGACGTGCCCCGGCACGTCGGCCAGGGTGACGCCCTTGCCCAGGCCGGCCAGCCACGGCCAGGTGTCGATCTCGTAGATCACCGGTGTCATAGTTGCTCCTCCTGACCCATCGCGGCGCGGAACAGTCCAGCCATACCGTGCTCCAGCAACGCCGGGCCGTCCAGCCCGGCGAAAAGATTGGGGAAGACCGCGACCAGGCCGGTCCAGCCGGTCTGGTGCGAGGCGCCCAGGCCGGCGCCGTTGTCGCCGTGGAAGTACTCGGCGAACGTGATCAGGTCCCGCCAGTGCTCGCCGGCGAAGACGTCCTGGCCGCCGTGGCAGGGCCGGTGCCCGTCCGGGCCGGGCAGGAAGATCCGGGTGAGCCGGTCGGAGATCTCCCGCGCCACCTCGAACAGGTTCTTCTGTACGCCGGACCCGGTCGGGCACTCCACGGTGAAGTCGTCGCCGTAGGCCACGTACAGGTTGAGCAGTGCCCGGATCATCAGGGCGTTGACCGGGAACCAGACCGGGCCGCGCCAGTTCGAGTTGCCGCCGAACATCCCGCTGTCCGACTCGGCGGGCTGGTAGGAGACCCCGTACGTGGTTTCGCCGACGCCGAACTCGAACGGCTGGCCGGCGTGGTGCCGGGAGAGCGAGCGGAGCCCGTACGGGCTGAGGAACTCCTCCTCGTCCAGCATCCGGGCCAGGATCCGGCGCAACCGCGTCTCGTCGAAGAGCGCCAGCAGCCGGCCCCGCGCGTCGGTCATCGTGATCGCCGGGTGCCGTTCCAGGAACCCCTGCTCCTCGGCGATCACCCCCGGGTGCCGGGTGATCAGCTCCGGGTCGTAGACGGTCGCGGCCGCCAGCGGCAGCAGCCCCACCATCGAGCGCACCCGCAGCCGCTGCGACGAGCCGTCCGGCAGCCGCAGCAGGTCGTAGTAGAAGCCGTCCTCCTCGTCCCACATCGACCCGCTGCCGGTGGCGATCCACGCGAAGTGCTCGAAGTAGGTCTGCGCCTGCTCCACGTAGACCGGATCCTGCCGGGACAGCTCCAGCGCGATCTGCAGCATGTTCTGGCAGTACAACGCCATCCACGCGGTGCCGTCGGCCTGGTCCAGGTGCCCGCCGGTGGGCAGCGGCGCACTGCGGTCGAAGACACCGATGTTGTCCAGGCCCAGGAAGCCGCCCTGGAAGACGTTGCGCCCGTCGACGTCTTTCCGGTTCACCCACCAGGTGAAGTTCTTCGCCAGCTTGTGGAAGACCCGTTCCAGCCAGTCGTGGTCGCCGTGCCCGGTGCGCGCCTTCTCCAGTTCGTGGACCAGGTAGGCGGCCCACGCGTGCACCGGCGGGTTGACGTCGCCGAAGTTCCACTCGTAGGCCGGGATCTGCCCGTTCGGGTGCAGGTAGCGGCGGCTCAGCAGCAGGTCCAGCTGGCCCTTGGCGAAACCCACGTCGACGGCGCTCAGCGCGACCGCCTGGAACGCCAGGTCCCAGGCCGCGAACCACGGGTACTCCCAGGTGTCCGGCATCGAGATGATGTCGTGCGCGTCCAGGTGGAACCATTCGCCGTTGCGGATGTCCGGCGCGTCCAGCGGGTCGCGGCCGTGTTCGCGCAGCCAGCGCTCCACGTCGTAGCCGAAGTACTGCTTGGACCAGAGCATGCCGGCCAGCGCCTGCCGGGCCACCTGCCGTTCCGGCTCGCTCAGCGCCGGCGCGAACAGGTCGCGGTAGAACTCGTCCGCCTCGGCGCGGCGCGCCTCGACGACCTCGTCGAACTCCGCTTCGGTCACGGTGCGCCGCTGGTCACCGAGCATGGTCCGTACGATCGCAGAACCGCCGGCGGACAGCGTCACGGTGACCAGAGCAGCGGCCTTGGTCCCGGTCTCGTCCGGGTTGACCGCGCCCTTCTCGCCCTGCACCAGGAACCGGCCGACCGCGTCCTTGCGCCCGTCCGCGTTGTCGGTGAACAGCACCGGCGGATCGCCGAGGCAGGTCCACCAGCGGTCGCCGAGCCGCTCGTGCCCGGCCTGCACCACGCCCCCACCGACGTGGCGCAGGTGCGCCCGGTCGCCGGTGGCCCGGAACCAGACGGTCGGCAGCACGTGCAGCTCGGCCTGCTCGGGACCCCGGTTGTGCACGGTGACCCGGGTGAGGATCTCCTCCGGCCCGGCCTTGGCGTACTCGATCACCACGTCGAAGTACCGGTCCTCGGCGAAGATCCCGGTGTCCAGCAGCTCGTACTCGAAGTCGCCGCGCCCGCGCGCCCGGTTCGTCGCGACCAGGTCCTGGTACGGGAAGGCCCGCTGCGGATACTTGTAGACCATCCGCATGTACGAGTGCGTCGGCGTCCCGTCGACGTAGAAGTAGTACTCCTTGACGTCCTCGCCGTGGTTGCCCTCGGCGTTGGTCAGCCCGAAGAAGCGCTCCTTGAGGATCGGGTCGTGCCCGTTCCACAGCGCCACCGCCAGGCACAGCTGCTGACGGTCGTCGCTGAAGCCGCCGATACCGTCCTCACCCCACCGGTACGCCGTCGACCGGGCCTGCTCGTGACTGAGGTGATCCCAGGCGTCCCCGCCAGGGCTGTAGTCCTCCCGGACCGTCCCCCACTGCCGTTCGCTGAGGTACGGCCCCCAGTGCCGCCAGTCCACGGCGGCGGTGTCGGCGTCTTGCAGGCGCCGTTGCTCGGCATTCGTCGTCATACCGTCAGGCTGAGCAGCCCCCGGGTCAGCGCACGTCCTCCCGAAGGGATGAAACCGCGTCCTCGACGGTCGGGTAGAAGTGCGCCGGGTCGATCGTCCGGGTCAGCTTGTACCTGTCGATCTTCTCCCGCACCGGGCTCTTCAACTCGGCGAAGACCAGCGAGATCCCGGCCGCGTTGAGCTCCTCGTCCAGCTCCTCGAGCATGTCCGCGGCGGTGGTGTCGATGTCGGTGATCGGTTCGGCGGCCACCACGATCCACCGGGGTTTCGGCTCGGCCCGGGCCAGCGCACGCACCTCCTCGCGGAACGTCCGGGCGTTCGCGAAGATCAGCGGCGCGTCGAACCGGAAGATCGTCATGCCGGGCACCGCGGCGGCGCCCGGGAAGTCCCGCACGTCGTGGTACCCGTTGATCCCGTCGGGCCGCCCCAGCACGGTCCGGTACGGCCACCAGGCGCGCCGGAACACGTTGAGCACCGACAGGCCGACCGCGACACCGATCCCGGGCAGCACGCCGAGCAGCGCCACCCCCAGGAAGGCCGCCGCGGCCAGGGCGAACTCGACCCGGCGCTGCCGCCAGAGCCGGCGCATCCCGGGCACGTCGGCCAGCGACAGCGACGCGGCGATCACCACGGCGGCCAGCACCGGCTGCGGCAGGTTGCGCAGCAGACCGGGCGCCAGGACCAGCAGCAGGGTGATGGCGGCCGCGCCGACCAGCCCGGTCAGCTTGGTGCGCGCGCCGGCCCGGAACGCCACCGCGGTCCGGGAACCGCTGGTGCTGACCGGGAAGCCCTGGAAGAACGCGGCCGACAGGTTGGCGGCGCCGATGCCGAGCATCTCCCGGTTGCCGTGCACCTCCTGACCGGTGCGGGCGGCGAACGCCGACGCGGTGGAGATGGTGTCGGTGACCGAGACCAGCGTGATGCCCAGCGCGCCGACCGCGAGCAGCCCGAGATCCGCCCAGCTCGCCGACGGCAGCGTGAACGGCGGGAACCCGCGCGGCAGCGCACCGATCACCTGCACACCCCGCTCGGTCAGACCGAACGCCGGAACCGCGAGGATCGCGCCGACCACCACCAGCAGGATGCCCGGCACCCGGGGCGCGAACCGGCCCAGCAGCAGGATCACCAGCAGGCCGAGCCCGCCGACGGCCAGCGCGGCGGGCACCGTCTCGCCGTTCGCCACGCCGCGCACGAACCCGGCCGCCTCGGCGAACAGGCCGTCGCCGTCCACCGAGAAGCCGAACAGTTTGGGCAGCTGACCGATCAGGATCGTCACGGCGAGGCCGTTGACGTAGCCGAGCTGGGTGGGATGCGACAGCAGGTCGGCCACGAAACCCAGCTTGGCCACCGCCGCCACCGTCATCATCACCCCGACCAGCAGGGCCAGCATCGAGGCCAGCGCGACCGCCCGGCCCGGGTCACCGCCGGACGCCACGATCGGCAGGATCACCGCCGCGATCATCGGGCCCAGCGACGAGTCCGGGCCGAGGACCAGGACCTTGGAGGGGCCGACGATCGCGTACGCCAGCAGGCACAGGATCGACGTGTAGAGGCCGGTGATCGCGGGCAGGCCGGCGAGTTCCGCGTACGCCATGCCCTGCGGCACCAGCAGGGTGGTCAGCACGATCCCGGCGATCAGGTCCCGTCCGTAGCCGCGCACCACCACTCCCCTGCCGCACGCCAGGCGCCGCCCGGCCGGCCGGGCGGCGCCCGCACTCTTCTCGCGAGGTTATCGGTTGGCGTCTCCGCCGTGCAGCGCCTCCTGCAGCTCCTCCTCGGTCTCCTTGGGCAGCGACGACTTGAGCACCGTGCCGCCGAACTTGCTCAGCGACTCGACCGCCTTGTCCGGGGTGACCGCCTCGACCACCAGGAACAGCGCCGAGGTGCCCGGCTGGAGCTCGCTGCGGATCCGGTCCTGGAACTCCTTGTTGATCGCGCCCTTGGCGAGTTTGCCGGTGAGCGCGCCCAGGCCGGCGCCGACCGCCATGCCCAGGATCGGGATGAAGAACAGCATCCCGAACAGCAGACCCCAGAACATCCCCCAGGTAGCGCCGCCGCCGACCGCGTGGTGGTTGGTGGTGACGTGGAACTTGCCCTCCCGGTCCCGGATGATCACCGCGATCGCGTCCGGCTGGATGATCAGATCCTTGGCCAGCCGGTTGGCCTCCAGCGACGCCGCTGTCGCGGTGGTCTCGTCGGGGTATCCGATGGCGACCAGTGTTGCCATGACGTGCTCCTTTTCGTTGCCTCGGCTACGTCCCGACAAGTCAGCCACGCACCGCCGCCACGATCCTCATTCCGTACGGATGACTTCCCGGACGACTTCCGGGCGCGAGGCCGCATTCATCCCCGCCGGGCGATGCCGCCCGGACCGCTCGGGGCGAAGGTCAAGGACACCTTTTTTCGTACGACGGGAGCCGGTCATGCAGGAGCGTTACGAGATCCGGGTACGGGGCTTCCTGGGGCCCCTGCTCCGCAAGGTGCTGGGTGACCTGCGGATCCGAACCCTCCCCCGGCAGAGCACGATCAGCGGCCGGCTCTCCGACGACGACCTGGAGCGCCTGCTCACCCGCCTGGACCACTCCGGCGTGCAGATGGTCTGCCTGAGCCGCAGCCCGTCCGGCGCCGGAGAGCGCTGATGACCGAGCCGGCGGCCCCGGTGCTGCCCCGCGGCGTGCTGGTGCTGCTGGGCTTCGCCTGTGTGGTGGTCGTGGTGGCCGGGCTGCGCTGGGTCGCCGACCTGGTCGGGCCGGTCTTCCTGGGCCTGATGCTGGTGGTCACGGTCAGTCCGCTGACCGCCTGGCTGCGCCGTCGCCGGGTGCCGGTCTGGCTGGCCGCGATACTCACCGTCCTGGTGCTCTACCTGATCCTGGTCGCGCTGGGCGGCGCGCTGGCCGCCTCGGTCACCCGCCTGATCGACCTGATGCCGGCCTACCAGGAACAGTTCGCGGCGCTGCGCGACGACCTGGCCGACGGGCTGCGCACCCTCGGGATCAGCACCGGGCAGGTGCACGCCGCGGTGGCCGGCGTCGACGGCGAATCGGTGGCCCACCTGGTCACGTCGCTGTTCGGCGGGCTGGCCGGGCTGCTGTCGAACACCCTGTTCCTGCTCGCCGTGCTGCTGTTCATGGCCCTGGACGCGGTGGACTTCCCGGCCCGGCTGCGCTCGCTGGCCGGCGAGCGCCCGCAGGTGGCCGCGGCGCTGCAGTCGTTCGCCGGCGGCACCCGCCGCTACCTGGTGGTCTGCACGGCGTTCGGGCTGATCGTGGCGGTCCTCGACACGCTGCTGCTGTGGGCCCTGGACGTGCCGCTGCCGGTGCTCTGGGGGCTGCTGTCGTTCATCACCAACTACATCCCGAACATCGGCTTCGTGGTCGGCGTGATCCCGCCGGCGCTGCTCGGCCTGCTGCAGGGCGGACCCGACCTGATGCTCGCGGTGATCGTGTTGTACTGCGCGATCAACTTCGTGATCCAGTCGGTGATCCAGCCGAAGATCGTCGGGGACGCGGTGGGGTTGTCGGCGACCGTCTCGTTCCTGTCGCTGATCTTCTGGGCCTGGGTGCTCGGCGCGCTCGGCGCGCTGCTGGCCATCCCGCTCACCCTGCTCGCCAAGGGGCTGCTGGTCGACATCGACCCGGGCACCCGATGGCTGAACCTGCTGCTCGCCGACACCGTCACGACGGAACCAGCGGAACCGGACGACGCCGCCGAATCGCCCGCCGGGGATGAAGTTCCGGCCGCGCCCGCCCGGTGACGATGGGCCGATGACGGCTTTTACGGTATGGAAGTACGACGACCCCAAGGGTGCCGAGCAGGCGTACGGCACCGTCAAGTACGCCGCCGCCGACGGCCTGGTGAAGATCGTCGACCACGCGGTGGTGACCTGGCCCGAGGGGGCCGAGCAGCCCGAGATGCACCACACCCACTCGCACACCCTGCGCGGCACCGGCTGGGGCGCGTTCTGGGGCGTGGTGATCGGCGGCCTGCTGTTCATCCCGGTGGCCGGCGCCGTGGTCGGCGCCGGGCTGGGCGCCCTCGCCAAGATCACCGAGGGGACCGCGATCACGCCGGACCAGCTGGAGCGGATCCGCGCCGAGATCACCCCGGGAACGTCCGCGCTGTTCCTGGTCACCGGCGACGCCGACCTGGACCGGCTGGGCGAGCGGTTCCACGGCATGGGCCAGCGGCTGATCTCCACCAACCTGACCGAGGCGGAGCGTGACTCGCTCACCGAGGCGTTCGGCGGCAACCGCCCATGACCACGAGCGAGCGGGCCGGCGCGGACGTGGCGGAGCGGGCCGCGACCGGCCGCGCGGCCCGCGACCGGCTGCCGATCGACGGGCACGGCGTCTTCCGGCCGCCGGCCGACCGCGCCGACCCGGTCCAGATCGTCTTCGACCAGGAGGCCGACCGGCTGCCCGACCTGCTGGCGCTGCGGCACCGGCGGATGCGGGCGTCCCCGCTCGCGTTCTACCGTGGTGCGGCCGCCGTGATGGCCGCCGATCTGGCCGGCCAGCCGGACTCCGGGCTGCGCACCCAGCTCTGCGGGGACGCGCACCTGTTCAACTTCGGGCTGTTCGCCTCACCCGAGCGACGGCTCGTCTTCGACCTCAACGACTTCGACGAGACCTGCCCGGGCCCGTTCGAGTGGGACCTGAAACGCCTGCTGGCCAGCGTGGCGCTGGCCGGCCGGGCGAACGGTTTCGGCCGCCGGGTGCGCGCCGGGATCCTGTCCGGCGCCGCCCAGCGCTACCGGACCGCGATGATCCGTTTCGCGGGCGAGGGTGAACTCGACGTCTGGTACGCCCGGGCCGACGTGGACGACCTGGTCACGCGGCTGGCGAAGAGCCGGCGCCGGCGGGTGACCCGGGTCGGCGACAAGGCCCGCGCCCGGACCACCCTGCAGGCGTACCGCAAGCTGACCACGGTGGTCGACGGCCGCCGCCGGATCGTCGCCGATCCGCCGCTGGTGGTGCCGGTCGCCGACCTGCTGCCGGCAGTGGACCGGATCGCGCTGGAGGACCGGATCCGGACGATGCTCACCGGGTACCGGTCCACGCTGGCCGAGGACCGCCGGCACCTGTTCGACGCGTTCCGGTTCGTCGACATGGCCCGCAAGGTGGTCGGCGTCGGCAGCGTCGGCACCCGCTGCTGGATCATCCTGCTCACCGCCCGGGACGACACCGATCCGCTGCTGCTGCAGGTGAAGGAGGCCGGTGTCAGCGTGCTGGCCGGGCCGGACCCGGTGCCGGACCCGGACGGCGAGGGGCACCGGGTGGTCGCCGGGCAACGGCTGATGCAGGCCACCGGCGACATCTTCCTGGGCTGGCAGCGGGTGCCCCAGCTGGACGGCCGGACCCGCGACTTCTACGTGCGCCAGCTGCGCGACTGGAAGGGCTCGGTCGCCATCGACGAGCTGACCCCGCGCGGCCTGCGGACGTATGCCGAGTTGTGCGCCTGGACCCTGGCCCGCGCGCACGCCCGGGCCGGCGACCGGATCGCGATCGCCGGCTACCTGGGCCGGCGCGGCCGCTTCGACAGCGCCCTGACCGAGTTCGCCGAGTCCTACGCCGACCAGAGCGAACGAGACCACGCCGCCTTCCGCGCCGCCACCAAGTCCTGACCCAGCCCCATCCCCCAGCTGGGTTTCAGGGGTGCCTCAGCTGCGCTGAGACACCCCTGGAGACCAGCCCCGAACCCGGACCGATGGGGCTTCCGGTGAGCGGTCAGGCGCGAGGTCCCGGCTGGTTGCCAGGGGTGTCTCAGCGGCCGTGAGACACCCCTGGCAGCCAGCCGCCTTCCGGCTCGGACCGGCTGTCGGGGTGTCGATGGGCGATCAGGGTCACGGTGATCTCGTAGACGATCAGCAGGATGGCGATCACCAGCAGGGCGGTCCAGGACGACAGGACCAGGGCGAGGACCGCGGCGACGACCACTCCGGTGATCCGGAGCGGGTCGAGGTGCGCGGCGATCCAGCCGGGCGCGTGCGTGGCCAGCGCGCCCGAGCCGGTGCGCACGCCACGGGCGGTGGCCCGGCCGCCCCGGGCAAGCTGGGAGCGCAGCCAGACCGGGAACCGGCCGGGGCCGACCAGGTAGGCGAGCAGCGCCAGCAGCGCGCCGAGCACGATGAGCTGCGTGCCGCGGTCCCGGAGCAGGCCGAAGATGCTGGTCATCGCGGCGTCGGCGCCGGACCGGTAGGTTCCGTCGGGCACCTGGGCGAGCAACTCCCGGCGGACCGCGCGCAGCACCGCGGTGACCGTGACGGCCGCGATCACCAGCCAGATCCCGAACTGGACGGTGGTGCGCCGGCGGGCGGGCGAGACGACGTACGCCGCGATCAGCAGCAGGATCGCCGCGCCGGTGAACAGGGCCAGATCCCGCTTCGCGGTGGTGACCGCCTCCTGAGCGGCCTTCAGCTTCCCGGCGTCGTAGACGGTGAACTGCGCGAAGTTCGCCGGCAGCGGCACGCCGAGCTGCTCCTGCACCCGTTCGCGCAGGCCGGGCGGGATCGCCCCGCTGCTCAGGTCGGGCAGGGTGATCTCCTTACCGAACATCGTCGGCAGCTGCGCGCTCAGCTCCCGCAGCGCCTGATTGATCAGTGGCAGCAGGTCGATCTGGATCCGGTCGTCGTAGGCCGTCACCACCTGGCTGGTCCCGCTGAGCACCGCCATCAGCCGCTGGTGCAACCGCCGGTTCAGCTCCGTCCAGACCAGCTGGAAGCGGTCGCTGCGCAGCACGTTCGTCATCACCTCGCGGACCTGCTCGCGCAGCTGACCGGTCAGCGGACCGGCGACGAACGCGGCCTGCTGCGGCAGCACGGTCCGCAGCCGCTGTTCGACGTCGATCACCTCGAACAGCTGGGTGGTCGCGTACTGGGCGACGGCCGCGGAGACCGCCGGGTCCTGCGGCAGCGGCGCGACGGTGGCCACCCAGCGGTCGGTGTTCAGCGTGGTGCGCGCCGCCCACAGCCCGACCACGCTGGTGACCAGGGCGAACGCCGCCAGCGCGGCGAGCACGGCGGCGATCGCGCGCCGCACGGCCCGGCCGCGGGCCGGACGGGGAGGACGGGGAGGACCGGGCGGGTGCTCCTGCAACTGCGCGCGCAGAGCGGCGTTCTCGGCACGCAGCCGCGCCAGTTCATCGGGCGCGTCCTCCTCGACGGCGGGCGGCGCTGGCGGGGTGTCGTCACCGCGTACCGGAAAGTCGTCGGCGGCGGGTGACGGGCTCGCGGACCTGGTCATGAATCCTCCTACCGACCGGACGGCCGGTGGCCGTCGGCCTTGCCGACGTTCGCCGAGCGCGGCGGCCCACGCTTCATCCGGCGGGGATGAACGGCGCGGCCGGCCGGCGGAGCGGACCAGGGCGCTTTCACCCCGGACGGATGAGGCCCGGGGTACGGCACCCGGGGCAGGCTCGGCCGCATGGCAATGGGCCCGCTGGAACTCATGATCCTTTCCTTTCCCGCGGAACGACTCAACGACGGCGTGCTGGCCACCCTGAACCGGCTCAGCCGAGCCGGCGACATGCGGGTGGTCGACGTCCTGGTGGTGCGCACCGACTCGGCGGGCGGTTCCTGCACGGTGGAGATCTGCGAGCTGCCCGGGTTGCCCCGGGACACCGGATGGGCCCGGCTGGCGACCGGCCTGATCACCGAGACCGACCTGGACGAGGTGGCCCGGCTCGTCGACGACCACACCGACGCGCTGGCCGTACTGCTGGAACACCGCTGGGTGAACGACCTGGCCGGCCGGGTCGCCGCCGCGAAGGGGACCATCGTGGCGCTGACCCACATTCCGGGCGCGCCGGGCCGCCATCGGCCCATGCTGACCACCACGAGCTGAGGGGAAGCGATGACCAGGAGAAAGATCGCACGGCGGCGGGCCGCCGTCGCCTACGACGTGCTGCGGGGCCGGCCGGTACGGCTCGACTACGGCTACTTCGTCGTCATGCCGCTGCTGGCCGCGGCCGGTGGCGCCCTGATCGGCTGGGGCCTGGAGTCGGCGGTGACCCGGTCCCGGGCCACCAAACCGGACGCCGAGGCGACCAGCGTCACGGACCGTCGCGCCGAGTCGGTGAGCGCCTGATGGCCACGCCGACCCGCGACGAGCTGGACGTGATGGGACCGGTCGACTACCTGTGCGTCGAGTTCCCGCAGGGCACGCTGACCGGCCGGGCCCTGCCGATGCTGCTGGACCTGGTGGACCGGCGGGTGATCCGGGTGCTGGACCTGCTGTTCGTCCGCAAGTCGCCGGACGGCACGGTGGTCGCCCTGGACGGGCGGGAGCTGGAACTCAGCGGACTCGGCGCGTTCCACGGTGCCGCCTCCGGGTTGCTCGGCGGCGACGACCTGCGCGAAGCGGGTGCGATCCTGGCGCCGGGCGCCGCCGCGGTCCTGCTGGTCTACGAGAACCTGTGGGCCGCACCGCTGGCCCGGCAGCTGCGGGTGTCCGGCGCCCAACTGGTCGCCGGCGGCCGGATCCCGGTGCAGGGGCTGCTGGCCGCGCTGGACGCGGCCGAGTCGCAGGACAACGCTGTCGCGAGTGGGAGGTGACGGGCGATGCCGGGTCTGCTCCGAGGGATCGCACGAACCGCGGTGATCGCCGGTACGGCCACCGCGGTGTCCAACCGGGTGTCGCGCCGGCAGGCCGGCCGATGGGCACGGCAGGAGCCGGAGGACCAGTACGTCGACGAGCCGGCCGAGGCCGAGCCCGAGCCGGATCCCACGTCCAAGAAGTTGGACCAGCTGCGCCAGCTCGGTGAGCTGAAGGCGCAGGGGCTGCTCGACGCCACCGAGTTCGAGGTGGAGAAGGCCAAGATCCTCAACCCCTGACCAGCCTGCGGGACCGGGCCGGCCACCACGGTGGCCGGCCCGTTCAGCGTGCCGTCACCACCGGTGTGGTGGCCTGCGCCAATTCCCGGACGAAGTCCGTGCCGGCACCGTGCCGCGCCCATAACCGGCGCTGCCGATCCGCCCCGGTGCCCTCCCGCCGCAGCCGCGCGAACCCGGCGTGCACCGCGGCGAGGTCGTCGCCGAGATAAGGGTCGATCTTGGCCAGCAGCCGGCTCTCCTGCCGCAGCCGGCCCCGGGCGGCCGTCTCCAGGTCGGCGCCGATCCGCCCGTCCGGCGTGGGGACGATCTTCTCCTGCCGCCGGATGTCGTCCTGCAACCCCGCCACCAGGGCGCGGACCACCGCGGCGAACAGCACGCTGTCGGCAACGTCGAGGCAGGTGTCGGCGACCCGCACCTCGATCGTCGGGTAGCGCGGGGAGAGCCGGGCCAGGAAGTACACGCCGGCCGGGTCCATCGCCGTACCGGAATCGACATGATCCTGCACCGCGCGGTCGTAGCGTTCCGCGCTGGCCCAGACCCCTGGCGGCCGGAAGGTCGGCCAGCGCAGCTGTGCCGGATAGCGCGAACTGGCCCACCCGGTGTCGTGGGCGGCCGCGAACGGCGAGTTGACCGTGAACGCGAGCAGCACCGGCAGCCACGGCCGCAGCCGGGTCAGCACCGCGGCGGCCAGCTCCCGGTCCGGCACCCCGATGTGCACGTGGCAGCCGCAGGTCCCGCCCTCGGCGGTGGCGTCCGGGAACCGCCGGGCCAGCTCCCGGTAGCGCTCCTCGTCGGTAAGTGCCTCCCTCGGGCCGCCGGCCAGCGGCGCCGACCCGGTGGCGACCAGGTACGCACCGGCCTGCCCGGCGGCCTCCGCGGCGACCCGCCGCAGCCGGACCAGGTCCCGGCGCAGCTCGTCCAGGTCCTCGCAGACCCGGGTGCTGGTCTCCAGCTGGTACGCCATGTACTCCGGCTTGATCTGGTCGGCGCCCCGCGCGTCGCGGACCACCGACCGGGCCGCCGGCACCACCGCGCCGTCCGGCCCCAGCAGCAGGAATTCCTCTTCGACACCCATCGTCAGCACGTCGTCAGGGTCGCCGCGCGCGTGGGCGGGGCGCCTCACCCCACCCGGATGACCGCGGTACGCGCGATCTTGTCGTGCACGGCCTGCCGGCGCCGGTCGGCCAGCAGCCACAGCGCCCCGATCGGGAAGAACGCCAGCAGCAGCGCCCGGACCAGCGCACCGGGCCAGCGCACCGGCCGCCCGTCGGCGCGCACCACCCGCACCCCGAGCACCGCCATCCCGGGGGTACGCCCGGCCAGGCTCCAGAACAGCGTGCAGTAGACCACGAGCAGACCGGGCAGGAAGACCAGGTAGCCGGAGAGCACCAGATCGGCCAGGTCCCTGGCACCGGCCCCGACCACCGGGGCGACCACCGCGAGGACGGCCACCCCGGAGCCGGCCAGCAGCGCGACCACGAGCGCGTCGAGCAGGTACGCCAGGGCCCGGCTGACCAGACCGGCGTACCCGGTCACGGGGTGTCGCCGCGCCTCGACATCCGCAGGGTGAACCGGTCGACGGCCTCGTCACCGGCGGCCGCACCGGCGCGGACCCGGCCGACCGCCTCGCCGACCAGGCTGTCGCGCTGCCCACGGACCAGTGCGCGGATCCGTTCCGGCTCGGTCTCCAGCACGGTCAGCACCCGTTCGAGCTGGACGTCGATCACCCGGTCGAGCAGCGGCGCGTGCGCGATCTTCTCGACCGCGGCGTCCACCACCCGGTGCGCCTCCCGCCGGCCGCGCTCGCGTTCCGCCGCGCCCCGGTCGGCCAGCAGGATCCAGTAGGCCCAGAGCTCGCCGGCCGTTCGTACGCTCTCCTGGTCCCACCGCGACCGCAGCTCGGCGACCGTGTCCGCGCTCTTCTCCCCGGCCCGGAACACCGCGCCGATCGCGACGTCCCCGAGCTGCCGCAATCCGATCATCGAGGGCTCCTCGCCCGGCGCCGCAGCACCGCCTTGCGGATCTCAGTGGGCACCACCACGAACCCGCCGGCCAGCAGGCAGAGCAGCCAGTGCTCGACGTCCAGGCTGGTGGTGTGCAGGATCTTCTGGAACAGGCCGAACTCGGTGGCCAGCACGATCGCCGCGGCCGACATCCCGGTGGTGATCACGAAGCGCTTGTCACCGAACGTCTCCAGGCTGAAGACCGAGCGGATCTCGCTGCGCACGGTGAACGAGAACGCCAGGTTGGCGATCGAGAACGCGGTCAGACCCATGGTGCGGGCCTGGTCGACGCTGTTGTCCCGGTCCGCCCACCAGATCACCAGCAACGTGATCGCGCCCATCAGCAGGCCGAGCAGGCCGAGCCAGCCGAGCGCCCGGCGGGTCAGCAGCGGTTCGTCGGAGCGGCGTGGCGGGCGGTCCATGATGTCCGCCTCGGCCTTGCCGTAGCCGAGGCCGACCGCTTGGAAGACCTGGGTGGTGAAGTTCAGCCACAGGCTCTGCAACGGCTGGAACGGCACCCCGGCGGCGATGTTGCCGATGCTGGCGCCGAGGAACGTGACGATCATGCCGGCCAGCACACCCATCTGGAAGAAGATGTACTTCTTCAGGTTGGCGTAGAGCGCGCGGCCCAGCTCGACGGCCTTCACGATGGTGGCGAAGTCGTCGTCGGTGAGGATCATCGCGGCGGCTTCCTTGCTCACCTCGGTGCCGGTGATCCCCATCGCGATGCCGATGTCCGCCTTCTTCAGCGCCGGGGCGTCGTTCACCCCGTCGCCGGTCATCGCGACGATGTGGCCCTTGCGCTTGAGCACCTCGATCAGGCGGACCTTGTGCTCCGGGGTGACCCGGGCGATCACACCGATCCCGCCGATCTCCCGGTCCGCCTCCTCGTCGCTCATCGCGGCGAACTCGGCGCCGGTGATCGCCCGGCCGCGGATGCCGAGCTTGCCGGCGATCGCCGCCGCGGTGATCGCGTGGTCTCCGGTGATCATGCGGACCTCGATGCCGGCCGCGTGCGCCTGCGCGATCGCGTCCTTGGCCTGCGGCCGCGCCGGGTCGACGATGCCCACCAGGGCGAGCGGCTCCAGGTCGTGCAGCAGGTCGAGCAGGTCGCCGTCGACGGCGTCCAGATCGCACCGGGCGGTGGCCATCACGCGCAGACCCTGCCGGGCCATCCGCTCGTTCTCGGCCAGGTACCGTTCGTGCTGCTCCGGGGTGACCCGGCACCGGGCGAGAACCTGGTCCGGGGCACCTTTGACGAAACACCGAATTTTCCCCGACATTTCGTGGAATGTCGCCATCAGCTTGTACGCCGAGTCGAACGGCAGCTCCGCCACCCGCGGGTACTTCTCCCGGGTGGCCACCGCGTCCAGCCCGCCCTTCTCGGCGAGCACCACGAGCGCACCCTCGGTCGGGTCACCGATCAGCGCGCCGTCGGTGACCACCGCGTCCGAGGCGAGGATCATCGGCAGCAGGTACTCCTCCAGCGGCACGTCCGGATCCCCGGCCACCCGCTTGATCGTGCCCTCGATGGCATAACCGCCACCGGAGACCACGTAGCGCCGCCCCGGGATGGCCATCTCGGCGGCGGTCATCTGGTTCAGGGTCAGCGTCCCGGTCTTGTCCGAGTTGATCGCCGAGGTGGAGCCGAGCGTCTCGGTGGAGCGCAGCCGCTTGACGATCGCGTTCGACCGGGCCAGCAGCTGGGTGCCCATCGACAGGATCGTGGTGACCACGGCCGGCAGCCCGGTCGGGATGGCCGAGACGGCGAACGCCACCGCGGCAGTGAAGACCACGGTGAACTCGTTGCCCCGGGCCAGGTTGATCACCACCGAGGCGAGCAGCGCGAACCCGGCGATGAACAGGATCTGGTTGGTGAGCGTGCTGAGCTGCCGGGTCAGCGGGGTCTGCGCGTCCTTCTCGGCCTGCAGCATCCCGGAGATCCGGCCCACCTCGGTGGCCATCCCGGTCGCGGTGACCAGCAGCTCGCCTGATCCCCGGGTGACGTTGGTGTTCATGTACGCCATGTCCGACCGGTCACCCAGGTCGGTCTGTGCCGACGCGACCGGCTCGACGTTCTTGGCGACCGGCAGGCTCTCCCCGGTCAGCGCCGACTCGCCGATCTCCAGGGTGGCCGCCCGCAGCAGCCGCCCGTCGGCCGGGACCACGTCACCGGCCTCGATCTGCACCACGTCGCCGGGCACGAGCTCCTCGGCGGGCAGCTCGGCCAGGGCGCCGTCCCGGCGGACCCGGGCCTTGACGATCATCATCTTCTGCAGCGCGTCGATCGCGGCCGCCGCCTTGCCCTCCTGGTGCAGGCCCAGGGCCGCGTTCAGCAGGGTGAGCGCGATCAGCAGCACGCCGGTGCCCCACTGCTTGAGCGGGTAGAGGCTGCCCAGGCCGGCGAGGAGCAGCACGATCTGCATCGGGTCGGCGTACTGCCGGACGAAGGAGCGCCACCAGGGTTCCTTCTTCGCCTCGGCGAACCGGTTCGGGCCGTACCGGTCCCGGCGCGCGGCGGCCTCGTCGCTGCTGAGGCCGTGCTGCTGGTCGACGTTCTCGGCCGCGAGGGCCTCCGGGACGGTGAGCACGTGGAAGACCGGGGTCTCCTCGGTCATGGTCGCCATCGCGGGCCTACCGGTACTGCTGCGGGTAGGGGCGCGGCGACGGCTGCCCGCCGGTGCGCACCAGCCGGGTCGCGGTCCGCGCGGTGCCGGCCACCAGCGAGCCGATCGCGATGCCGAGGATCATGTTCAGCCCGGCGGTGTAGAACTGCTCGGCGCGGGCCGCGTCGGTGACGAACGGCGCGAGCATCCCGACCACCGTGGCCAGGCCGACCACCCAGCCGAAGAACCGCATCGGCCGCGGCGTGGTGAGGATCAGGACGTGTGCCACGCCCGTCGCGACCAGGGCGGCGAGGGCGGCGCCGAGGGCGTACCAGCCGGTGCTCGCGTCGCCCCAGGCGCCCTCGCCCTTCGGTGCCAGCACGTCGACGTCGAAGATCCCGCGGCCGAGCAGGATCCCGGCGATCGCGATCAGGGCCGCGATCGCCGCGGTGGCGCCGCCACCGGCCCACAACTTCCCGGCGTTGACGGTGGGTTTCACAGGTTCGGAGGTCATCGGATTCTCCTCGGTCACACGGCAGCTGCCGCGCTGAGAATCGCCGGGACCGGCCTCCGGCACCTCATCCAGCGAGGATGAGCGCACGAAGCACCGCACGCCGTCGCCCCGGTGCAGGGCGACGGCGTGCGGTGTCGCGAAGGTCAGCCGCGGGAGCGCGGCAGGCAGCACTTCTTGTACTTGTTGCCGGAACCGCACCAGCAGGCCGCGTTGCGCTCCGGCGGCCAGCTGATCCGCGCCGAGCTGGCGCTGAGCTGCCGGGCGTAGGCGACGCGGGTCTTCGCCTCGGCCGGGTCGCCGACCTTCTTCAGGTTGGCGAGCACACCCGGCAGCAGGGCCAGGTCGGTGCCGCCGGCGGCGGTCAGCCGGACCAGCTCGCGCTCCAGGCCGGCCCGGTGCCCGTCGAAGGTCCCGCCGTACTGCGCGGACACCTCGCCCAGCTGATCGAACTCGGTCTGCGCCCAGAACACCAGGTCGGGCGCCTCGGTGGCCGCCGCGGGGCCGGCGGTGGTCAGCTTGCTCTCCAGCCGCTCCGCGAGGTTGTCGTGCGTGTCGTGCGGCAGGCCGACCGCGTGCCGGACCCGGTGCCGCTGCTGCAGCAGGAAGAAGAGCAGGCCGGCGTCGTCCGGGTTGGTCGGTTCGGCGGCGGATCCGCGGTCGGCCAGGACCGACTGGACCGCTTCGCTCAGCCACTGCTCGGCGATCCGGTTGCGGCCGCCGACGGCCAGGGCGGCACTGATGTACGCCGCGGCGTCCGGGTACTGGGTGAGCGCCGGGCGCAACGGCTCGAGCTCGGCCAGCGCCTCGTCCTCGCGGCCGGTGCGGAACAGGATCCGCGCGCGCAGGGCCCGGGCCGCGGCCACCTGGCCGTCGTCCCGCTTCCCGTACGCCTCGAGGGCCCGCTCGACGTACGTCGCGGCGGCCTCGAGTTTCGCCCGGCTCTCGGCGATCTCGGCGGCCAGGGTAAGGGCGAGCCCGGCGTCCGCCGGGTCGGCCAGCCGTCCGGTGTCGGCGGCGTCGGCCAGGTCGGCCGCCACGCCGAGCGGGTCGGCCGCGCCGAGCGCGGACTGCCGGATCTGGGTCAGGTCTGCGCTGGTGAGTTCAGCTTTCAAAGGCACGCCGCCACGCTACTGCGCGCGACACCCCGACGGCTGTTGATCTGAGTCTCACCCGGCGTCCGGTTGCGCCCATCCGCCGCGGATGACGCGGCCGGCTCGGCACGGCTGGTACTCCGGTACCGGACCTGTCGCACGTCGCTAGGAGGTTCCGTGGCCAAGAAGACCGGGCACCAGCGCCTGGACCGCCAGCTGTACGAGACCGAACTGGCCCGGCTGCAGGCGGAGCTGGTGAAGGCGCAGGAATGGGTGCGCTCGACCGGCGCGCGGGTCGTGGTCCTCTTCGAGGGCCGGGACGCGGCCGGCAAGGGCGGCACCATCAAACGGGTGACGGAGTTCCTGAACCCGCGGGTCGCGCGGATCGTGGCGCTCCCGGCACCGACCGAACGGCAGCGCACCCACTGGTACTTCCAGCGGTACGTCGAGCAACTCCCGGCGGCCGGCGAGATCGTGCTGTTCGACCGCAGCTGGTACAACCGCGCGGGTGTGGAGCGGGTGATGGGCTTCTGCACCAAGCAGGAGTACACGCGTTTCCTGCACCAGTGCCCGATCGTCGAACGCCTGCTCGTCGAGGACGGGATCCTGCTGCGCAAGTACTGGTTCTCGGTGAGCGGCCGCGAGCAGCAGCGGCGGTTCCGCGCCCGGCTGAAGGACCCGATGCGGCGCTGGAAGCTGTCCCCGATGGACGTGGAGTCGATCAACCGGTGGGAGGAGTACTCCCGGGCCAAGGACGAGATGTTCGTCCACACCGACATCCCGGAGGCGCCGTGGTGCGTGGTGGACGCGGAGGACAAGCGGCGGGCGCGGATCAACATGATCGCGCATCTGCTGGCCGGCATCCCGTACACCGAGGTCGAACAGCCGAAGATCCATCTGCCGGACCGGCCGGAGAGCACCGGGTACCACCGCACCCCGCGCGAGCTGCAGTCGATCATCGAGGACCACGCCGCGACGCTGGAGAAGAACGCCGCGTGACGACCCGCTGGTTCATGCCTGCGGGATGAGGCAGCGGCCCGCGTCGCGGCACACCGTAGGAATTCGGACCGGGATGTCGTCGGCTCCCGACGCAGGCCCGGCGACATACGTCCGTGGAGGCGCGGGTGTCCAGATACGCAGTTCGATCCCGGGTGGGGCGCGGCAGGCGCCGGCTCGCCGCGGCGGTGGTCCTCGCCCTGTCCGCCGGTCTGCTGACCGGCTGCGGCGACGACAGCGGTGTCCCGGTCGTCACCTGGTACATCAACCCCGACAACGGCGGGCAGAGCCGGCTCGCCGAGCGGTGCGCGGCCGCCGCCGGCGGGACGTACCGGGTCGACGTCCAGGTGCTGCCGAACGACGCGTCCCAGCAACGCGAGCAGCTGGTCCGGCGGCTGGCGGCCAAGGACAGCTCGATCGACGTGATGAGCCTCGACCCGCCGTTCGTCGCGGAGTTCGCCAACGCCGGGTTCCTGCGCCCGTTCGACCCCGCGGACACCGCGACGCTGACCGGGGACGTGCTGCGCGGCCCGCTGCAGACCGCGTACTGGAAGGATCAGCTGGTCGCGGCGCCGTTCTGGGCCAACACGCAGCTGCTCTGGTACCGCAAGTCGGTCGCCCGGGCGGCCGGCGTCGACCCCACCGCGACCGGCTTCACCTGGGACGCGATGATCCGCGCGGCGGAGAGCCAGCGCAAGGTGATCGGGGTGCAGGCCAACCGGTACGAGGGCTACATGGTCTGGATCAACGCGCTGGTGGCGTCGGCGGGCGGCGAGATCCTCGGCGACGTCGAGGCCGGCAAGGACGCCTCGCCGGAGATCGCCGGGCCGGCCGGCGACGACGCGGCCCGGATCATCGGCGACCTGGCCCGGTCGCCGGCGGCGCCACCGGCCATGTCGACGATGGGCGAGGAGGAGGCCCGCTCGGCCTTCCAGAGCCCGTCCGGCGGCTTCATGGTCAACTGGCCGTACGTGTACAGCGCCGCGAAGGAGTCGGTCGCCAGTGGCGGCATCGGCCAGGACGTCCTCGACGACATCGGCTGGGCACGGTACCCGCGGGTGGCCGCCGGCACACCGAGCAAACCGCCGCTGGGCGGCATCAACCTGACCGTCGGCGCCTTCTCCGAGCACCCCGAGCAGGCCCTGGACCTGGTCCGGTGCGCCACCTCGCTGCCGAACACCATCGCCTACATGCTCGACGCCGGCAACCCGGCGGCGCGCGGGGCCGCGTACGACGACCCGGGGGTGCGCCAGGCGTACCCGATGGCGTCGGTGATCCGGCAGTCGATCAACGACGCCGGGCCGCGGCCGATCACGCCCTACTACAACGACGTCTCCACCTCGGTGCAGATCACCTGGCACCCGGCCACCGGCGTCACCGCACCCGCGACCCCCGAGGAGTCCGCGGCCTTCATGTCCGACGTCCTGCAGGGCAGACGGCTGCTGTGAGCTGAGAGGAGCATCCGCATGGCTCTGACCGAGGTCCGGGTCGCTCCACCGGAGCCGGCGAAAGCCGAGCTCACCGACCGCGCGCGACGCGAACGGCGGCTGGGGCTGACCCTGTCCGCGCCGGCGTTCCTGGTGATGGTGTTCGTGACGGCCTACCCGCTGATCTACGCGGTGGTGCTGTCGCTCTACAACTACCGGCTGACCGACCCGGCCGGGCGCGAGTTCGTCGGGCTGCGCAACTACAGCACGGTGCTGACCGACCCGGTGTGGTGGACCGACTTCGGCACCACACTGATCATCACGGTGGTCAGCGTCGCGGTCGAACTGGTGCTCGGCTTCGCGTTCGCGTTCGTGATGTACCGGATCATCCGGGGCCGGTCGCTGGTCCGCACCGGGATCCTGATCCCGTACGGGATCGTCACCGTCGTCTCCGCGTACATCTGGCAGTTCGCGTTCCAGCTGGACTCGGGCTTCGTGAACCAGTGGCTCGGGCTGGGCACCTTCAACTTCTTCGGCCAGCGCTGGTCGGCGCTGGTCGTCATCATCCTGTCGGAGATCTGGAAGACCACGCCGTTCATCTCGCTGCTGCTGCTGGCCGGCCTGGTGCAGGTGCCGGAGGAGTACCAGGAGGCGGCCCGGGTCGACGGCGCCACCGCGTGGCAGCGGCTGCGGCGGGTGACCCTGCCGAACATGAAGGCGGCCATCATGGTCGCGCTGCTGTTCCGCACCCTGGACGCCTGGCGGATCTTCGACAACCCGTTCATCATGACCCGCGGCGCGAACGACACCGAGACGCTCTCGTTCCTGGCCTACCGGCAGAACGTCACCCTGGTGAACATGGGCGCCGGCTCGGCCGTCTCGGTGCTCCTCTTCCTCACCGTCGTGGTGATCGCGTTCATCTTCGTCAAGGGCTTCCGCACCGACCTCTCCCAGGTTCGAGGTGATCAGTGATGGCCACCGATCGCCGGGTCAGCGGCTGGTGGACCGTCTGGGGCCTGCTGATCCTGGTCTGGGCGCTGTTCCCGCTGCTCTGGATGGTCTCGCTGTCGTTCAAGGACCCGGACACGTTCCGGAGCGGCACACCCACGTTCTTCCCGGAGACCTGGGTGTGGGACAACTACAGGACGGTCTTCGCCGACTCGCTGTTCACCAGCGCCCTGATCAACTCGGTCGGCATCGCCCTGATCGCCACCCTGCTCGCGGTGGTCACCGCGATGTTCGCCGCGTACGCGATCGCCCGGATGACGTACCCCGGCAAGAAGTTCCTGCTCTCGATGGCCCTGGCGATCGCGATGTTCCCGCAGGCCGCGCTGGTCGGGCCGCTGTTCAACATGTGGCGCAACCTCGGCATCTACGACACCTGGATCGGGCTGATCATCCCGTACCTGACGTTCGCCCTGCCGCTGTCGATCTGGACCATGTCGGCGTTCTTCCGGCAGATCCCCTGGGAGATGGAGCAGGCGGCGCAGGTCGACGGGGCCACCGCCTGGCAGGCGTTCCGCAAGGTGATCGTCCCGCTGGCCGCGCCCGGGGTGTTCACCACGGCCATCCTGACGTTCTTCTTCTGCTGGAACGAGTTCCTGCTGGCCATCTCGCTCACCTCGACCGACCGGGCCCGCACGGTGCCGGCCGCCCTGTCGTTCTTCACCGGCGCGTCGCAGTTCGAGTCGCCGATCACCTACATCATGGCCGCCTCGGTGGTCGTGACGATTCCCGTCGTCATCCTGGTGCTGATCTTCCAGCGCCGGATCATGGCCGGCCTCACCGCCGGCGCCGTCAAGGGCTGAACTGGGGAGGGACGAGCTCATGGCAGCCATCACCATGCGGAACATCGTCAAGCGGTACGGCGACGGATTCCACGCCGTCGACAACGTCAGCCTGGACATCGCCGACGGCGAGTTCATCATCCTGGTCGGCCCGTCGGGCTGCGGCAAATCCACCCTGCTCCGCATGATCGTCGGCCTGGAGGACATCACCTCCGGCGACATGATCATCGGTGACACCCGGGTGAACAAGAAGGCGCCTCGCGACCGCAACCTCGCCATGGTGTTCCAGAACTACGCCCTGTACCCGCACCTGACCGTCTACGAGAACATCGCGTTCCCGCTGCGGCTGCGCAAGGCTCCCGAGGAGGAGATCCGTGAGCAGGTGAACAACGCCGCGTCCCTGCTCCAGCTCACCGAGCACCTCGAGCGCCGGCCCGCCAACCTCTCCGGCGGGCAGCGCCAGCGCGTCGCGATGGGCCGGGCCATCGTCCGCAAGGCCGACGCGTTCCTGTTCGACGAGCCGCTGTCGAACCTGGACGCGAAACTGCGCGGGCAGATGCGCACCGAGATCGCGCGGATGCAACGCCGGCTCGGCACCACGACGGTCTACGTCACCCACGACCAGACCGAGGCCATGACGCTCGGCGACCGCATCGCGGTGCTGCGCAAGGGTGTCCTGCAGCAGGTCGGCACGGCGCATCAGCTCTACGAGGAGCCGGCGAACCTGTTCGTGGCCGGGTTCATCGGCTCGCCGCCGATGAACTTCATGCCCGGACGGCTCCAGGACGGCCGGATCGAGACCCCGTTCGGCGCGGTTCCCGCGTCCGGGCCGCGGCTGAGCAAGGTCGGCGACCGGGAACTGGTCATCATCGGCCTGCGCCCCGAGCACTTCGAGGACGCGGCACTGGTGGCGAGCGCGGTGCGCGGGCGGGGGCAGGCGTTCACCGCCGAGGTGGACGTGACCGAGTGGCTGGGCAACCAGCTGTACGCGTACGTCCCGTACAGCGCGCCGGCCGAGATCACCCAGCGTCTCGAGGAACTGGAACGCGAGCTCGACAGCGAACAGATGCGCACCCAGCTCGTCGTCGCCCTGGACGCCGCCAGCCGGATCCGCTCCGGCGCACAGGCGCACCTGTGGTTCGACCCGGAGCGGATGCACGTCTTCGACGCCGCGACCGGCGAGAACCTGACCCGGGACCCGGACCGCTCGTTCGCCGAGGACGTGCACGTGCCCGCGGCCAAGCCCGACGACACCCCGCCCGCGCCCTGACACGTGGAAGGCCGACCGGATGTACTCCTTCGACCCCACGCTCTCCAGCGCCATGAGCACCGTCGACGGCATCTATCGGGCCGGGCCCGGGCACGGTGGCCCGGCGCTGGTCGGGCACGCCGATCCGGAGGGCACCTACTCGGAGGTCTACCGGCAGGTCACGCCGGACGAGGCCGGGCGGTGCCGCCGGTTCTCCACGCCCGGCGGAATCCCCGGCCACGTCAGCGTGCAGACCCCGGGCTCCGTCCACGAGGGCGGCGAGCTGGGGTACAACGCGTACGCCCACGAGCACTTCGAGGACCAGCCGGAGATCCGTGACTGGGTGTGGACCGGCTGAGACGAGGCTGAAGATGACCGGCACCACCGACCCGGGACAGCCCATCGCCGCGGTGCTCGCCGACGTGGACGGGACCCTGGTGACCAGACAGAAGGAGTTGACGCCGCGGACCATCGCGGCGGTACGGGAGCTGCGGCGACGGGGCGTGATCTTCGCCCTGACCAGCGGCCGCCCGCCGCGCGGCATGCAGATGCTCGTCGAGCCGCTCGGCATGCGCCTGCCGATGGCCGCGTTCAACGGCGGGGTCATCGTCCTGCCCGACATGACCATCGCCGACGAACGCGCGATCGACCCGGAGGCCGCGGCGGGGGTGATCGAGGCCGGGCGCGCGCACGGCCTCGACATGTGGGTCTACACCGCCACCGACTGGTACGTGACCGACCCGCACGCCCCGCACGTGGACCGCGAGTCGCACACCTGCCGGTTCCCGCCCACGGTGGTACCCGGCTACGACGGGCTGCTGGAGCACGCCATCAAGATCGTGGGCGTGAGCGACGACCACGACCTGGTGGCCCGGGCCGAGGCCGCGGCACAGTCGAGGTTCGGCGCGCGGGTCTCCGCGGCCCGGTCGCAGCCGCACTACCTGGACGTCACCCATCCCACCGCGAACAAGGGCGTGGTCGTCGAGCGCCTCGCGCACTACTTCACGATCCCGCTGACCCAGATCGCCACGTTCGGCGACCAGGCCAACGACGTCCTGATGTTCCGGCGCAGCGCGATGAGCATCGCCATGGGCAACGCCAGCGAACAGGTACGCCGGCAGGCCACCCACGTGACCGGGTCGAACGAGGAGGACGGTTTCGCCGACGCCGTCGAAAGGCACATCCTGCCGCGGGTGCCCGTCTCCGGTGGCTCAGGAGCGCCGGGCTGAGGTCTCACCGATGTAGCCGGTCATGGTCGCGCAGACGTCGGTGAGGAACCGCTCGAAACCGGCCAGCAGCTCCGGCGGGTAGTCCCGCATGACCGCGCCCATCCGGTCGGCCAGCGGGTCGAAGAACTCGTCGACCATGCCGTCGACACCGTCAGTGGCGTGCAGGGTGACCAGGCGCCGATCCGCGCTGTCCCGGACCCGGCGCAGGTGCCCGGCCGCCTCCAGGCGGTTGAGCAGCGACGACGTCGCGCCGGTGGTCAGGCCGATCCGCTGGCTCAGCTCGGACTGGGTCAGCGGGGTGCCACGGTCCTGCGCGCCGAGCACCTCGACCAGGGCGTGCGCGTCGGTGGTGTGCAACCCGGTGCTGGCGCCGAACTGCCGGGCCAGCTCGGCGAACGCCATCCCGTGCGAATACAGGCCCGCCAGGATGCGGTCGCGCTGCGCGTCCAAGGTGTCGGCCACGTCTGCTCCTCCGGTGAGCGTCAAGATCCCGGTCGAACTTTACCACCGTCAAGTAGTTTGATCGTGTGATAGTTTCACGGTGTTACTACTTGAAAGGACGGCCATGACGGCTGCTCGGAAATGGTGGGGCCTGATCGGGATCGCCCTCGGCGTCTCGATGATCGTGGTCGACACCACCATCGTTAACGTGATCACGCCCTCGGTCATCGACGACCTGGGCATCAACTCCTCGCAGGCGCAGTGGATCCAGGAGTCCTACGCGATCCTGTTCGCCGCGCTGCTGCTGCTCTTCGGCCGGATCGCCGATCTGGCCGGTGCCCGCCGGATCTTCGTGATCGGCACCGTGCTGTTCGGCGTCACCAGCCTGCTGGCCGGCCTGGCCCCGAGCGGCGAGGTGCTGATCCTGGCGCGCTTCCTGCAGGGCGCGGCCGGTGCCATGCTGCTGCCCACGTCGCTGTCGCTGCTCAACCAGACGTTCACCGGCAAGGCCCGCGGTCAGGCGTTCGCGGTGTGGGGCTCGACGATCGGCGCGGCCACCGCGGTCGGCCCGGTGCTCGGCGGCTGGCTCTCCGAGCACGCCAGCTGGCGCTGGGCGTTCGGCATCAACGTCCCGCTGGTCGTGGTGATCCTGGTGCTCACCCTGGTGTTCATCACGCCGTCGCCGCGGACCGCCGGGCGGGTCGACGTGCCCGGGTCGGTGCTGTCCGTTCTCGGGCTGGCCGCGCTGGCGTTCGGGCTGGTCGAGGGCCGCACGTACGGCTGGGTGACAAGTGTCCGGCCGTTCGGTCTGTTCGGCCGGACCTGGGACGGCGGGCTCTCCCCCGCGTTCGTGGCGCTGGTCGCCGCCGTGCTGCTGCTCGCCCTGTTCGGGTGGCGTCAGCTGCGGCTGAGCCGGACCGGCGACCCGCTGATGAACACCCGGCTGTTCCGGATCCCGTCGTTCCGCAACGGCAACATCGCCACGGTGATCATCGGGCTGGGCGAGTTCGGCATCATCGCGGTGCTCCCGCTCTGGCTGCAGTTCACCCTGGACTACACCGCCCTGCAGGCCGGGGTCGCGCTGCTGCCGCTGGCCGTGGGCAGCTTCCTGGCCAGCGGGCTGAGCTTCGGGCTGGCCGGGACGCTCTCCCCGCTCGCCCTGGTCCGGATCGGCCTGGCCCTGGAGGCGGTCGCGCTGGCCGGTCTCGGCGTGGTCGCGGCCACCACCACGGCACCGTGGTGGTCGATCGCGATCGCGCTGTTCCTCTACGGCATCGGTGTCGGCTTCGCCACCGCGCAGGTCACCAACGTGGTGCTCGCCGACGTGCCGGACGCGGACGCGGGGCAGGGATCCGGCATCCAGTCCACGTTCCGGCAGCTCGGTTCGGCGCTCGGCATCGCGGTGCTGACCACGGTCTTCTTCGCCACCCTGAGCCGCCACGTGACGAGTGCGCTGACCGGCGGCGGGCTGCCCGCCGACCAGATCGAGCGGTACGCGGCGGCGGTCACCGACAGCGCCGGCGCGGCGATCGCCCCGCTGGCCGCGGACCCGGCCACCGCGGTGGTGGCCCAGGCCGCCCGGGACGCGATGGCCGACGGGATCGCGTTCGGGTCGTACCTGGCGGCGGGGCTGCTGGCGCTCGGGGTGCTGGCGACGCTGCTGATCCCGGCCGCCCGCACCGCGGAGGTGCCCGCCGAACCGGAACTGGTGTCCCATCTCGGCCGGTAGCGCGCGTCGGGTGGATATGACGGACGTCGCTGGGTAATTTAGGGTTATGACCAGGGATGCGGCGCGCGATCTGCTGCGCCGCTCCCTGTCGTTCCTGCTGGACCTGTTCGGCTCGCTGCCGCCGCACGCCGGTGACTCCCCTGTGGTCACCGTGCCGGCCGCCGAGCCCGCCCCGGCCGGCCGCACACCCCTGCTGACGGAGCAGTTCATCGCGGCCGTCGGCGCCTCACGCGCGCCCCCGGCCCCGCTCGCCTGACAGCGGCGCGAGCCCGCCTCCCCCGCGTGCCGGAGACACCCCTCGGCTGAGCGTGCCCCGACGGCTCCCCGTCGTACCAAAAGATGGTTTTTGTTTTGAAAAATCGTGATTAAGGATTTGTTGACGGTGAATTCCCTGTCGCAGGTGCTGATGGCCGACCCGACGACCCCGATGGTGATCTGGCTGGTGCTGATGCTGGCGGCGTTGCCGGCGCTGGCGCTGCTGTCGAGCCCGGAGGCGATCCGCGATCCCGGCGCCGCCCTGATGACGAGCCTGGGCGCACTGCGCCGGTACCGGGCGGAGCGCGACCGGGCCCGGCGCCAGGCCGTCGAGGCGACCCGTTTCGCCGACGAGATGCAGGTCGCCGCGGTCCAGGCGGACGACGCCGCGCAGCGCTGGCAGGACGTCTGGCGGCAGGCCGCGGAGCACGCCGACGGCGCGTGGCAGGACTGGCAGGACGCCGAGCAGCAGGTCACCCGGGCGCGCGCCGCCGCCGCGTTCGGTCCGCCGTGGGCCGCGCGGACCCCCACCGAGTACGTGGACCGCGAACGTTTCCTGCACCGCGCGGTGCGTGCCGCCGTGCAGCGCGGTGACCTGCCGTCCACCGCGCTCGCCGACGCCCTCGCCGCACGCGGCGGCTGGGACCCGCGGCTGCACCCGGTCGAGCAGGAACTCGTGCTGCTCCGCGCGGTCGCCGACCATCGGCAGCGGCGGTACCGGCGGGTGGCGACGACCGAGCGGACCGCCTGGCACGACGTGCGGCTCGCCGTCGCGGCCCGGGACAGCCTGCGCCACGAGACGAGCGTCGCCGCGTCGGCAGCCGCTCCGCTGCGCCGCTACCTGCCGCCCGCGCCCCGCCCGGCCCGGGATCTCCAACCGGCCTGAGGTGTACTGGGTGCATGGAGCACCGAGCCGAGGTACGCGACTTCCTCATCACCCGCCGCGCGAAGATCACCCCGCAGCAGGCCGGCCTGCCGGTGACCGGCACCCGCCGGGTCGCCGGGCTGCGCCGCAGCGAGGTCGCCGCGCTGGCCGGGGTGAGTGTCGAGTACTACGCCAAGCTCGAGCGCGGCTCGCTCGCCGGGGTGTCGGCCGGGGTGCTCGAGGCGATCGCCCGGGCGCTGCGGCTCGACGACGCGGAACGTGCCCACCTGCTGCGCCTGGCCCAGGAGGCGAACGGCAGCGGCGCCCTGCTGCGGCCGAACCGGCGGCACCGGCCGTGGACGGTGCGGCCCAGCCTGCAGTGGACCCTGGACGCGATCACCAGCCCGGCGATCGTGGTCAACAACCGGATGGACGTGGTCGCCGCGAACCCGCTCGGCCGGGCCATGTACGCCGACATGTTCGCCGACCCGGCCCGGCAGCCGAACTTCGGCCGGTTCACGTTCCTGGACGGCGCCGCCCGGCGCTTCCACACCGACTGGGACGCGGCCGCCGACATGACCGTCGCCGACCTGCGCACGTCAGCCGGCAAGGACCCGCACGACAAGGGCCTGCACGACCTGGTCGGCGAGTTGTCCACGCTCAGTGACGAGTTCCGGCACCGGTGGGCCGCGCACAACGTCCGGATCCACGGGACCGGGATCAAGACGTTCCGGCATCACGTGGTGGGTGAGCTCGTCCTGTCGTACGAAAGCATGGATCTTCGGGCCGATCCGGACGTCGCCCTGAAGATCTACGCGGCCGAGCCCGGCTCGCCGTCGGCGCACGCGCTCACCCTGCTGGCGTCCTGGGCGGCGATGACCGGCGACGGCCGGGCGGCGGATCAGCGCAGCGAGTCGACGTCGATGACGAACCGGTAGCGCACGTCCGACTTCAGCACCCGCTCGTAGGCGTCGTTCACCGCGTCGGCGTCGATCACCTCGATCTCCGGGGCGATCCCGCGCTCGGCGCAGAAGTCCAGCATCTCCTGGGTCTCGGCGATGCCGCCGATGCTGGAGCCGGCGAACGAGCGCCTGTTGCCGAACAGCGTGAACACCTGGATCGGCAGCGGCTGCGGCGGGGCACCCACGTTGACCAGCGTGCCGTCCAGCCGCAGCAGGCTCAGGTAGGCGTTGATGTCGAGCTCCGCGCTGACCGTGTTGACGATCAGGTCGAAGCTGTTGGCGAGCTGCTCGAACGTCGCCGGGTCACTGGTCGCGTAGTAGTGCTGCGCACCGAACCGGAGCCCGTCCTCCTGCTTGCTGAGCGTCTGCGACAGCACGGTGACCTCGGCGCCCATGGCCGCCGCGATCTTGACGCCCATGTGACCGAGACCGCCCATACCGACGATCGCGACCTTCTTGCCCGGCCCGGCGTTCCAGCGCGCCAGCGGCGAGTAGAGCGTGATGCCCGCGCACAGCAGCGGCGCGGCCGCCTCGACCGGGATGCTCTCCGGCACCCGCAGCACGAAGTCCTCGTCGACCACGACGTGCGTCGAGTAGCCGCCCTGGGTGATCGTGCCGTCCCGGTCCTTGGCCGCGTAGGTGCCGGTGTTGCCCTTCAGGCAGTAGTTCTCCAGCCCGGCCTTGCAGTTGTCGCACTCCCGGCACGAGTTGACCATGCAGCCGACCCCGACCCGGTCACCGACGGCGTGCTTGGTGACCTCGGCGCCGACCTCGGTGACCTGCCCGACGATCTCGTGCCCGACGGTCAGCGGGTAGGGCACCTCGCCCCACTCACCACGAACCGTGTGAATGTCCGAGTGGCAGATCCCGGCATAACGAATCTCGATCAGCACGTCGCGCGGCCCGACGTCCCGGCGCTCGATCTTGGTGCGAACGAGGGCTCCGGTGGCGGACGGCGCGGCGATGGCGTTGACGGTGAGAATGGTCCTGGTCCTTCCCGAGGGTTTTCGATCCGAAGCCAGTTCAGTGCCCGGCCCCGCGATCAGCAAACCGCATCCGGCCCGCTCCAGGGAGCCCCTTCCGATAGGTGTACTGCCAGTGCATCCCTCACCCCCGGACCGCTGTCCGCTCCCGATCACCCCTTTCCGGTACGAACAGCCGAGCGCCCGTCCGTAGGCTACGAGCCACGCTCACTGGTGGTCTCGCGCCGGACCGCGGGGACTCCGGGCCCGGCCGCGCTTCCAGATTTCGGCTGGCTGGGGCTGAGGGGTGTCTCGACCGGCCGGAGGCACCCCTGCGCACCCGCCGGGGACTACTGGCCGGCGGTGGCTTCGCGCTGGATCTGCTCGAACTCGGCGGCCATCGCGGCGGACAGCGCCTGCGCCGCCGACATCGGGCGCACCATCACGGTGAACTCGTCGATCAGGCCGTTCTCGTCCAGGTGCACGAAGTCGCAGCCCTCGACCGCGACGTCGCCGATCCGCGCCTCGAACACCAGGGCGTGGTCGCGGCCGCCGTCGCCGGTCAGCTCGCGGACGTACCGGAAATCCTCGAACACCCGGAGCACGCCGCGCAGGATCGCCGCGGTGATCGCCTTGCCCGGGTAGGGCTTGAACGCCACCGGGCTGCGGAAGACCACGGTGTCGGCCAGGGTCGCCGCGATGGCGTCGGGGTCGCGCGCTTCCACTGCGGTACGAAAGTCGATCATCCGGCCAGCGTAAATGGCTGGCGCTCCGGCGCCCTACCCGGCCAGGCTGAGCCGTGATCACTGTTCAGCGGGTGCGGGTGCGGTGGACCGCGGAGTCGCGCGGAGCACCCCAGGCGAACGCCCGCCGCGGCCTGTGCCGCCCGGCACCCCTCCCCCTGCCGATGCCGCCCGGCGCTGTGGTGGTCCACGACGTGCTGGCGGACGAGAGAGCGGGATACCTGCCGCGGGACGAGGTGACCGGTGGCGACGACGCCCGTGACCTCGACCTGCTGCTCTCCCCGAAAGGCGCGGCGCTGGCCGTCGACCGGTTGCCGGGACACTACGTCGCCTACCCGCAGCAGAGCGGCCCGGCCCGCCTCTTCACCCTGCTACCCGGGCAGATCGGCCGCTACCGGGCGAACTTCCGGTTCACCCACACCACCTGCCCGTGCAACCCGAGCTGGTACTACGAGGACTGGCTGGTCCACATCGCCAACGGCCCGGTGGCATCCGACGCCTTCACATCCCGCGAGCCGGACCACGACGTCGACCACCGCGTCCACCTCTACGGCGGCAAGCGGCGGCCGGCGGCGGCCTGACCGGCCGGTTCGCCGGGCCCGGTGCGGGTGTCGTGGCGGTAGCCATCGGCGACGAACCCGACGCAGATGCTCATGCGCGTGACCGGGCCGCCGATCGTGTCCCGGGTGAGGCACATGGTGAACACCCGCCCCCGGCCACCGGCCGAGCCCCCGATACGCCGTCGCGAGCACCCCGCGACGGCGCCGGAACGCTCACGCCGGCTGCCAGCACTGGACGGACTGCGCTTTCTGGCCGCCCTGTCCGTCGCCGTCTTCCACCTGGTGGCCTGCGCCGACAACAGCCGGGTGGTGCTCTGGGGGCAGCCGGCAGCGGAGGTCTTCGGCACCGGATACCTGATCGCCTCCTACGGCTGGGTCGGCGTCCCGCTCTTCTTCATGATCAGTGGCTTCGTCATCTGCATGTCCGCCTGGAACCGCACGCCGGCCGAGTACGGGACGTCCCGGCTCATCCGGCTGTACCCCGCATTCTGGTTCTGCGTGCTCCTGACGAACCTGGTGACGACGCTGAATCCGGCCGTGGCACAGCCCGTCGGCACCCGCGCGCTGCTGGACAACCTCACCATGCTGCCGGACGCCCTCGGGTCACCCCGAGTCGACGACGTCTACTGGACGCTGTGGGTCGAGCTGAAGTTCTACCTGCTGTTCCTCGCCGTGGTCTGGCGGGGGATGACGTATCGCAGGGTCGTCGGGTTCTGCCTGGCCTGGAGCGCGGCCTCGGTCCTCACCGGCGAAGCGGGCGTGCCCTGGCTCACGGCGCTCCTCATCCCGGAGCACTCGCCCTACTTCATCGCCGGCATCGCTCTCTGCCTGATCCACCGCTACGGATCCCGGCCGGTCCTGTGGCTCATCGTCGGGGTCAACTGGGCCCTGGCGATGCACTACTACGACACCAACGACTGGCAGCACGTGCACGGGCACTCGTATGCCCCGGCGAGCATCCTGATCACCGGCTGTTTCCTGGTGATGGGGCTGCTCGCGGTCGGCAGGCTCGACGGGTTCCGCTGGCGTGGACTCACCGTGCTGGGCGCCGCCACCTACCCGCTGTACCTCCTGCACAACGTGACCGGTTCCCTCCTGGTCCACACCGTGCGCCAGCACCTGACGATCCCACCGTGGTGGCTGCTCGGCGCCGCGCTGCTCACCCTCACCGGACTAGCCCTGCTCGTCCACCACCTCGTCGAACGTCCACTCGCCGCACGCATCAGGGCGGCCTGCGGCACACACCTTCCTCACCCGCACATCGCCCGGCGAGTCAGGCCGGCGGCGCGTGCCCCACAGCGACGTCATCGACGGCACCCGCAGCGCCCGGACGACATCCGACGGCTGACCAGCGGGGCGGGGCGCGGCGCCGCACGCTAACGTCGGCATCCATGGTCTCCCCCCGGCATCCCGTCGACGTCCTGTTGCTGCTCCGTCGCGACGATCAGGTGCTGCTCGCGCTGCGCGACGGCACCGGGTACGCCGACGGGCAGTGGAACCTGCCCTCCGGCAAGCTCGAATTCGGCGAGGACGCGGTCGCCGGGATCATCCGCGAAGCGTACGAAGAAATCGGCATCACCCTCGCGCCCGCCCACCTGCGTCTCGCCACCACGATCCACCATCGCAGCAGCGCCGAGCACGCCCGCATCGGTCTCGCGTTCGCCGCGACCTTCGACCCCGGCGCCCACGGCGAGCCGCTCAACGCCGAACCGCACAAGTGCGCCAAGATCGCCTGGTTCCCCGCCGGCCGGTTGCCGCCGGACACCTACCCTTACTCCGCGGCGTGCGTGCGGGCGATGCTCGACACCACGCCGTTCGTGCTGAGCGGCTGGGACGACTGAACGGGAGTCAGCGGCATGGATCACCCCCTGGTCGGGCGGGCCACCGAACGGGCCGCCCTCGCCGCCGTGCTCACCGCCCCGGCCGCGACTCCCCTGCTGCTGCGCGGCGCCGCCGGATCCGGCAAGAGCGCCCTGCTCGACGTGCTCACCACCGATGCCCGGGTCGCCGGATTCCGTCCGCTGCGGGCCGCCGGGGTCCAGGCCGAGACATCGATTTCGTACGCGGGACTGCACCAGCTCCTGCACGCCCTCCTCGCCTCGGCCGACGGCATGGACCCGGGACATCGGAGGGTCCTGACCTCCGTTCTCGGCGGGGTGCCGGAGCGCGCGACCTCGGTGATGGCCGTCGGCGTCGCGGTCCTGGACCTGTTCGCGGTGGCCGGCGCGGTCACGCCGCTGCTGGTGGTGGTGGACGACGGGCAGTGGTTCGACGTGCCCAGCACACAGGTGTGCGCGTTCGCCGCCCGGCGGCTCGGTGACCTGCCGATCCGGTTCGTGGTGGCGGTCCGCGACGACGAGCCGTCCGGTTTCGACGACGCCGGGCTGACCGAACTCGCCGTGCCGCCGCTCTCCCCGGAGGCGTCGGCGACGCTGCTCGACGAGCGGTTCCCCGGCCTGAGCCCGGAGACCCGGCACCTGACCCTGACCTACTCGAGCGGCAACCCGCTGGCCCTGGTCGAGTTGCCGGCCGGGCTGACCGGCCGGGACGCGGGCGACCCCGGGCCGCTGCCGCTGCCACGCCGGCTGGAGCGGATCTTCGCGGGGCGGATCGCGGCGCTGCCGTCGGCCGAACGCGCCGACCTGCTGCTGATGGCGTTGGACGGGGCCGGGCGCACCCACGCGCACGGCGCGCAGTACGTCCCGCGCGAGGTGGTCGCCGCGCGCCGGGCCGGGCTGCTGGAGGCCGGGCGGCCGGTGTTCCGGCATCCGCTGATCGCCTCGGCGGTGGTGCAGGCCGCCTCACCCAACGAACGGCGCGCCGCGCACACCACCCTGGCCGGGCTGCACGCCGCCGACCTGGAACGACGTGCCGTGCACCTGGCCGCGGCGACCGTCGACCCGGATCCGGAGGTGGCCGCGGCCCTGGAGCGGGCCGCCCGGTCGGCGGTGCGCCGCGGCGGGGCGGTCACGGCGGTGCAGTGGCTGACCCGGGCCGCCGAGCTGAGCCCGCGGCCACGGGAGCAGGCCCGGTTGCTGGCCGACGCCGCGTACGTGGCCGGACAGGCCGGCCAGCTGGAACGCGCCGAGATCCTGGTCGCGGCGGCCGACGCCGCGGACGGCCGGGTGTCGTCGCCGGACGCGGTGCTGACCGCGGCGTACGTGGCGCTCTACCGGCACGGCGACGTCGGCATGCACGGCACGGTCGCCCGGGTGATTCGCGCTCAGCACACCAACCTCGACCAGACGATGCTGCTGCGGCTGGTCAACCTGATGCTGGCGCTGAGCCAGTTCGCCGCCGACCCGGCCGTCTGGGCGGTCACCGACGAGGTGGTGGCGCTGGTCGAGGAGCGGCTGCCGGCCGAGAGCCTGCTCTACCGGGACGCGTGGAGCGACGTGGTGCGGCGCGGCACCGGGCTGGGCGCGCGCCTGCGCGAGGCGGTGGCGGCCGGGAGCGCCGAGCCGTGGGACCTGATGCGGCTCGGGGTGGCGGCGTTCTACGTGGACACCTTGGCCGACTTCCGGCCGTACCTGGCCCGGGCCGCCGAGCGGGAACGGGACACCGGCGCGGCCAGCTCACTGATGATGATCATGCAGTTGGTGATGCTCGACCACCTGGCCGCCGGGCGGTGGGACGACGCGGTCCGCGCCGGCGAGCAGGGGCTCGCGATGACCCGACAGCACGGGTACGACCTGTTCGGCCAGCAGTTCCGGGTGTTCCTCGGCCTGCTCGCCGCCCAGCGGGGCGACACCGGCACCGCGTACGAGCTGCAGGCCGTGGTGGACGCGTGGGCCCGGCCCCGGCGGGTGGGTTCGCTGCTCCGATTCGCCGAGGAGATCGGGTTGCAGGCCGCGTTGAGCACCGGCGACTACGAGGCCGCCTGGACGTACGCGATCGGGATCACCACGCCGGGGACGTTCCCGCCGTATGCCCAGCTCGCGCCACGGACCCTGCTCGACCTGGTCGAGGCGGCGCTGCACACCGGCCGCGACGAGTTGGCGGCCGCTCATGCGCAGGCTGCCGTACGAAAGAATCTCGCGGACCTCTCCCCCCGCCTCGCCCTGCTGACCGCCGGCGCCGCAGCCATGGTCTCGCCCTCATCGGCGGCGTACGCCGCCGCGGCGAACCTCCCGGCCGGCGCGGACTTCCCGTTCGAGCGGGCCCGGATCCGCCTGGCCGAGGGCGCGTGGCACCGCCGCCACCGCCGCCCCACCGAGGCCAAGCTGGCGCTGACCGATGCCCTGACCGCATTCGAACAGCTGGGCGCGGCGCCATGGGCCCAGCGCACCCGGCACGAACTGCAGGCCGGCACCCCGCACGGCGGCACCGGCACGGACCGGCTGACCACGCTGACCGCGCAGGAACGGCACATCGCCGAGCTCGCCGCGACCGGCCTGAGCAACAAACAGATCGGCGCCCAGCTGTTCCTCTCCCCCCGCACGGTAGGCGCCCACCTCTACCGCATCTTCCCCAAGCTCGGCATCACGTCCCGAGCCGCCCTCCGCGACGCCCTGGCCCCCACCTGACCCCGCCCGTGCCCAGCGCATCTCCCGGCGTGACGCGCCAGACCGCTCCCGCCCAGACCCCCCGCGCGCCTCCCGACCCCGGAGTGGCGCGCCAGACCGCTCCCCCCACGACCGCCACGCGTCTCCCCGCCTCGGCTGGTCGTCAGGGGTGTCTCCGAGAGCGGGAAGCACCTCTCAGAGCCAGCCCCCGGGCCCGGGTCCCGGGCACGGTTCCGGTGGTCGGATGGCTGAGACCGGCTGGCCAGGCGGGGCGCGCACGGGTCACGGTTCGTCACGCCCGCCACGGTCAGCGGGCGGCCCACTCACCCCCGCCGTTGCTACAGCGGCCGAATAACCAGCCGAGTTCCACCCCGCCGGTCTTGGGCCCCTCAAGGCCTCATAACGGCCACGAGAACCAGCCCAACTTGCCCAGCTGGTCCTGGCAGCCCTTAAAGCACGCCCATAACGGCCACCACAACCAGCCCAACCGACCCAGCTGGCCGAGACGGCCCCTAAAGCACCCGGATAACGGCCGCAAGGACCAGCCGAGCCCCGCAACCCCCTGCCAACCGCCCGAAAACGCTCAACCAGCAACCCCGGCCACGGACCGAGACCCCCGACCACCTGCTGAGATGACCGCCCCCACCGCCCGGACCGGCGCAGGCCCCACGGGCGGGACCCGGCCCGCAGCCTGCTGACACGCGCTCCCTACCCGTACCAAAAGAGCAACGCGGACCCGCGCTCCCCACCCGGACCAAGAAAGCGATTAAGTCATCCGACTGATTCGACCGCCGTGACTGCCGCGGCATCCTTCCGGTATCACCACGAAGGAGCGCACGATGTCCGAGATCCGCACCCCCGTCGTCTTCATCCACGGTCTCTGGTTGCACGCCACGTCCTGGCAGCCGTGGAGCGACCTGTTCGCCGCGCAGGGCTACGACCCGATCGCGCCCGGCTGGCCCGGTGAGCCGCCGACCGTCGCCGCCGCCCGCAGCAACCCCGACGCCGTCGCCGGGGTCGGCATCGACGACGTCGTCGCGCACTACGCCAGGATCGTCGAGGAGCTGCCGGTCCCGCCGGTCCTGATCGGGCACTCGTTCGGCGGGCTGATCGTGCAGCGGCTGCTGGCCGATCACCAGGGCGCGGCCGGCGTCGCGATCGACCCGGCGCAGATCAAGGGCGTGAAGCCGCTGCCGTTCGCCCAGCTGCGTTCCGCGTTCCCGGTGCTCGGCAACCCGGCGAACCGGAAGCGGGCCGTCTCGCTCACCGCAAAACAGTTCCGCTACGGCTTCGGCAACGCCCTCCCGGCCGCCGAGTCCGACGTGCTGCACGAGCGGTGGACGATCCCCTCGCCGGGCCGGCCGCTGTTCGAGGCCGCGCTGGCGAACTTCGCCAAGCACTCGCCGGCCGCCGTCGACACCGCCGCCACCGGCCGCGGCCCGCTGCTGCTGATCTCCGGCCAGCAGGATCACACCGTGCCGGACGTGGTGACCCGGGCCGCGTACAAGCTCTACGGCGACGCGACATCGGTCACCGAGCTCAAGCAGTTCCCGGACCGGGGTCACTCACTGACCGTCGACGCCGGCTGGCGGGGCGTCGCCGATCACGTCCTGGGCTGGCTGAACAGCCAGGGCATCACCGGTCAGTCCAGCTGACCGTCGTAGTCCGGGAGTTTGAACGTCCGCTCGGCGTGCCCGCCGCCGAGGTCGGTCGCACTGTTCCCGACGTTGGCCACGATCGTGTAGCCGCGGCGTTCGATGTCGATGCGGGCGTTCGTCTTCAGGGTCTGGTTGCTGGAGAAGTCGAACGTCGCACGGGTGTAGAGGTCGGTCCAGACGTAGCCGACCGCCTTCAGGTTCAGCGCGGTCACCGGCTCGATGATCTCGGGGCGGGCGGTCACGAAGAAGACCGCCGCCCCGGCCGCGCGGGCCTGCTTGGCGAGGGCGAGCACGCCGGGCGTCGCGTCGTAGGGCTTGTACTTGCTCTGCAGCGCGGTGTTGTCGATGTCCAGCACGATCGCCGCCCGCACGCCGGAGTCCGGCAGACGTCCGCCGAGATAGCCGGCGGCCACGTCGGTCACGGCCGCGACATCCGACAACCAGATCTCGTACGACGGAAGCGCCTGAACCGCCACCCCCGCCCGGGCTGGCAACGGCGCCGCCGAGGCGCTCGCAGCGACTCCGGTGGTGAGCACGGTCGAGCAGGCCGCGGTGAGCAGCACCCCTCGCAGCACGGCGTTACGCATGGTTTCTCCTCGATCGTCCCCGGACGTGACCGCGGTAGTCCACCGGGCCCAGATGGACACCCGGCGAACCCCGAATTATCGACGATCGTAAATGAGATGACGCCGCGCCGACAGGTGACCGGGTCAGGTGACCGGGAGCCGGACGATGAACGTCGTGGTGGCCTCTTCCGGCTCGCTGACCGTGATGGTCCCGCCGTGCTGCTCGACGATCGCGCGGGCCAGGGTCAGGCCCAGTCCGTTGCCGGGGATGCCGCGGTGCAGGGTGTTCTCGGTGCGGTAGAACAGGTCGAAGATCCGGGCGTGCTCGTCGGCCGGGATCCGGGTGCCGACGTTGGTGACCGCCAGCACCGCGGTGTGGTCGTCGGCGTGTGCCGTGATGCCCACGACGGTGCCGGCGGGCGCCCAGGTCAGCGCGTTGTGCAGTAGCTCGTCGACCACGTTGCGGAGCCGGCCCGGATCGCCGTTGATCATGACGCGGGCCGGCGAGTTCACGTCGATGGTGACCCGGGAGCTGGTCCGTTCGGCCTGCTCGGCGGCGGCCCGCGCCAGGTCGGCCAGGTTGACCAGCCGGGGTTGCAGGGTGATGTGCCCGTTGCGGGTGCCGGCCACGTCGAGCAGCTTCTCGATCAGCACCTGCAGGTCGCCGGAGCGGCGGTGGACGACCTCGAGCATGTCGTCCCGGTCCGCGGCGGACATGTCCGGGTCGTCGCGCATCATCTCCGCGTACGACTGGACCAGCGTCAGCGGCGTCCGCAGATCGTGCCCGACCAGCGCGATGTACTCGTCCCGGGTCGCCTCGAGCTCGGCGGCGAACTGGTCCGCGCGCCGCCGTTCCAGGAACTCCCCCAGGTACGCGGCGAGCCCGGTCAACGCGGTCGTCCGCATGTCGTCCGGTGTCTCGGGGTCGTCGCTGTAACAGACCAGCACGCCGAGCACGAGCGCGCCGCTGGGAATGGCGACCGCGAGCGCGGACCGCAGCGGCGCCCAGTGCCGGGACTGCTGCGCGGCGGCGGGGTCGGTGTCCAGGTCGGCGACCCAGACCGGTTCGTTGCTCTTCCACGCCCGGCCCGGGATGCCGATCCCCTTGCCGAGCCGGTCCGGCAGTTCCCGGGGTAGCTGGTGCTCGGGGGCCGTCCAGGAGGCGGACCGCCGCAACACCCGGCCGACCTGGTCCACCGACCAGAACTCGGCGGCCGACCAGCCCAGCCGCTCGCCGATCAGCCCGGTCGCGGCTTTGATCAGGCTGTCCGCCGGGTCGGCCCGGGCCAGCAGCTCGGCGACCTGCCGTCCGCACTCCTTGAACTGCTCGGCCCGCTGCGCCCGGGTGATCTCGTGCACGGCCAGCACCGCGGCGAGCCGGCCGCCGTCCGAGATCGGTTTCCCCTGCACCCGCAGGGTGCGCGGGGCGACCCGGTCGCCCTTCGCGACGACCAGCATGTTCTCCACCGGTTCGCCGCGCAGCAGCAGTTCGACCGGCAGGTCGTCCGGGGCGATGGCGTTGCCGTCCGGATCGGAGAACGCGACGTGGCTGAACCGCTGCCCCCACAGGTCGACCGGCCCGGCGTCGGGCGGCAGGCCGAACAGGTCCCGCGCGATGTGGTTGCTGAGCACGGCCCGCCCGTCGCTGTCGCAGCCGACGACCGCGGTGTCCAGGCTGTCCAGAACGGCGTGCAGGGTGTCCTCCTGGCCCTGCACGTACGCGGTGACGTCCTCGGCCCGGTGCACGATCCAGAGCAGCTCGCCGTCCGGGCTCTCGACCGGTGAGTTCATCGGCGCCCAGTACCGGGTCTCGAAGTCGGTGCGTCCGGGCACCACGATCGGGTACTTCTGGATGGCCATCACGTCGACCACCCGGTTGTCGCGTACCCGGTTCAGCGACGCCCGGAGGTTGTCGACGCCGTCCGCGTCGGGGTCGGCGGGATCGTCCGGAAAGGCGTCGAAGATCAGCCGTCCCATGATCATGGCACGGTCGGTCCCCGTCGCCTGAAGATAGGCGTCGCTGGCGGCGACGATCCGCAGGTCGGGATCGACCACCAGCAACGCGGCCGGCGCGGATTCGAACACGCGCCGGAAATCCACCTCGATGCCCATGGCGGCCACGAACACAGGCTAGCGACGTTCCTGCAGGTCGGAGCGGTAAACCGGGATCGGACCGGAGTCACCGGCCGGTTGGTGGGCATCGGTGCCCGATCCGAGGCAGGATCGAGGTAGCCATCTATCCCGGCGATAGGAATTGAGGGCACTCACGTGCGTATCGGAATCATCGGCGCCGGCTTCATCGGCGGCACACTCACCCGCCGGCTCACCGCACTCGGCCACCAGGTGCACGTCGCGAACTCCCGCGCCCCGGAGACCCTCGCGGACCTGGCCGCCGAGACCGGCGCGACGGCCGTCCTGGCCGCCGACGCCGCGACCGACGCCGACCTGGTGATCGTCAGCATCCCGCAGAAGAACGTCCCGGACCTCGCGCCCGGCATCGTCGACCGCCGCAAGCCGGGTGCGCCGGTGATCGAGACGAACAACTACTACCCGCGGCAGCGCGACGGCCTGATCGCCGAGATCGAGGCCGGCCTCACCGAGAGCGCCTGGGTCGCCAAGCTGATCGGCGCCCCGGTGTACAAGGTCTTCAACGGCATCTACTGGAAGCACCTGCTGAGCAAGGGCACCGAGGCCGGCACGCCGGGCCGGATCGCGCTGCCGGTCGCCGGCGCGCCGGGCGCCGGGCAGGACCTGGTCTTCCGGATCGTCGACGAGCTCGGCTTCGACCCGGTCGACGGCGGCCCGATCGAGGAGTCCTGGCGCCAGCAGCCGGGCACCCCGGTCTACGGCAAGGACTACGACGCCGACGGCACTCGCCGCGCCCTGGCCGAGGCCCCCGCGGAACGCCCCGCCGACTTCCGGGCTGAGGTCTGACACCGGGCGCGGGCGGTGCGAGCCGCCCGCGCCCGTCGGGCTGTGCGCCCCGGCGGTTCACCAGGTCAGCGTGCCCCGCAGCAGGCTGTGCCCGGAGTGCCCGGCGTCCCCGTCGTGCGGCTCGTCGCTCACGTCCACGAGGCGGTACCGGCTCAGGTCGGTGCCCGGCGGCACCGGCAGCTCCGCACGCGCGCCGTCCGGCAGGTTCCCGAGCGCCACCATCTTGGTCAGGTCGTCCGGATCGATCAGCCACACCTCATGAAAACCCGAGGTCAACGGCAGATTTTGTACGACGATCCGCACCTGCCCACCGGCCAGCACCCGCACGTTGCCCCCCGCCGTCGCCGGCACGTCGGGCAGCGGCGTGAGCGTCGCCCGCGCCGTCACCCGTGGCGCCGCGGTGCGCTGGGTGACCCGGACCGCGACAAGCGTCCCGGCCACCGCGAGCACCGCGGCAGCGGCGGCCGCGAGCACCGGCGCCAGCCAGCGTGGTCTGCGGGCAGCGAACGGCGCCTGCCGGGCGATGTCCGCCTCGATGGCGCGCCAGACCCGCTCCGGCGGCGGGGGCAGGTCGCGCAGGTCGGGCAGGTCCCGGCCCTCGGCCCCGAGGGCGGCGACGGTCCGCAAGGTGTCCAGGTCGTGGCGGCACCCGGGACACCCCGTCAGGTGATCGGTCTCGGTCAGGTCGCCGGGCTCCTCAGAGAGCGCCAGAAGGACCAGCCGATCGGGATCCAGATGCTGCACCGTCCACCTCCCAACGACGTCGCAGGTTCGCCATCCCACGCCGGATATGGCTCTTGACCGTACCCAGCGGCAGCCCGGTGACCTCGGCTATCTGCGGGTGCGTCAGGTCTTCGAAGAACGCCAGCTCCAGGGTCCGGCGCTGCTCCCGAGGCAGCCGGCCCAGCTCGTCCGCGACGACCAGCCGGTCCACCACCCGGTCCGGCGTCTCCCGGGCGTCCGGCGGCGGGGCGGCCTGCGACCGTACCGTCTCGGTCACGCGGACGTCGCGCGCCGCCGACCGCAACCGGTCGACGGCCTTGCGGCGGGCGATCCCGAGCAGCCAGCCCAGCATGGTGCCGCGCTCCGGGTCGAACGTGTCCCGCCCGGTCCACGCCGCCACGAACGTCAGCTGCGTGACGTCCTCCGCGTCGGTCCGGTTCCCGAGCATCCGCTGCGCCAGGTACAGCACCGCCCCACCGTGCCGCTCATACGCCGCCCGCAGCGCCTTCTCATCCCCGTCACGCCACCGCCCGGCCAGCTCGTCCTCGGAATCCATCGACCTCTCTCCCGCACACAGTTATTCCGATGATTCGCTCGGAAGGCCCGCGATGGATGCACCTCCGGACCGCTTTTCGTTCCACCCCATCTTGTACGACCACGGAGCGCCCGCCGCAGGCTACGTGCCGAGTCCCGGGCCGGTCCCGCGCGAGACCGTGCCCACTCCCGACCGCGGCGCGCCCCCTGGTCTCGGCTGGTCGTCAGGGGTGTCTCAACACCCC
>NZ_BOMS01000111.1 GCF_016862315.1 Actinoplanes palleronii | reverse complement strand
CTCAACACCCCTGAGACACCCCTGACGACCAGCCGAGGCCGTGACCGCTCCGGGCCGTGGCGTACCGCATGGGGGTGAAGCGGCGCGGCGCCCTTGCCGGGACGCCGCGCCGGGAGAGTTATGCCGTTGCGCAGGTGGCCGACGGCCAGGTCCAGTTGCCGTTGGTTTGGATCGTCACGCCGAAGGTGTTGCCGCTGCCGTTGGGTTTGGCGACCATCTGCTGGGCGCTGGGCCAGGTGGCGGCGGTGTTCCAGGTGGCGATGACCTTTGCCGGGGACGGGATGTTCAGGGTGACCGTCCAGCTGCTCGAGCCCGTCACCGCCACGCTGAGGTTGTAGCGGTCGCTCCACTGCTGACCCGCGGAGATGGTGGCCGTGCAGCTGCCGGACTGCGGCGGGGTGGTCGGTGAGGTGGGCGGGGTCGTGGTGCCGCCACCGCCGTCGGGGGCGACGGCCCGGCCGGTGGACGGGGAGATCATGCCGCTGCAGAGGCCGCGGGCGGCCAGGCCCTGGGCGATCCGCGGTACGGCGGCGACCGTGTTGGCCGGCCAGTCGTGCATCAGGATGACCTGGCCGTTGGTGAGCCGGCCGGCCGCCGCGACGATCGCGTCGGTGCTGGCGTTGTTCCAGTCCTGCGAGTCGACGTCCCAGATGATCTCGGTGAGGCCGTACTTCTGCTCGACCGCCTTCAGGGTCGCGTTCGTCTCGCCGTAGGGCGGCCGGAACAGTTTCGGGGTGCCGCCGCCGGCGTTCGCGATGGCCGTCTGGGTCCGGGAGATCTCGGAGTCCATGGTGGCCTGGCTCTGCTGGGTCAGGTGCGGGTGGGTGTAACTGTGGTTGGCCACCCACATCCCCGCGTCGACCTGGGCCCGGACCAGGCCGGGGTTCGCGGCGGCGTACTGGCCCTGGTTGAACATGGTGGCCCGCAGGCCGTTGGCGCGCAGGGTGTTGAGCAGGTTCTGGGTGTTGCCGGCGGTGGGGCCGTCGTCGTAGGTGAGGCCGACGTAGCCGCTGCACGCGGCGGCCTGCGACGGGGTGGCGTTCATGGTCACGGCGATACCGGCCGCGGCGGCCACGATGGCGGCCAGGGAGGCTGCGATGCGCATCTGACGTTCCTCTCTAGCTCGCGCTGCACGAGACGCTGGGCCAGGTCCACGTGCCGTTGGCCTGGATGGTGACGCCGAAGGTGTTGCCGCTGCCGTTCGGCTTGGCGACCATCTGCTGGGCGGAGGGCCAGGTCGCGGCGGTGTTCCAGGTGGAGAGGACCTTCTCCGAGCCGGGCAGGTTGAGGGTCACCGTCCAGTTGCTGGAGCCGGTCACCGCGACGTTGAGGTTGTACCTGTCGCTCCACTGCTGCCCGGCCGAGAGGGTGGCCGTGCAGCCGCCGGACTGCGGCGGCGCGGTGGTGGTGCCGGTGGTGGGCGTGGTGGTGCCGCCGATGGTGATGTTGGAGTTGCCGGAGCTCTGGTAACCCTCGGTCGCCAGGATCATGTAGTTGAAGGTGCCGAGGTTCATGCCCTTGCTCGCCCAGGCGTCGAAGTGGTTGCCGCTGGTGATGGTGCCGCCGGTGCGCTTCTGCTGGCGGACGCTCCAGTACTGGTAGAACGTCGAGTTGTTGCCCTCGATCGACGGGGCGTTGACCCGCTGGGTGCGGTAGATGTCGTACGTGCCGCCGTCGCTGGTCACGGTGCCCATGAACGTGCCGGTGGGCCGGTAGGTGCCCCAGTTGTCGACGATGTAGTACTCGATCAGCGGGCCGGTGGTCCAGCCGTAGAGCGTCAGGTACGCGTTGCCGGACGGGTTGAACGAGCCGGAGTACGTGACCGCGCGGCGCCCGCCGGTGCTCCAGCCCTTGCCGGCGACGAAGTTGTTGATGCCGCTCCACTGGGTGCTGTACTGGCCGCCGGCGCCCATGGTCATCGAGACGTTGCCGCTGTCCTTCCAGAACGAGAAGTAGTACCCGTTGTTGGTGCCGGTCTGGTTGGTGGTCACGGTGGTGTCCGCGCGGGCCGGGGCGGCCATGACGGTGGCAACGAGGGCCAGGACCGCCGCGCAGGCGGCGCTGAAGAGCAACCGGACGCGATTTCTGGGCATGGTGATCAGACCTCCCGGGTGGGGGATTTCGGGCGGGTTTTCAATCGACGCCTACTGATGTGTCGACTGCCGCAGTATTGGCCCGGGCTCGCGCTGGTGTCAACAACTTCCGGATACATACCGGAAACATGATCGAACGTCTTACCTGCTGAATTCGATTGTTACGGGCCCACGCCGGAAGCTGGCGCTGAACTTACGGAGCATTACTCCGAAAGTTTCGGGCGTTCTCCTGCTCCAGCAGGGCGTCCAGGTCGCTGAGCCGGCGCAGCCCCTGCAGCGGCTGGCGCATCCGGTGGTTGCCGGTCAGGGCCGCCTCGTTGCGGGCCAGGAAGCTCCAGTACCCGGCGGTGAACGGGCAGGCGTCGTCGCCGACCCGGACCTTCGGGTCGTAGCGGCAGCCGCCGCAGTAGTCGCTCATCCGGTGCAGGTAGGCGCCACCGGCCGCGTACGGCTTGCTGCTCATCCGGCCGCCGTCGGCGTACTGGCTCATCCCGACCACGTTCGCGGTCATCACCCACTCGTAGCCGTCGACGAAGCTGCGGTGGAACCAGTCGGCGACCGCGCCGGGCCGCCAGCCGCGCTGCATCGCGTAGTTGCCGAGCACCATCAGCCGCGGGATGTGGTGCACCCAGCCCCGGTCACGGACCCCGGCGAGCACGTCGGACAGGCAGCGCGCCTCGACCGCGTCCGCGTCCAGCTCGGCGAACCATTTCGGCAGCTGCTTGCGGGCGTGCAACTCGTTGACCGCGCGGTACTCCGGTTCGAAGTACCAGTACAGGTGCCAGACGAAGTCGCGCCAGCCGAGGATCTGCCGGATGAACCCCTCCACCGAGGACAGCGGCGCGGCGCCCTCCCGGTACGCCTGCTCGGCACGTTCGATCACTTCCCGGGGGTCCAGGAGCCCGAGATTGATCGCCGGGCTGAGCAGACTGTGCGCCATCAGCGGGTCGCCGGCCAGCATCGCGTCCTCGTGCGGGCCGAAGACCGGCAGCCGGTGCGTGACGAAGTGCCGCAGCCGGGCCAGCGCCTCCGTGCGGGTCGCCGGGAACAGCCGCGGGCCGTCGTTGCCGACGAACGTGATGCCGTCCTCGCGTTCCCACCGGTCCAGGTCGGCGCGGACCTGCTCGTCGATCTCGTCCTCGACGATCGCCGGTGGCGCCGGCACGTCCAGCCGCTGCACGCCGCGCGGCGGCGGTTCCCGGTTGTCGGCGTCCAGGTTCCACCGGCCACCGGCCGGCTCGGCGCCGTCCATCAGCACGTCGTGGTGGCGCCGGGCATACCGGTAGAAGTCCTCGAGCCGCAGGTGGTCACGGCCGTTCGCCCAGCTCACGAACTCGTCCGGGGTCGTGACGAAGCCCCGCGGCGGCAGCATCTCGACGCCCGGCAGCCGCCGGACCAGACCGCGGGCGGCCCGGGAGGTCGGATGGCAGACGGTGAGCGGTTCGTTCACCGCTGCGGCGTACGTCTCGGCGCGCACCAGGCGCACGTCCCCCTGCTGGGCCCGGTGCCGCAGCGCGGAGAGCACCAGGTGCGCCTTCTGCCGGTGGAAGGCGCGGCGCCGGAACACCGCCGTGGACTCGACGAGCAGCACCGGCTGCCCGGGCGTGTCCAGGAAGTGCGGCCCGAGTTGGTCGGCGAACAGCCAGCGACGCGTCATACCGCCCATACTCCCGCATCTCGGGCCGGCGACGGCGCGTGGCGAGCGCCCACGGTGATGAAAAGCGGCGAGACCACCAAGGGCGCCCGGCTGGTCTCCAGGGGTATTGAAACGGATGCGAGACACCCCCGGGAACCAGCCGGGAACCGCACCATCACGACTACCGAGGGTGGATGCCCTGCAGGGCCAGCCGGAGCAGGCGGGCGGCTTCCCCGGCCGGGTCCGGGCCGCTCTCGGTGGCCAGCGACACCGCGTTGACCAGGGTCAGCAGGTCGATCGCGGTCAGGTCGGCGCGCACCGTCCCGGCCGTCTGCGCCGCGGCCACCAGGTCACCGCCGGCCGCGAGCAGCATCACCTCGCACGAACTGTCGACCGGTGCGGTCGCGCCGGCCAGCAGCGACGAGGCCAGCCCCCGGGTGGTGGCGCCGAAGACCGCCACCGCGATCAGCCAGTCCACCAGCGCCCGGCCCGGTTCGCCCTGCCCGGCGAGCAGCCGCGCCTGCGCGCAGAACTCCTCGACCCGGTCGTGGAAGACCGCCTGCAAGAGCGCGTACCGGCTCGGGAAGTGCCGGTGCAGGGTGGCCGATCCGACGCCGGCCCGGCGGGCGATCTCCTCGAGCGAGGCGTCCGCGCCGGAGCGGGCGATCTCGGCCTGGGCGGCGGCGACGATCTGCTCGTAGTTGCGGCGGGCGTCGGCCCGCCGGGGTCGTTCGGCTTCCACCGGCCTGGCGCCTCCAGATCTGGGGTGTCCCTCCAGATCCTAGTCAGCACCAAACGGGGTGGTCCACCACTTCTCGTTGACAAGTGGGGGACCCCTCCATATATCGTCGCTCGGACAAGCGGGGTGCCACCCCGTTTCTACCGACAGGAGATCCCGATGAGTGACAGCACCGTTCTGGTCACCGGCACCAGCACCGGCTTCGGGCGGCTGACCGTCGAAGCCCTGGCCCGCCGCGGTCACCAGGTCTTCGCCGGGCTGCGCGACGTGACCGGGCGCAACGAGCGGGCCGCCGCCGAGCTGACCGCGCTCGCCGGGGCGCAGGGCCTGCGGCTGCGGGTCGTCGAGATCGACGTGACCGATCAGGACTCGGTCGAGCGGGCCGTCCGGGAGGTGACCGAGGCGGCCGGCCGGCTCGACGTGGTGGTGAACAACGCCGGGATGAACTTCGCCGGGCCGGTCGAGGCGTACACCGCGGCGGAGGCGCACCGGCAGTTCGACGTGAACACGCTCGGCGCGCTGCGGGTGAACAACGCCGCGTTGCCCTACCTGCGGGCGCAGGGTCACGGCGCGCTGATCCAGGTCGGTTCGCTCGCGGGCTGGCTGACCCCGCCGTTCAACGGCCTGTACGCGGCGAGCAAGGCCGCCCTGCGCAGCCTCACTGAGGCGTGGCACCACGAGCTCGCCCCGTACGGCATCGAGGCGGTCATCCTGGACGCCGCGGCGTACCCGACGAACATCGGCGTCAACGCGGCGATGCCCGCCGACCACCAGCGGATGGCGCTCTACGGCGAGACGATGACCCGCTTCGTCACCGACCTGGTCGCCCGCACCACGGCCGCCGCCGCGACGATCGGCGAGGCGAGCCAGGTCAGTGACGCGCTGGTCGCACTCGTCGAGACCCCGCACGGCAAGCGGCCGCTGCAGACGCTCGTCGCGCCGCCGGCCCAGTACGCCGCGGTGCACGCGCTGCAGGAGCAGGCGAACGCGGCCGCCCGGATCGTCGCGGACGACATGGGCATCGGCGCCTACCTGGCGGCCCGCTGAGCGGCGAGAACCGTGGCCAGCCGGCGGCGCGACGTGATCGCGAGTTTCCGGAAGACCTTGGTCAGGTGGTACTCGACCGTCGACGTGCTCAGGAACAGCCGGGCGGCGATCTCACCGTTGGTGGCGCCGGCCGCGGCCAGGCTCGCGACCTGCTTCTCCTGCGGGGTGAGGTCGCGGGTGGCCTGCTCGTCGCGTTTGCGGGCCCGCTCGCCGGTCGCCAGCAGCTCCACCCGGGCGCGTTCGGCGAACGCCGCGGCGCCCATCCGGGTGAACATCTCGTAGGCGGTGCGCAGCTCGGCGCGGGCGTCGGCGCGCCGGCGACGGCGGCGCAGCCACTCGCCGAACAGCAGGTGGGTGCGGGCCTGTTCGGTGACGATGGTGGTCCGGGCCAGCAGGTCCGCCGACTCGCGGTAGAGGTCCTCGGCCTGCTCGTCGTCGGCCATCAGCGCCCGGCAGCGGGCGAGCAGGCCCAGCGCCCAGGGGGTGCCGCTGGCCTGGGCGCGTTCCTCCATCCGGGTGAGCGCGGCCTTCGCGGCCGGGTCGTCGCCGCCGCGCACACCGGCCTCGACGATCTCGTGCAGCGACCGGGTGGCGACGCCGGGCTTGTCCCGGTCGAACGCGGGCAGCAGCAGGGCCAGCGCCTCCTGGTGCCGGCCGAGGCTGATCTCCAGGACGGCGAGGGAGTTCTGCACGTAGTCGTCGAAGCCGAGGCCCGCGGCGGCGACCGCCCGGGTCTCGGCCTCGCGGCCGCTCCAGGCGAGCAGCTCGATCCGCTGGATGCCGCCGCGGTGCGGCTGGCCGACCACGTCGGAGAGTTCGTCGAGTTCGTCCTGGAGGGCCGCGGCCGCGTCGAAACGGCCGGCGCGCAGCTCCCAGGTGGCGCCGGCGACCAGCGTGGTGCGCAGGTTGCCGAGGGCGCCGTTGTCCCGGTCATGTTTCTCGAGCCGGCGCCACACCCGGCGGCCGCCGTCCTCGTCCCACACGTCCTCGGCGGCGAACATGCTGATCACGGCGAGCGGCAGGCACTCCTCGGCCAGGCTGTCGCCGTCGCTGCTCAGCGCGGCCAGCGCGGCACGCATCAGCGGCACGGCCGGCCGGTAGCCGACCGCGATGCGCGTCGTGTAGCCGTACAGGAAAAGATCGGCGTAGCCGTAGGAGAAATCATCGGTCCGGGTGGAGGCGGGCGAATCCTGCACCGCGCGGGCCAGGGCCGGCAGGGTGAGGGTGGCGTCGCGGTCGTCGGTGAACAGCACGGCCTGCAGCGCATCGAACATCATGGTCCGGGCCAGGCCGGCGTCGACCGCGGCGATCGACCCGGCCGCGTCCAGCAGGATCGTGGCGGCGCCGGTGAACCGGCCGGTGTACATCTCGGCGATCGCCCGGGTCTGCCGGGCGATCGCCCGCGGCACCGGCTGGTCGAGTCCGTGCTCGGCCCGGTCCAGCATCGGGCCGACCGAGGCCGGGTCGCCGAGCACCAGGTGGGCGTGTGCCGCCGCGACCAGGCGCGCGGCCCGGGCCCGGGGGTCCGGGGAGAGGTCGGCGGCGCGGCTCAGGAACGCGGCCCGCTCGGCGTGACCGCCACGGGCCCGGGCCCGGTCGGCGGCCCGGTCGAGCTCCGCGGCGACCTGCTCGTCGAGCCCGATGGTGGCTTCCGCCCGGTGCCACGCGTGGCGGTCGCGGTCGAACACCGGATCGCAGACGGCGGCCAGGGCGGCGTGCGCGAGGCGCCGGTCGGCCGGGTCGGCGCCGCGGTAGACCGCTGAGCGGATCAGCGGGTGCCGGAAGTCCAGGGCCGGGGTGAGGATGCCCGCGGTCAGGGCCGGGTCGGCCATCGCGGCGGCGATGCCGAGGTGCCCGGCGGCCCGCCAGAGCAGCGACGGGTCCTCCGGCGGGGTGGCCGAGACGAGCAGCAGCAGGGTACGGGTCTCGGCCGGCAGCCGGCCGACCTGCCGCAGGAAGTGGGTCTCCAGGAACGTGCCGACCGGCAGCGGGCTGGGCAGCGGGGTGATGCCGGTCAGCTGCTCCGCGGTGAGCGCGTGCGCGAGTTCGATGAGCGCCAGGGGGTTGCCGCCGGTGCCGGCCACGATCCGCGCGGCGACCGCGCCGTCGAGGTGCCCGGTGATGCTCGTCGACAGCAGGCTCTCCGCGTCGTCGTCGGGCAGCCCGGCCACGGTCAGCGCCGGCAGCCCGTCGACCAGGGCCTGCCCGTGCGGGCGGGTCGCGAAGACCAGCCCGATCGCCTCGGCGTGCAGGCGGCGGGCGACGAACGCCAGCACCTCGGCCGACTCCCGGTCCAGCCACTGCGCGTCGTCGACCGCGCAGAGCAGCGGCTGCGGCGCGGCGGCGTCGGCGAGCAGGGTGAGCGCGGCCATCCCGGCGAGGTAGCGGTCCGGCGCGACGCCGGCCAGCCGGCCGAACGCGGTGTGCAACGCGTCGCGCTGCGGCGCGGGCAGCTCGTCGATGCGGGGCAGCCAGGGGCGCAGCAGGCGGTGCAGGGCCGCGAAGCCGAGCCGCATCTCCGACTCGACCCCGGCGATCCGGACGGTGTGGACGTCCGGGCAGCCGGCCGCGACCTGGTCGAGCAGGCTGGTCTTGCCGGTGCCGGGCTCGCCGACCAGCACCAGCGTGCCGCTGCGTCCCTCCCGGACACCGGCCAGCAGGTCGGCCAGCACCTGCCGTTCCCGGTGACGGCCGATGAACGGCGCCGTTCGTTCCATGTCGCACCGACCCCCATGTTCCGCCTCAGGTCAAGGGGACCATCCGGGCGGCACTGGGGGCCCTAGGGCCGGACCCTAAGCGTCCGACCCGGGGTCCGGTCCGCGCAGCGCGTCGGCGAGCAGCCGCCGGGACGAGATGCCGAGCTTGGCGTAGATGTTGGACAGGTGGTACTCGACGGTCTTCTGGCTGACGTAGAGCTCCGCGGCGGCTTCCTGGTTGGTGCGCCCGCTCGCGATGACGTACGCCACCGACGTCTCCCGTTCGGTGAGCGTCGGCCGGCCACCGGGATCGTTCTCGGACGCGGTCAGCCCGCTCGCGGCCAGGTCGGCCGCGCACCGCTGGCGGAACGGCTCGGCCAGCAGCGCACCGAAGCGCCGGTGCGCGTGGTGCAGCCAGGTCGCCGCGTCCCGCCGCGACGTGGCGCCGGTGGCCAGCAGCAGCTTGCCGTGCGCGTGTTCCAGCATCGCCCGGTGCAGCGGCGCGGTGCCCGCGTCCACCTCGACCGCGAGGGCCTGCTGATAGATCTCCACGGCGTCCAGGGGGTGGTTCCGGGCCTCGGCCAGCCGGCCGGCCAGCCGGGCCACCACGTCGCGCAGATAGCCGGTGCCGTCGTGCCGGGCGCGCAGGTCACGCAGCGCGGCCGCAGCGTCGTTCAGCTGATCAGTTCCGGTCAGGGCTTCGACGAGCATCGACTGCTGCCACAGCCAGAACGGCTGGTACCGCAGGCGGTAGCCGCCGCTGTCGTCGAGCAGCGGCCGCAGCGCGTCCAGCATGCCGGGATGGTCGGCGCGCGCCTGCGCCATGGTCGCCGCGGCCAGCGACGAGTAGACGGTCTCCGGGGCGGAGCCGAGCACCTGCACCAGGTCGCCCAGCTCGCCGAGGCGCCGCTGGGCACGCTCCCAGTCGCCACGGCCGGCGTCGACGCAGACCATCGCAAACCGGGCCGCCGACTCGAAGGCCAGCAGCTCCTGGGCCTGCGCCACGGCGAGGGCCCGTTCGGCGGCGGACTCGCTCTCGTCCCACTCGCCGGTCAGGTACTGCACGACGGCCTGCAGCGCGAGGGTCGCCGGGCCGAGCTTGGACGCGGCGCCCTGCCGGTCGCGCAGCGCGGTGGTCGACAGGTCGGCGAGCGCCGACGGGAGATCGCCCAGGAACAGCCGCATGACGCCGCGGGTCGCCAGGGTGTCCAGGGTGTCGTTGCGCGCCGCGGTGCTCGACGCCGGCAGGTGGGTGAGGTCGCCGAGCGCGGCGCGCGGGCCCTCGTGCCACATCCGGCCGGTCGCCTGCAGCGCCCGGATCAGGTCGACGGTGGCCGGATCGAGACCGCCGATCGTCAGCGTGCGCCGGGCGATCTCGGTCGCCTCGCCGCCCCGGCCGGTCCAGATCATCATCTGGGCCAGGAACGTGCCGGCCAGCGCGGCCACCCAGCCGTTCTCCGGCACCGGCCGGGCCTGGTCCCAGGCCTGGGTCAGGTGCGCCTCGGCGGCCGGCAACCGGCCCGACGTCAGGTCCATGATCCCGAGGACGCAGCTGCGCAGCGCGCCCGGCGAACAGTCCTCGACCTGCTGGCGCAGCTGCGGGATGCCGGTCGGCTGCTGGGTGCGCAGCGTCTGGGCGCACGAGGCGAGCAGCCGGCGTTCCCGGTCGGTGCGGGCCGCGGACAGCGACGACGCCCAGCCCAGGCGGGTGGCGGCCACCGCGCTGCGCCCGCTGGCGGCCTCCGCCATCCCGGAGCGTTCCAGGTCGGCGGCGAGGTGTTCGTCGGTGGTGGTGGCCGCCGCGACCCGGTGTGCCCAGCTCGCGGCCGCGTCGACGAGCTCGGCCGCGGCGGCGTGCAGGGTCCGGCGCCGGTCCGGGGCGAGCGTGTCGTAGATCGCGTCCCGGTGCAGGGCGTGCACCAACGCGACCGGGCTCTCCGGTTCGGTGGGCGACCACTGGACGAGGCCGGCGGTCAGGGCCGGGCCGAGGGCGCGGGCCGGGTCCGGGACTCCGGCGAGCCGCCCGGCCGCGGCCAGCGGGGCCCGGGTGTCCAGCACCGCCATCGCCTCCAGCAGCTCGCGCGACTCGGCCGGCAGGTGGTCGAGCTGCGCCCGCAGGCCGGTCAGCAGCGAGCGGGGCACCGGCCAGCGTTCCAGCACCCCGTCGCGCAGCACGTCGGCGGGCACCTCGGCGAGCACGGTGCGGACGTGCAGCGGGTGGCCGCGGGTGTATTCGTACAGCCGCTCGCTCAGGGCCGGCGCCAGGGCGCCGTCGACCAGGGCGTTCGCGAACTGTGCGACTTCGCTGTCGTCAAGACCGCCAAGATCAACCTTTATCGCTCGATCGGTGGAGCGCAACAGCCGGTCCACCGTCTCGGCGGCCGCCCCGCCGTCCGGCCGGGTGACCAGCACGGTGAGCACCCGGTCGGCCCACAGCCGGCGCAGCACGAACCCCAGCACCTGGATCGACTGCCGATCGGCCCACTGCAGGTCGTCCACGATCACCGCGACCGGGGCACCGCGCTGCTGCAGCGCGCCCAGCAGGAGCAGCAACTGCCCGCCGAGCACGTGCGGACCGGTCTCGGCGGCCGGCGCGGTCAGCTCCGGGAACTCCCGCAGGGCGGCCGGACCGGCGCGACGGGCCAGTTGCTCGATCACGCCGTACGGAAGATCGGTCTCTGCGGGGTCACCGGTGGCCCAGAGGACCGTGAAGTCGTCGAGGGACGCGGCGCTGCGGCGCACCAGCGAGGTCTTGCCGATCCCGGCCTCGCCCTCGACCACGGCCAGCCAGGACGCACCGGCCCGGACCTGGTCGGCGCAGTCGCGCAGCCGTGCGGTATCCCGTAACCTGCCGACGAAAAGGTCACCACTCGTCAAGATCGCTCCTTGGCGTCGCGGCAGCCGCCGTCGCACGACTCTAGAAATCCCCCAGTGACCGGCGCAAGCCAGAAACCCGGACTGTGGTCTTTCCCTGATTCGAAGCCATCCGGCCCGGTGATGTGCTGCGGGCATGACGACACCTACCCCGATCGTTTTCATCCACGGGCTGTGGCTGCACGCCACCTCGTGGAACCCGTGGATCGACCTGTTCACCGCGGAGGGCTACGCGCCGATCGCGCCCGGCTGGCCCGGTGACCCGGACTCGGTGGCCGAGGCCCGGGAGAACCCGGAGAGCATCGCCGACCACGGCATCGACGACGTCGTCGAGCACTTCGCCGGGATCATCAAGACGCTCGACTCGGCGCCGATCCTGATCGGTCACTCGTTCGGCGGCATGATCGCGCAGAAGCTGCTCGGGCAGGACCTGGCCCGCGCCGCCGTCGCGATCGACGCCGCGCAGATCAAGGGCGTGCTGCCGCTGCCGCTCTCCGCGCTGCGCGCCACCCTGCCGGTGTTCAAGAACCCGGCGAACAAGCACCGCGCGGTGTCGCTGACCGCCGAGCAGTTCCGGTTCGCGTTCGGCAACGCGATCCCGGAGGCCGAGTCGGACGCGCTGTTCGAGCAGTGGACCATCCCGGCGCCGGGCAAGCCGCTGTTCGAGGCGGCCGCCGCGAACTTCAGCCCGCACTCCCCCGCGAAGGTCGACACCGGCAACCAGTCGCGCGGCCCGCTGCTGCTGATGACCGGCGGCAAGGACCACACCGTGCCCGAGGCGGTGGTGCGGGCGACGCTCAAGCAGTACCGGCACTCCGAGGCGGTCACCGACATCACCGAGTTCCCGGACAAGGGCCACTCGCTGACCATCGACAACGGGTGGCGCGAGGTCGCGGACACCGCTCTGACGTGGTTGCGCGCCCAGGCGCTCTGAGTTCGTACACCTGAGGGGGTTTGGTTATGGATCTTGGTCTGTCCGGTAAGAGCGTGATCGTCACCGGGGCGAGCCGGGGCATCGGCCTGGCCGTCACGCGCGCCCTGGTCGAGGAGGGTGCGTCAGTGGTCGCGGTCTCCAAGGGTGGCTCGGTCGAGCTGAAGGCCCTCGAGGAGACCGGGAAGGTGCGCGCGGTCGCGGCGGACCTCACCGACCCGCACGGCGCCACCGAGGTCGTCGAGGGGGCGATCGCGGCGTTCGGGCGTCTGGACGTGCTGGTCAACAACGTCGGCGCGGTCCAGCCACGGCTCGGCGGGTTCCTGTCGGTCACCGACGACGAGTGGCACACCACGCTGACCATCAACCTGCTGTCCGCGGTCCGGATGACCCGGGCCGCGCTCCCCCGCCTGATCGAGGGCGGCGGCGGCAGCATCGTCACGGTCAGTTCGGTCAACGCCGTGCTGCCCGACCCGCTGGTGCTCGACTACAGCGCCGCCAAGGCCGCGCTGTCCAGCCTGTCCAAGTCGCTGTCCAAGGAGTTCGGGCCGTCCGGCGTGCGGGTCAACACGGTCAGCCCCGGACCGGTCTCGACCGCGCTGTGGCTGGGTGAGGGCGGTGTCGCCGCGACCATCGCGAAGGCCACCGGCGGTGACCCGGCCGCCATCGCGGAGCAGGCCGCCGGCGGCGCGGTGACCGGTCGATTCACCACCCCCGACGAGGTCGCCGACCTGGTCGTCTTCCTGGCCGGCGACCGGGCCGCGAACGTCACCGGCGCCGACTTCACCATCGACGGCGGCCTGGTGACCACCCTGTGAAGCTGGTCCTGGCCGCGATCACCGCCGCCGTCGCCTTCCTCGTCCCGGCTTCCTCCGCTGCTTCCGTCGCTCCCTCCGCCTCCGCGGTGGAGGAGATCCCGGCCGGGTTCAGCGAGCACACGACGCAGGTCGGCGCGGTCGGCATCCACTACGTGATCGGCGGGCACGGGCCGACCCTGGTCCTGATCCACGGCTACCCGCAGACCTGGTACGAGTGGCACCACATCATGCCGGCCCTGGCCGAGCACTACACGGTCATCGCCCCCGACCTGCGCGGCGCCGGCGGCAGTGACGCCCCGGCGACCGGCTACGACAAGAAGACCCTGGCCGCGGACCTGCACGGGCTGCTCACCCAGCTCGGCCGGACCTCCAACGTCCGGATCGTCGGGCACGACATCGGCACCATGGTCGCCTACGCGTACGCCGCCGCGCACCGCGCCGACGTGACCAAGCTCGTGCTCAGCGAGGCACCGATCCCCGACCCGGGCATCTACGACTTCCCGTCGCTGACCAAGGACGGGCCCGGCGCCTGGCACTTCGGCTTCTTCGCGCTCACCAACGGCATGCCGGAGCAGCTGATCCAGGGCCGCGAGCAGCTGTGGACCGACAAGTTCATCGACAACCTCGAGGTCAAGAAGGGCTCGGTGACCCCGGCCGAGGTCGCGGTGTTCGCCAGGCACCTGAGCGAACCCGGCCATCTGGCCGCGAACCTCGCCTGGTTCCGCACGTTTCCGCAGGACATGACGGACAACGCCCGCAACCAGAAGATCAAGCTCACCATGCCGGTGCTCGCGATCGGCGCGTCCGGCAGCCTCGGGCCACTGGTCGGCGAGAAGGCCAAGGAATACGCCCGGCACGTCACGCCGGTCACGGTGGCCGACTCCGGCCACTGGATCTACGAAGAACACCCGGCTGAGATGACCAGCCTGCTCCTCACGTTCCTGAAAGGTAACAAAAAATGACCGCATTCCCGGAGACCGGGTCCCCGTTCTGGTTCCTCGGCGGGCAGGCCAAGGTGCTCGTGCCCGGCAAGGTGACCGGCGGCAGCCTGTCGGTCATCGAGTTCACCGACTCCGCGGGCCACGCCCCGCCGATGCACGTCCACGAGGGCGAGGAAGAGGTCTGGATCGTCCTGGACGGCAAGATCCGCTTCTTCGTCGGCGACGAGAAGTTCGACCTGGAGCCGGGTCAGGCCGCTTACGGGCCGCGGGGTGTGGCGCACAGCTATCTGGTGCGCAGCGAGACGGCGCGGCTGGCCGCGGTGTTCGCTCCCGGGCAGGTCGAGGAGTGGTTCACCAGCAACAGTTCGCCGGTCTCCAGCGTGGACGAGGCGCCGGCGTCGTTCGACATCGGGGCGATCCTGGCGTCCGCGGACGCGTTCAAGGTCCGGGTCGCGGGCCCGCCGCCGACTGAGTGATGTTTTTGGGCCGGTCCTCGCCTTGGGGCGAGGACCGGCCTTCGCTTCACCCCGGTCAGAGCAGGCGGCTGCGGTCCTTCGCCGCCCGGGTGCGGACCGCCTCGCGGAACGCCTCGTTCGCGCCGGCGCCCGCGCCCTCGTCCTCCTTGAAGTCGGTGTAGAGCAGCTGGCAGCCGTGGATCCCGATCAGCAGGTCCTCCAGCAGATCGCGGGCCGGGCGCGACGGGTCCAGCGGCGTCATCCGCACCGGCTCCCCGGCCAGCACTCCGGGCTCCACATCGTCGTCATCGTCATCGTCGTCGTCGAGGTCCGGCTCGTCGGCTTCCTCGTACCGGCCCTCGCCACCGGCGAAGATGACCGTCCCCGGTGCCAGCCCCTCGGCGATCAGCATCGCGTCGCCGACCAGGTCGACGACCAGCTGATGTGGTGAGCCACCGGCCGCGAACAGCTCCAGTACCACCGTCGGCGTCCGGTACGGCAACGACTCCAGGTCGTCTGCGGCCACCACGACCTGCTCGGCCGGGATGCCGGTCAGGTCGGCGGTCACGTCCGCCGCCGCCTTGAGCCAGTGCGCCGCCGCCACCGCCGCGGCGGTCGGTTCGAGCTCGCGGAACAGCTCACTGCCACCGAGCGGATCCTTGTCGAGCACCGCGTCGGCCGCGGCCACCTGCGCCGGGCTGGCATCGGTACGGCTCAGCGTCACCGCCTGCACCGCCCGGCCGGTCAGGTCACCGAGCTCGGCCCGCTCGACGGCGTCCCGCTCCGCGTCCACGTCCGCCACGACCGCCTGCGACAGGGCCTCGTCGCCGATCGTGTGCAGGGCCCGGCCGACGCGGTTCGCGTACTCCTGGACCGGGTCGTACTCGACGACCAGGTAACCGTCGCCGTCGACCAGGTGCGGGGCGCGGATCGCGTCGGCGACCGTACCGAAACTGTCCCGGCTCTGCTGCCGGCGCCAGCCCTCGGTGTGCGGCTCGGTGCTCGCGGCCGCGCTGGCCGGATGGGTGTAGCAGCGCCACAGCGTGTCCGCCAGGCCGGACAGCTGCGCGGCCAGATCGAGCCGGTGCAGCCTCGGCGCGGACTCCGGGATCGCCGCGACGACCGCCGCGAGGTGCCCGTGACCGGCGGCCCAGGTCCGGATCAGGACGTTGCCGTCGTCGTCGACCGCGTAGTTGCTCACCAGCTCATCCCCCATGTGCCTGTAACACCGGAACCGAACACTACGTCAGCGCCTCCGGGCGGGGGTTTTCCCCACCCGTACTCCGGGGGTGGATCGAGTGCGGTCCGGGGGACTGCTCGATCGCGCCGGAGCTGCGGAAACGGAAACATTGGTCCTGTCAGCAAGGCCCGCACGGCAGACAGGGACAGAGATCATGTGGAACAGCTCGCACTGCTCGCCCGGCGACAACACCCCGTCCAGCGACACCAGCTCGCACGCCTCGCACGCCTCGTATGGCGACGACGCCTCACACGCCTCGTATGGCGACAACGGCTCGCACGGCGACAACAGCTCGTATGGCGACAACACCGACTACGACTACACCCGCTGGGAGTCGACCAGCAGCCACCAGCAGAACCAGTCGTGGGACGACCACTCGCAGAGCTCCTTCGAGCACCAGGAATACACCAGCGTCCACTTCGAGCACCACACCTTCACCGGCTGCAGCTGACCGCTCTCGGTCGGCGCCGGGGGTTATCCCTACCTCGGGCCGGGGGAGCTCCCCGGCCGGATCCGGGGGTCTCCTCGGTCGCGCCGCGGCGGTCAAGACGGAAGCATTGTTCCCATCGGCAAGGCCCCCCACCAGGTAAAGGACAACGACCATGTGGCAGAGCACGCACCACTCCGACAGCCGTCACCAGAGCGATGACAACAACCACGACAGCGGGAGCTCCGGGCACGACCGCAACCACTGGGACGACAACGACCACCACAACCGCCACAACCGCCACGACGACCACCGGTGGAACCACGACTCGCACGGCCACCACGGCGGTCACCACGACCACCACGGCCACCACGAGCACCACGACCACTCCGGTCACCACGACTCGCACCACTACTTCCAGCACTGACGGCACCCGACCGGTGGCCGCCGCCCGGCGGCCACCGGACCCAGCACGCGGAGGTGAGCCCGATGACCGTCACGACCGAGCAGACCGACCTGCGGGAGCTCGTCCACCTGGTCCGCCAGGGCGCCGAGGCCAACGAGCGACCCGACCTGGTCCGCCGGATGCACACCGCCGCCGGCGAGTTGGCCGTCACCCACCCGGCGCAGGGCGCTCCGGTCGCCGCCACCGTGGTGCAGGCCCTGCAGTCGCTCGAGGTCGACCTCCGCAACCGGCGGGCCGGGCTGTGCGACCCGGGGCGGTCCGCCCGGCTCGCGGCCGAGGCACGCCACGCCGAGACCCGGCTGCGCCGGTTCCGGGAGAGCACCGCGAGGTGGCCCCGCACGCTCGGCGACGCGCTGGGCGCGGCCGATTCAGACCTGGAGTACGCCGTTCAGCGGCGGTTGCGCTCCCTGCTCGACGAGGGCACCGCGCTGATCGAGCGGGCCGAGCCCGGCCTGGACCTCGACGGCTGGCTCCGCGCCCGGTTCGCCACCGAGACCGAGGCCTGCGAGGAGGCGCTGCGGTCGGCGGCCGCCCGGGTCGCCGCCTCGCTCGAGGTCCCGGTCCCGGTGCCACCGGTGTGGCTCGCGCCGCTGGACGAGCCCCGGCCCCGCCCGGCCCCCGCCGGCCGTCAGCCGCTGGCCGGCCGGATGCTCGGCATCGTCATGCCCACCTACGGCGGCATGATGATCGCCCTGGTCCTCCCCAAGATCCTCGGACTCCGGCTGCCGCTCTGGCTGATCGTGACGGCGGCCGTCACCGGCGCGTTCGCGATGGGCGGCGCCGCGATCGCCGGCGAACGCCAGCGCCAGCGGAGCCGGCGCGCCGCGGAGACCACCAGCGGCCTGCGCGCCACGGTCGACGACTTCCGGATGGCCCTCAGCAAGCGCATGCGCGACGGCGTCCGCTCCCTGGAGCAGCACCTGCGCACCGCCGCCGACGCGGCGGTCACCGCCCGCACCCGGCAGCTCACCTCCACCGCCGACGCGGCCCGGCGAGCCGCCGACGACAGCACCGACCAGGAACTCAGGGCGATCGACGCGGACCTGGAGTCGATCCGGGATCTGCAGGTCCAGGCCCTGCGCTTCCTCCGGAGTGCCTGAGCATGAGGTGCTCACAGGTCCGGACCACGGTCGCCGCGACCAGCCGCACACTTCCGGAGGTGCCGGGGTGCGAGGCCCGGGTCCGCCAGACCGCGAGAGCTCGTGCCGCGGCCTCGGCGACCTGGGCCCGGCCGGCGTCCGCGGCGAGCCCGAGCCGGGTCCGCGGATCCGCACCGCTCTCCCCGAGCAGCCGAGCCGCCATCTCGACCTCGTCCGGCGCGCCGGGATCGGTGGTGCCCGCCGAGCGCAGGGCGTCGATCGCGGTCACCTCGGCCCACTCCCGGCTGCTCGAGCGGATCCGGTCCAGCCGGTGCAGCAGGTGCGGGCCGTTGCCCGGGGGCGGCTCACTGCGGACCAGCTGGTCGAGGGCCCGCAGCGCCGACCACGCGGCGAGGATCGCGGCCCGGCGGGCCGCCGGCTCGTCCAGCCCGGCGCGCAGCTCCCGGATCCGTTCCACGGCCGGGTCGTCGCCGTAGGCGGCCGCCGCCGCCTGGATCGCCTCGCGTACCGCGGTGACCAGCGAGTCGTCGTCGGCCTGCCCGCCGGGCAGCGGGACCCAGCCGTCCACCCGGGTGCCCGCGCCCGGTGCGGACCGCACCGCCACCAGGCCACCCACCGCGGTCACCCGGGCCATCACGTTGCGCATGCCCCGGCCCGGTGAGCCGGCGCTCGCGGTCATGTCCCAGCCCGGCCCGTCGTCGTGAACGCCGAACGCCAGGCGATCCCGGCCGCACGTCAGGCTGAGCCGGATCGGCGCGCCCGGGGCGTGCTTGCGGGCGTTGTTCACGGCTTCCAGGCAGCAAAACCAGACCGCCGACTCCAGTTCGACCGGGAAGCGGCGGCCGGCGTCCATCCCGGCGGCGGTGATCGGCACCCCGGTGCCCAGCTCCGACTCCAGCGCCGCGACCAGGCCGCGCCGCGCCAGCACCGGCGAGGTCACGCCCCGGGCGGTGCGCGCCAGGATCGCCTCGGCGTCGTCGATCTGGCCGGTGACCCGGTCGAGCGCGGTCTCCGCGTCCGCCCGGCCGCCCTTGGTGAGTTTGTGCTCGGCCAGCCCGAGCGCGAGCCGCAGCGAGACCAGGTGGTGCTGGGCCCCGTCGTGCAGGTCCCGTTCGATGCGGCGGCGTTCGGCGTCCATCTCGGCGACCAGCCGCCGGCGCGATCCGGCGATGTCCGCGGCATGCGCCCGGACGGCCCGCAGCTCGCGCTCCAGGGCGATGCCCAGCCGGTGCGCCTCGAAGACCGGGCCGAGGCTGTCGGCGACGTCCTCGACCAGCCGCCGCCGGTGGACGTCCGGGCCGGCCGCGGCCGCCCGGTCCACCGCGATCGAGCCCAGCTGCTCCGCCCCGCGCACCACCGGCAGCGAGACCAGGGTTTCCCCGGTGTCACCGGCCGGCCAGACGTAGGTGCGGTCCGGCAGATCCGGCCGGTGCACGGTCAGCCGGCACACCCGGGCGCCCAGTCCGCGTCCGACCGCCTCGGCGACCCGGGCCAGGTCGGGGGCGTCCGCCGTGCTCGTCCACGACAGCGTCCCGATCCCGGCCAGCACGCTGTAGGGCGTCGGCCGCCGCCCGTGCAGCAGCCGCTCGGCCCTGACCAGGGCCGGATGCAGCAGCAGAGCGACCGGCGCCGCGGCGATCGGCACGGCCAGCCCCGCGGGCAGCCGGTCGAGCAGCAGGCGCAGCACCAGGAACACGCCGCCGCCGAGCACGGCGACCGGAAGGATCACCACTGCCCACGGCAGGGACCGGCGACGCGTCACGACCCCGGCCCGAGGGTGGCGCCGGATTCGAGGAGCGCGTCCAGCCGGTCCGGCAGCCAGGCGTGCAGCCGCAGTCCGGGCTTCTCGTCGTCCGGGCAGGCGACGTCGCCGCCGAGCGCCGCGAGCCGTTCGCTGTCGTCGAGCAGGGCCGTCCGGACCTGCTCCGCGGTCACCGGCGGATCGGGATCCTCGACCAGCACCCGCACCCGGCCACCGCCGTGGGTCAGTCGCACGTGGATCTCCGTGGTCTCCGGCCCGTCCACCCGGACGTCCAGCTCGGCCGTGGTCACCCCTCGGACCAGCGATCCCGGCCGGCCCACGGGCGGTTCCGCGCTCCCGGCCTCCTGCGCGAGCAGCTCCAGGGCCGCCGCCGTCACCTGGTAGACCCCGGACTCGATCTCCCACGCCACCCGGACGTCCAGGTCGCCGGTGATCCGCACCGTCCGGCGCAGGTCGGCGATCAGCTCCTCCAGGGCAGCACCCGGACCCTGGCTGCGCAGCACCGCCGGATACACACCCCGGGCGATCACCCGGAACCGGTCCAGCAGCTCGTCCAACTCGGTGCGCGCCCGCACCAGGTGACCCGGAACCTCCGGCTGCCCCAGGCCGTCCCGGGCCGCGGTCACATGCTCGCGCAGCGCGGCCAGGCGGCCCGAGGTCGCGCGGGACAGCTCGGTCAGCAGCCGGCGCCGCTCCACCTCACGGGCCTGCGCGAGCCGCCGCCGGGACGCCTGCAACTCACCCGCCAGGTGGTCGGCGCGGCGGACCCGGTCGGCCAGTTCGGCGTTGAGCGCCACCGTCCGCAGCAGCAGGGCCGCCCCGTTCGCCACGTCCCGCATCAGCGCGCGGTCGGCGGGCGTGATCGGCGCACCCGGCTTCTCGATCACCAGCACGGCCCGCAGCTCGGTCCCGTCCAGCACCGGCACGACATGCCCGATCCCCGGCCGGGCCAGCAGCACCGCAAGGTTCTCCACACTGTCCGCCGCGCAGGCGGACACTCCGTCGTCCGGATAGGCAGCGCTGATGACCAGGCGCTCCCCCACCGCGAGCCACACCGACGCCCGGCGCGCTCCGGTCCCGTCGGCCAGCACCCCGGCCAGCCCGGGCAGCGCCTCCTCCATCGACGGCGACCGCAGCCGCCGCGCCGCGTCCGCCAGCGCCGAGTAGGGCGTCACCCGCCGGTCGTGAACCACCCGCTCCACCGGCCCGCGCAATCGCGCCACCAGCACCACCGCCACCCCGGCGGCCAGGAACGGCAGCCCGGCGACCACCGGGCCCGGCCCGCTGACCAGGCCCGCCAGCACCAGCGGCACGAATGCCCCACCGCCGAGCAGCGCGGCCCGCAACACCCCCGCCCTACGCACCGTCCTGTTGCGATCTCAGATACGTCAGCACCGCGAGCACCCGCCGATGGTGCTCCGCGGCGTCGGCCGGCAACCCGAGCTTGCTGAAGATGTTCGCGATGTGTTTCTCCACCGCCTTCGGCATCACCACCAGCTGATGGGCGATCCCGCCGTTCGACCGTCCCTCGGCCATCAGCCGCAGCACTTCCTGCTCCCGCCCGGACAGAGCCGCCACCACGTCCCGGCGGCTGCTGCTCGGCCGTTCGACCAGGCGCCGCGCCAGCACCGGCTCGATCACGATCTCGCCGTCCCGGATCCGGGTCAGGGTGTCGCTGAGCACGTCGACGCTGCCCACCTTCTCCTTGAGCCGGTACCCGATCGCGTCGGTGCCGATCTGCAGCACCCGCATCAGGTAGTGCGCCTCGGCGTAGTGCGACAGGAACAGCAGCCCGAGCTTCGGGTGCGCGGCCCGCAGCCGTTCCGCGGTGACCAGGCCACCGTCCGGTTCGGGTGGCATCCGGATGTCCAGGATCGCGACGTCGGCCGGTTCGGTGGCGAGCAGCTCGACGAGCGCGTCACCGTCCGCGGTCGCGCCCACCACCTCGTGCCCGGCCGCCTCGAGCAGCATCATCAGGCCGTCGCGGAACAGGGCCCCGTCCTCGGCGAGCGCTACCCGCACGGAATCCGCACCTTGATCGTGCGCCTACCGGCATCCTCGACGATCTCGACCACCCCGCCCAGCCACGCGATCCGGTCACCGACGGTGACGCCCCGGCCAGTATCGGCACCGGCCAGATCGAGCGCCAAGCCGTCGTCATCCCGGCGGACCGTGATGTCCACCGTTCGAGTGGTGACCGGATGGTCCCGGAGCACTTCGAGGACGGCGAAGTACGCCACGCCCTCCACGGCCGGGTCGAACCGGCCGTCGGCGGCGTCGACCCGGACCGGCGCCGGCAGGACCGAGGCCAGTTCGCGCAGCGCGGCGCCCAGGCCGGCCTCCTGCAGCAGCGGCGGGTAGATCTGGTCGGCGATCAGCCGCAGCTCCTGCAGCACGATGTGCAGCTGTCCTTGCAGGTCTTCGATGTCGTGCCGCAGGTCACCGGCCTTCTGCCCGAGCAGTCCGAGGTGCAGGGTCAGCGCGGCGATCCGCAGCGCCGGGCCGTCGTGCAGCTGTCGTTCCAGGTCACGGCGGCGTGTCCAGTGTTCGTCGGCCTGCCGGCGACGGGCGGTGTCGTCGTCCGGACCGAGCGTCATGCCCTCATTGTGCAGGAATTCACCCGACACGTACGGGTTGGTACCCTGGATCCCGGCCCCCCGGTGTCCGAGACTGACCACAGTGCAGGACCGTCTTGGAGGTGTGGTGGGTTACGACCTGGGTGTCGATCTGGGCACCACCTTCGTCGCCGCCGCGATCTCCCGGGACGGCCGCACCGAGATGTGCACGCTGGGCAACCAGACCGTGGTCACCCCGGCGGTGGTGTTCCTCAGTGAACCGTCCCGGCTGGTCTTCGGCGACGCCGCGGAACGCCGCGCGCTGAGCCACCCGGACCGGGTCGAGCGCGCGTTCAAGCGCCGGCTGGGCGATCCGACCCCGGTGGTGCTCGGCGGCGTCCCGCACGCGGTGACCGCGCTGATGTCCGCGCAGCTGCGCGACGTGCTGGACACCGTCACCCGGGTGGAGGGCGTCCCGCCGGACCGGGTCGCGCTGACCTACCCGGCGAACTGGGGCCCGTACCGGCGGGAGCTGTTCGAGGAGATCCCGCGGCTGGCCGGGCTGCACGACTACGTGCTGCTGACCGAGCCGGAGGCGGCCGCGGCCTTCTACGGCGCGTCCCGGCTGCTCGCCGAGGGTGACACGCTGGCCGTCTACGACCTCGGCGGCGGCACGTTCGACGCCACGGTGCTGCGCAAACGCGCCGGGTTGGTCGAGGTGATCGGCGACCCGGACGGCATGGAGCGGCTCGGCGGGATCGACTTCGACGAGGCGATCCTGCAGTGGCTGAACTACCAGCACGGTGGCGCGCTGGCCGAGCTCGACCTGTCCGCGCCCGAGTCGGCGGCCGCCATGGCGAACCTGCGCCAGGAGTGTGTGCAGGCCAAGGAGGCGCTGTCGGTCGACGTCGAGACGACCATCCCGGTGCTGCTGCCGAACCGGCACTTCGTCGCCCGGCTGACCCGTCCGGAGTTCGAGGGCCTGATCCGCGCCCCGATCGAGTCCACCATCGGCACCCTGATCCGGGCGGTGCACACCGCGCGGCTGGACGTCGGTCAGCTGTCCGCCGTACTCCTGGTCGGTGGATCCTCCCGGATCCCCTTGATCGAGAGAATGGTCGCGGCCGAGACCGGCCGGCCCACCGTGAACGACGCGCACCCGAAATACGCGGTCGCCCTGGGCGCGGCGATGGTCGCCGCGGGCCCCCGCCACGCGCCGGCCCCGGCCGGTCCCGCGCCGGCACCGCAACCGCCATGGACGCCACCGCCTGCGCACCATGACGGCCCGATCAGCACCGGCCGGAGTCGGCGCGCCCTCACCCTGGTCGCGGCGCTCGCCGCCGTCCTGCTGCTCAGCGGCACGATCGTCGCGCTCACCCGGGACCGCGACCACTCGATGTCGGCCGCGGCTCCTCGGCAACGGCCCACTCCCGCCTCGACCGCCGCCCGCATCGCGAAGACTCTGCTCTCCGCGATCGCCGTGCCGTCGCTGGCGAAACCGGTGACGCTCACCTCACCCCCGAGTTACGTCGCCGCCTCCCCGAACGGGCGCCAGCTCTACATCGCCAGCGGCGACCAGACCGTCTCGGTGCTCGACACCAGCACCGATCGGGTGACCCCGACCACCATCCGGGTGCCCGGCCCGGCCCGGTTCCTGTCCTTCTCCCCCGACGGCCGCTACGTCTACGTCAGCCTCTGGGACCGCCGCGACGGCGACGTGCACGCCGTCAGCATCCTCGACACCAGCGACAACACCATCAAGAAGACCATTCCGGTACGGACGCGGCCGTTCCTCGCGGCAGTCACCCCGGACGGCACCCGGTTGTACGTCCCGAACCACGACGGCCACACGGTCACCGTGATCGACACCGAGAGGATGGCCCCGATCGCCGAGATCACCGTCCCGCCCGAGCCGCACTACGTGTCATTCTCGGTCGACGGCACCCGGGCCTACATCGCCGATCACGAGTCCAACGAGATCAGTGTCGTGGACACCGCCACCCGCAAGCTGCTCAGGAACATCAAGGTCGGCCGGTCCCCGCACAGCGTCGAGCAGAACCCGGTCCGACCGCTAGTGATCAACGTCAACTGGGACGACGACACGGTCTGCGCGATCGACACGACCACGCACACGGTCCGCCGCACCATCGCCGTCGGCAACGAGCCGCTGAACGTCCACTGGTCACCGGACGGCCGCTACGCCTACGTCGTCAACAGCGGCAGCGACACCCTCTCGGTGATCCGCGCCGACAACCTCCAGGTCACCGCGACGCTCCCGACCGGCAAGGCGCCCACCTCGATCGCGGTCCTGCCGGACGGCTCCCGCGGCTACGTCAGCAACAGCAAGGACAACACGCTCACGGTCCTCGACCTGACCCGCTGAACGCCCTACTCGCCGGCCTCGGCCCGCCAGGCGATCAGTTGCCCGGCCACGCCTTCCGTGTCGACGGTGCCCGCCGGCAGTCCGGCGTCACCCGCCGCTGGAGCTTTCCGGCACGGCCCGAGTCCCCCGGAAGAAGGTAGCTCTCCTGCCGACAAGCAGGCCGCAGAGGAAAATGGCCACCTGCCGAACCCGGTATGGTGAGGCGATGGCCTGGCCTCGCACGGTGGTCCTCAACGGTGATCTCGGCAGCGGCAAGACGACCGCGTCGGTGCTGCTGGCCGAGCGGCTGGGGGTGCGGCGGGTCAGCGTCGGTGACCTCTACCGCCGGATGGCGGCGGAGCACGGCATGACGGCGCTGCAGTTCAACCTGCACTCGGAGCTGGACGACAAGATCGACCATCAGATCGACCAGCTGCAGCACGACATCGCCGCCTCCGGTCAGCGGCTGGTGGTCGACAACCGGCTGGCCTGGTACTACTTCACCGACGCCCTCAAGGTTCACCTGATCACCGATCCGGTCGTGGCCGCCCGGCGGGTGCTGGCCCGGCCCGGTGACGCGGTGGAGCGCTACGACAGCGTCGAGGAGGCCCGGCGCCAGCTCGCCGAGCGCAGCGACAGTGAGCGGCAGCGGTTCCTCGCGCGGTACGGCGTCGACAAGTCCGACCTGCGCAACTACGACCTGGTCTGCGACACAACCCGGGCGACCACCGAGCAGGTCGTCACCCGGATCGTCGAGATGCTCGGCAGGCCGGCCACCGCGTCGCCGGTCACCGCGTGCCACCTCGATCCCCGCCGGGTCCGCCCGACCGCGGACACCGACGAGGACGGCGAGATCACGGTGCGGCACCAGGCATCGGAGTTCGTCGCCGTGCGCGGGCACCGCCGCCTGACCGCCGCGGTCCACGCCGGCGAAACCCTGACCCCGATGCTCCTCGCCGACGGCGCCTGACACCCCGACACTGAAGGCATGACGTTGACGACCCGGATGCTGTCACCGGAGACGTGGGACGACTTCGCCGCGCTGGTCGAGGCGAACAACGGGGTCTGGGGCGGCTGCTGGTGCATGGGCTTCCACCCGGAGGGCGTGGGCGCGGGGCGCACCCGCGAGGGCAACCGGCAGGCGAAGCTTGCGCACGTCACGCGCGGGACGGTTCACCAGGTGCTCGTCTACGACGGCACACTCTGCGTCGGCTGGTGTCAGTTCGGTCCGCCGCCGGAGCTGCCCACCATCAAAAACCAGCGATCGTACGATCAGGGAGCCGGCGAGTCACCGGACTGGCGGATCGGCTGCATCTTCACCGGTGCGAAGCAGCGCGGCAAGGGTGTCGCCGCCGCTGCCGTCACCGCCGCGCTCGACGAGATCAGGCGGGCCGGCGGCGGGATCGTCGAGGCCTACCCGGAGCAGACCGACGAGCGGCCGCCGCAGCGTGGCGCCTACCTGCACACCGGCCCGGAGGAGCTGTACGCCCGGCACGGCTTCACCCGGGTGCGGAAGATCGCCAAGTGGCGGTGGGTGATGCGCGCCCAGATCTGATCGCGCTGCCCTCAGCCCAATCCCCCGGCGCCTCGACGAGCTTGCAGCGCACGGCGTCGTAGATCGGCGAAGCGTCCTGCCCGAACGCGCCGCTCAGATCCCAGTACTCCTCGCTGATCGCGTCGTCCTCCGGCTCGAGACGGCCGAGCAGGTCGACGATCTGATCGAGCCCGAAATAGGCGGCGGCCGTGCTGAACGCGGCGATCTGCTCATCGGTGCACGCGTCCAGCGGCCAGCCGGCACCGTTGGCCATCGCGCCACCGTGGAACCACATCAGATACGACAGGTGCCGCAGCCCGACCGGGCTCTCCGCGGACAACCACGGTTCGAGGTCGATACCGCGCTCCATGACGGCGTCGACCCGGTCCCGGTCGAGGTAGTCGCCGGCGCCCGAGCGCCAGTCCAGGGCGTGCACCCAGCGGTATTTCGCGCCGGGCGCGCGCAGGATCTCCAGGCCACGGGCGCGGGGCAGGACGTTCGTGCCGGACTCGTCCAGGCGAAGATCCCGGCCGCCCCGGTGCCGCTCCACCCGGCACTCGTCGGGGCCGCTGACCCACACCAGCACGCCGTCGTGGTCGAAGACCGGTTTGGTGGCCCAATCAACGGCGGCGTAGGTCGCCTCGAGGTCAGCGGCATCGATCACTTGCTGCCGTTCGCGAGCGAGGTACCACCGCAGTCTGATCACCGCACCAGTCTGCCGGAGCGGGGAAAACCGGCCGGGCCGGGGAGGTCGTGTGGAGGTTCCGTGCAGGGCCTTCCAGCGGCACCGGCCACGGGCCCAGGGTCGTGTCATGGACATTCACCAGCATCTCGCCATGTTCGAGGAACACGCTCGCCGCCGGGCCGCGCGGACCGAGCCGCAGCCGCTCGGCGGGCAGCTGCCACCAGCGCTGATCCGCAGCGTCCAACGGTTCCAGGCCGGCGAGGACGGCGACGGCACCAGCCTGATCGCGGCGGCGACCCGCGCCGGCGACCCGGTCTATCTGGCCGCGATCCGCCTCTTCGTGGCCGAGGAGCAGAGCCACGCGGTCCGGCTGGCGAACGTGGTGCGCTACGCCGGGGCGGCCCCGATCAGCGGGCACTGGACCGACACCGTGTTCGTGCTCGTCCGCCGCGGTGGTGGCCTGCGGCTGGAGTTGCTCACGCTGATGCTGGCCGAGGTGGTGGCGCTGCGCTACTACCGGGCGCTGCGCGACGGGTCCGGCGACGACTACGTGGCCGACGTGGCCGGCCGGATCCTCGCCGACGAGGAACGGCACGTGCCGTTCCACCTCGACCGCCTGCGGCAGGGTTTCGCCGGGACCCCGCTCGCCGGCCGGGTCGCCGCGGCCGCCGGGTGGTGGGCGCTGATGACCGGGGCGGCCCTGGTGGTCTCCCTCGACCACGGTGGCGCGCTGCGGGCGCTGGGGCTGAGCCGCCGGCGGTTCGTCGCCGACGTGCTGCGCCTGTTCCGCCCGATGGTCACGGCCGTCTTCGGTCAGCGGGCGGCCGCGGCGGACGTCAGTGAACCGCCGCTGCGGCGTCTCGGGAGGACGTTCCGGCCAGCGCACCACGAGTGATCACTCCGGTGATCCGGCCGTCGGTCAGGACCGCGACCCACGTGGCGGCTGCGGGCGTGCGTTCCAGAGCCTCGGCCGAGGACTCACCGATGCCGACGGTCGGCAACGGAGGCTGGGCAAAGTCGGTCAAGAGGGCGCCCGGATCGGCGTGGATCAGCGCGTCGAGCGGCACCGCCCCGACGACGTCACCGGGCGCCGGATCGGTCAGCGGACGGTTCCCGCGCGGCAGGACCACCAGCGCCACCGAAGCGACCGGCTGGCCGGTCACCTGGCCGGCCGGCCGAGCCGGCACCCGGGCGGCGGCCGGGAGATCCCGCACCCGGGCGGTGACCGGCAGCAGGACCGCGGCGGTGATCGGGCTGTCCCCGACCAGCGGGCCGGGCGAGGCCGCGGACCCGGGTGCGGCGTGGGCTCCGGACCCGGGCGAGGCTGCGGCCAGGGAGTCACGTGCCGCCGGCACCGGGAAGCCGCTGCGGCGCAGCCAGCCGTCGTCGAAGTACTTGGACAGGTAGGCGCGGCCGGAATCCGGTGCGAGGACCACCACCAGCCCGTCCGGGCCCAGCTCACGGGCCACCCGCAGCGCCGCCACCACGGCCGTGCCGGTCGACGCGCCGACCAGGACGCCCTCCTCGCGGGCCAGCCGGCGGGTCATCGCGATGGACTCCCGGTCGCCGACCCGCTCGATCCGGTCGACGACGTGCGGGTGATACGACTCCGGCCACACGTCGTCGGCGGTCGCCGGGTGCACGTAGTGGCCGATGCTCTCCACGTAGTACGGGCTGCCGTCACCGCCGCCGTAGACCGAGTTCTCCGGGTCGGCGCCGACGATGGTCACCGGGCCCGCCGACCGCAGGAACGCCCCGGTGCCGCTGATCGTGCCGCCGGTGCCGACGCCGGCCACGAAGTGGGTGACCCGGCGGCCGGTCTGCCGCCAGATCTCCGGGCCGGTGGTGGCCCGGTGCGCACCCGGGTTGGCCGGGTTGTCGTACTGGCCGGCCAGCCAGCCGCCCGGTGTCTCGGCGGCGAGCCGGGCGGCGACCTGCGAGACGTGCCGGGGATCCTCGCGGGGCACACCGCCCACGGTGATCACCACCTCGGCGCCGTAGGCCCGCAGCGTCGCGACCTTCTCCGCGCTGCTCTTGTCCGGCACCACGACCAGGGCCCGGTAGCCGCGCTGTGCGGCGATCATGGCGAGGCCGATCCCGGTGTTGCCCGAGGTGCCCTCCACGATCACCCCGCCCGGGCGCAGCTCGCCGGACTCCTCGGCGGCCTCGACCATGGCCAGCGCGGCGCGGTCCTTGACGCTGCCCCCGGGGTTGAGGAACTCCGCCTTGAGATGGACTTCGGCGGCGATCCCGGCGGTGATCCGGGTGAGCCGGATCAGCGGCGTGTCGCCGATGGCATCGAGCACACTCATCGCCATAACCTATCAGACACATAGGAGTTATAGGCGATGCCGCCGGGCGACTCAGCGATGGAGGATCAGGCTGTAGAGCAGATAGCCGCCCGCGGCCGACAGGCCCGCCGCCAGCAGCAGCACCCACGTCGGTCTCGTCTGTTCTTCCACCCGCGGACCGTACCAGTCCGAAACGGCTCAGGTGTGGCCGGGCGGTGCCGAAGCGGACAGCGGGGAGGCGCCGTGTTTTCACCAGCGAGCCGGCTGCTGGGCCGGCTGCGCTACGCGTACAAGATCCTGCTGGTCACCCTGGTGCTGCTGTTGCCGCTGGGTTTCGTGACCTGGGGTTACGTCGGTATTCAGTCCAGCCAGGTGGCGTTCAGTGCCAAGGAGCGGGCCGGTACCGTCTACCTGCGGCCGCTGCTCGCCCTGACCGCGGCCACGGTACGAGCCCGGCACCTGGCCGTCGACGGCAGCCCGCCGGGCGGGGTCGACACGAGTGCGGTGGACGCCGCCGACCACGAGCACGGCACCGAGCTGGGCGTCGAAACCGCCTGGCGCGCGGCCAAGGCGGAGCTGGCCGCCGCCACGGGCAGTGGGCAGACGGCTTTCGACGCGTACGGTAAAGCCTCACATGCCCTTCTCGGCCTGATCGTCGCCGTGTCCGACGCCTCGAACCTGACCCTCGATCCGGACCTGGACTCGTACTACGTGATGGACGCGCTGGTGTTCCGGCTGCCGCTGTTGCTGGACCAGGCCGGGCGGGCCGTCGACGAGACGGTCCTGGCGACCGGCGGATCGGTGGCCACGGCCTCCGCGGCCTGCGCGCCGAAGGTGACGACATCACCGCGACGTCGGGCGCGCTGACCGAGGTCAGCGGGCAGATGCGGGCCAGCGCCGAGTTGACCACCGCGAAGGCCGGCCAGGCCCGCGACGTCGCCGACACGGTGTCCCGGCACGTCTCGGCGACCTCGGCCGGCGCCGAGGAGATGTCCGCGTCGATCAACGAGATCTCGCAGGGGGCGAGCCAGGCCGCCGCGGTCGCCGCCGAGGCGGTCGACGCGGCCCGCGACACCACCGAGATCCTCGACCGGCTCCGCGGGAGTTCCGCGCAGATCGGCGACGTCCTGCAGGTGATCACGTCGATCGCGGCGCAGACGAACCTGCTCGCGCTGAACGCGACGATCGAGGCGGCCCGGGCCGGTGAGGCCGGCAAGGGTTTCGCCGTGGTGGCCGGTTCGGTCAAGGACCTGGCGCAGGAGAGCAGCCGGGCCGCGCAGGACATCACCGCCCGGATCGACGCGATCCAGCGCGACGCCCGGGACGCGGCCGGCTCGATCGAGCAGATCACCGCGGTGATCGCGCGGGTGGACGAGTTCCAGGCGACGATCGCCGCGGCGGTCGAGGAACAGTCCGCGACGACCGCGGAGATGAGCTACGGCATCAGCGAGGTGGCGGCCGGCGCCGAGCAGATCGCCGGCGGGTTCGGCTCGGTCACTGAGGAGGCCCGCCGGATCACGGCGGCGGCCGATACCACGGCCCGGTCGGCGCACGAACTGGCCGGCGCCGCGACCCGGCTGCGCGAGGTGGTGGCGACGTTCACGACCTAGGTTGGCGCGGGTCACCGCGGGTACAGCGTGGCCATGGATGCCACACCAGTAGTCGTGATCACCGGGGCTTCCAGCGGCGTGGGGCGGGCGACGGCGCTGGCCTTCGCCCGGACCGGCGCCAGGCTGATCCTCGCGGCCCGATCAGAATCGGACTTGGAGACTGTTGCTGCGGACTGCCGGGCCGTGGGCGCGCAGGCGCGGGCGGTGGTCGCGGATGTCACCGACGGCGACGCGGTGGAGGCGGTGGCCGAGGCCGCCTCTCTCGCGTACGGCGGGATCGACGTCTGGGTGCACACCGCCGCGGTGATGGCCTACGGGAAGTTCGAGGACGTACCGGCCGAGGTGTTCGACCGGGTCGTCACCGTCGACCTGCTGGGCGCGGCCACCGTGGCCCGGGTCGCGCTGCGCCGGTTCCGTGCGCGCGAGCGAGGCGTGCTGGTGCTCACCGGTTCGCTGCTGGGGACCGTGGTCACGCCGTTCACCAGCTCCTACGTCACCAGCAAGTGGGGGCTGCGCGGGCTGGCCCGGGCGCTGCGGCTGGAGACCCGGGACGCGCCCGGCATCCACGTCTGCCTGGTGTCGCCGGGCGCGGTGGACACCTCCATCTATCGCACCGCGGCCAACTTCGCCGGCCGCTTCGGCCAGCCCCCGCCCCCGGTCGACTCGCCGGAGAAGGTCGCCGCCGCGATCCTGCGCTGTGCCCGCCGCCCGCGCGGCGAGGTGTCGGTCGGCCTGGTCAACCCGCTGATCAGATTCGGCTTCGTGGCGCTGCCGGCGGTGTACGACGCCCTGGTGGTCCCGCTGATGAGCGTCGGAGGCCTGTCCCGCGAGCAGGTCGCCCCGCACCACGGCAACGTCTTCACCCCGATCCCGCCTCCGCCCAAGCCCGCCCCGGCCCGCCGGCGCTCCCTCGCAGCCCCAGCCGCCGGCCTCGCCCTGACCGCCGCCGCCGTGCTGACCTGGCACGCCACCCGGCAGTCCCGCCCCTGACCGCTCGCCGGCTGGCGCTCAGGGGTGTCTCGGGGTGCCCGAGACACCCCTGAGGACCAGCCAAGGACCGCGACCGGCCAGACCGCAGCGCACGTCACGGTCCCGGCTGGTCGTGAGGGGTGCCTCCGGCACCCCGAGGCACCCCTGAGCGCCAGCCGAGGACCGCGAGGCGCGCGGTGGTCCGGTGTGGTGGCGGTGTCGCGCGAGGCCACCACGGGACGTGGCTTGTAGCCTGCGGACGGGCGCTCCGTATTCGTACCGAAAAAGTGGTAAGCGGGAGGTTAAAGCCTACCTTGACCCGGGATGTGCTTGCGAAAATGTCGAGTCCTGTTTCTTTTCGTTGACATCACACATGTAACTGGCTCAATGTGATCTCGTTACGTCGTTGTGCGAAGGGAAACACTCGATGCCGCGATCGCCCTGGAAGTCCCTGCTCACAGCAAGCCTGCTAGTCCTCGTCAGCCTGGTGGCGCCCGCAGCCGCCCACGCAGAAGCACCCGCAGCAGCCGTCGTCGTGCACGGCCTCAAGGGTGAGTATTTCCGGATGTCAGCGCCTGGGGCTCGGGACTTCGCCGAGCTCGGCGGCGTCTCGCTGGACCCGAACGTCGACCTGCCGGACCTGACCGGCAGCTTCCAGTCGTTCCTCGGGCGCACCGAGCACACCACCGCCCGCTGGACCGGCAAGCTGACCGCGCCGGCCACCGGCGACTACACGTTCTTCATGATCGGCGACAACGGGTTCCGGTTCCTCCTGGACGGGCAGCCGGTCATCGATCACTGGGTCGGTGACTGGGACGTCGAGCAGACCAGCGCGGCGGTGCACCTGACCGCCGGCGAGGCGCATGACGTGCGCGTCGAGATGTTCCAGGACGTCGGCGGCGCGAACCTGTTCCTGCGCTGGTCGGCCGCCGGCCTCTCGAAGCAGCTCGTTCCGGAGAGCGCTTTCACGCCGCCGGACGGTTTCCAGGTCTTCCCGGCCGCGTTCGCGGTCGGCGCCGGCGGCCGCAAGCTGACCGCCGAGTTCGACGCGCCGGTCACCACGATCGGGCAGACCGCGGCGCACCTGGTGATCGAGGCGGACACCACGCCGATGCCGATCTCGTCGATCACGAAGAGCGGCACGCGGCTGACCGTCACCCTCGCCGAGCCGATCCAGGCCGGGCAGAAGGTGCGGGTCAACTACGACGGCGCCGGCGGCCTGATCGTCGGCGGGGAGACGGTCCCGCAGATCATCCGCTCCGCGACGAACGCCTCCACGCACCGCCTGACCACCCGGTGGGGCGACAAGGTCGACACCAGGCACCCGCTGCCGGAGTACCCGCGCCCGCAACTGGTCCGCGACGACTGGGTGAACCTGAACGGCCCGTGGGAGTTCGCCGGCGCCGCCGCGGGTGAGCAGCCGGTCTTCGGCGCGAAACTGGCCGAGAAGATCATCGTGCCGTTCCCGGTCGAGTCGCAGCTGTCCGGGCTGGAGCGCCGCGAATCGCACATGTTCTACCGCAAGCTGATCACCGTGCCGAAGGGCTGGAAGATCGGTTCCGGTCAGCGGCTCAAGCTCAACTTCGGCGCCGTCGACTACCAGGCCAAGGTCTACGTCAACGGCACCCTGGTCACCGAGCACACCGGCGGGTACACCGCGTTCACCGCGGACATCACCGGCGCGCTGGTCACGAAGGGCCAGCAGGAGATCCTGGTCGAGGTCACCGACGCGACCGGGGCGAACCAGCCCAAGGGCAAGCAGTCGCTGAACCCGGGCGGCATCGTCTACACCCCGTCGTCCGGCATCTGGCAGACGGTCTGGCTCGAGCCGGTCGCCGCCACCGGCATCACCGAGCTCGTCACCACCCCCGACCTGGCCACCAACGCACTGCGAGTGACCGTCAAGTCGGCCGCCACCGGCGCGAAGGTCACCGCGGTCGCGCGGGACAAGAAGGGTCACAAGGTCGGCTCAGTCACCGGCACCGCGAACACCGAGCTGCGGATCCCGATCGCCAAGCCGCACCTGTGGAGCCCGGACGACCCTTACCTGTACGACCTGGACGTCACGCTCGGCAAGGACGAGGTGGGCAGCTACTTCGGCATGCGCTCGATCGCCGTGCAGACCGTGGCCGGCTTCCCGAAGCTCGTCCTCAACGGCAAGCCGATCTTCTCGCTCGCCACCCTGGACCAGGGCTTCTTCCCGGACGGCCTCTACACCGCACCGAGTGACGCGGCGCTGCGCTTCGACCTGGTCGAGACGAAGAAGCTCGGTTTCAACGCGGTCCGCAAGCACATCAAGGTGGAACCGGCCCGCTGGTACCGGCACGCCGACGAGCTGGGCCTGCTGGTCTGGCAGGACTTCGTCTCGGCCGACATCACGAACACGACCGGTCAGCAGGCCTGGTACGACCAGGGCCGGCAGATGATGGACCAGCTGCACAACGCCCCGTCGGTGATCGGCTGGGTGGTGTTCAACGAGGGCTGGGGCGAGTGGGACCGCACCGAGACCGGCCGGATCACCGAGCGGGTCAAAGCCGCCGACCCGTCCCGGATCGTGAACGCGCACAGCGGCGTGAACTGCTGCGCGTCGAAGGGCGACTCCGGCAAGGGCGACGTCATCGACCACCACGACTACAACAACACCGATCCGGCGTACCCGGACGCGACCCGGATCGCGATGGACGGCGAGCACGGTGGCTTCACCCTGCGCACCCCGGGCCACATGTGGCCGGGCACGCCCGCGGTGATCTACAGCGGGGTCGCCGACAAGGCCGCGCTGACCGCCAAGTACGTCGACAACACCGAGCGGTTCTACCTGGAAGCCGCCGGCGCGGAGCTGTCCGGTTCGGTCTACACCCAGATCACCGACCTGGAGACCGAGCTCAACGGCCTGTGGACGTACGACCGCCGGGACATCAAGGTCGACCCGGCGCCGGTCCGGGCGATCAACCTCAAGGTGATCGCGGCCGGTGCCGCAGCCGCCCAGCAGCCCCCGCCGCCGGGCCACGGCGACTGGAGCCTGGACGAGGGCACCGGCACCACCGCGAAGGACAGCGGCGGGACCAGCGACCTCACCCTGGCCGGGAACACCACGTGGACGCCGGGCGTGTCCGGTTCCGCGCTCACGTTCGACGGTGACGGCGACTACGCCGACACCACGTCCCCGGTCGTCGACACCACCCGCGACTACTCGATCGCGTCGTGGGTGACGCTCGACAAGCTCCCCGGCAACTACGCCACCGTGGTCAGCCAGGACGGCCGCACCACCGAGAACCCGTTCTACCTGCAGTACGGCCAGGGCGCCTTCGCGTTCAGCACCCCGGGTGGCAACCGGGCCCGGCTGGCCGTGACGCCCGAGCTGAACCGGTGGTACCACCTGGTCGGCGTGCGCGACCACACCACCGGCGAGGTCCGGCTGTTCCTCGACGGCAAGCGGGTCGCGGCCACCACGGCCGGTCCGGACGTGGTGAGCACCGGGCCGCTGTCGGTGGGCCGGGCCAAGTACGCCGGCAACAAGACCGACTACTGGTCCGGGTCGATCGATCAGGTGCACGCGTTCAACCGCGCGCTGACCGACGACGAGGTCGCGGCGCTGTACACCGCCGAAGTCCGCTGATGCTCTGAGCGGTGGCCCCACCCGGGCCACCGCTCAGTACTTCAGGTTCTCCCGCGTCGCCGCGGCGACCTTCTCCACCAGCGCGATCCCGTCCTTCAGGCTCTTGTCACCGTGCGAGAGCACCACGATCGACACGTTGGTCTCCCGGTCCTCCGAGACGATCCGGCCCAGCGAGTTGACCACCCACAGGTTGTGGTCGTCGCTGCGGGTGTCCCAGCCGTTCTTGACCGGCGCGTGCTCCCCCTGCTTGGCGACCGACGGCACACCCCAGTTCTGGTCGTCGTTCACCGTCTCCATCAGGTCGAAGATCAGCTGCCGGTGGTCGACGGTGAGCTCGCTGCCCGAGTCGACCAGATTGCCGAGCAGCCGGGCCTGGTCGTCGGCTGTGGTCGAGGTCAGCCCCCACGCCTTGTCGACGGTCGTCTCCGTGAGCCCCACGCGCTTGTTGCACGCGGTCAGCCCGTCCACCTCGCCGACCTCGGTGAACAGCGCCGTGGTGGCGTCGTTGTCACTGGCCTGGATCATGCGCTTGGCCCGCGCGGTCTCCTGCGCGGTCAGCTCGCGCTTCTCGTCCTGGGCGTGCAGCAGCACGCAGGCCAGCACCGAGACCTTCACCGCGCTGGCGGTGTCGAAGCGCTCCGAGCCACGGTAGGAGAAGTCCCGGTCGTTCGCCTTGTCGAGCACCGCGACCGCGAAGTCCGGCGAGGTCAGCGCGATCGCGTCGAGGGCGTTGGTGAGCTGCTTCTCCTGCCGGGCGGCGGCGTTCAACCCCGGAATCTTCCCGAAGAAGGCGAGCCCGGCCACCACGACGACGACCATGACGACAGCCGCACCCGGGATCAGGAATCTGCTACGCGACATCGGCACTACCTCTTCCTCGCCGGCGGGGGGTGCCGGCTGATCCGAGCTTTCTAGCGCATCATCGATGTCATCGGCCACCCAGGGACGCTGCCCGGTCGGTCACATTCCGGTCCCGGTCTCGTCCGCCGGCGCGACTCAGCAGCAGACCGCCGGCCGCGAGCGTCGCGCCGAGCGCGAGCGATCCGAGCAGGCCGATCAGGTGGCCGGCGCTGAGCAGGGCGAACACGCCGCCGTGCGGAGCGGTCAGGGTGGCGCCGGCGAGCATGCTGCCGATCGCCGCGACCACGCCGCCGAGCATCAGGCTGGGGATCACCACCATCGGGCGGACGGCGGCGAACGGGATCGCGCCCTCGCTGATGAACAGGGCGCCGAGGACCCCGGCGGAGCGGCCGTCGCGGCGTTCGGCGGGGGTGTAGGCGGAGGGCCGCACGACGGTGGCGAGCCAGCAGGCCAGCGGGGCGGACATCCCGGCGACCATCACGGCGGCCATCAGGGCGAGCGGGCGGCCGCTGATCAGCCCGGTGCCATGGATGCCGGCGCCGGGCAGACCTGCGCCGCTCACCCCGGTGATCGCGAACAGGTAGGCCGCTTTGTTCAGCGGGCCGCCCAGATCAGCAACGGTCATCGCGCCGAGCGCGGCGGCGAGCAGGACGGCGGAGACCCCGTTCAACCCGTCGAGCCACCCGCCGAACACCCGCATGAACCACGCCAGCGGCGGGCCGATCGCACCGAGCATCGCTCCCCCGCTGATCAGCGTGGCCACCAGCGGCACGAGCAGGAAGGCGGCCAGCCCCCGCAACCACTCCGGCAGCGGCACCCGGCCCAGCTGCTGTGCCAGGATCCCGGCCAGGACACCGCCGATCAGGCCGCCCAGGAAGCCGGCGCCGGTCACGGTCGCGGCCAGGCCGGCGGTGAGTCCCGGCATCAGGCCCGGGCGGCCGGCGATCGCGAAGGATATGTAGCCGGCCAGCACCGGCGCGAGCAGGTAGAGAGCGAGGGAGCCGAGCGTGAACACGAGCGGGGCGGACCCGCCGAGCATCAGGCCGAGCGCTTGCAGCAGACCGCCGACCACCACGAACGGGATCATGTGACTGACCCCGATCAGGACGGAACGGCGCAGGTCGAGCGAGGGCATGCGGTACTCCCGGTCAGGACTGGTCGAGCAGCAGATAGAGGGACTTGCTGTGGTTCTGCGCGGCGGCTTCGACCCGCACCGCGATCGGCTGCAGCCGGGCCCTCGCCTGCGCGCGCAGCACCGAGGCCACCGAGCCGGCGCCGTCCAGGCGGTGATCGACCACCAGCGCCAGCAGCGCGGCCACCACGGCGAGCGCCGACACGCTCGTCAACGCGAACGGCAACCCCCGCTCGCCCGCCAGCAATCCGATGATCGGCGGCCCACCCAGCAGCCCGGTGTACCCGACGCTGGACGCCCGAGCCACTCCGCGCGCCCCGCCCAGCAACCCCGCTTTCGCGATCGCCAGCGGAAACACGTTGGCCAGCCCGAACCCGACCAGCACAAACCCGGCCAGCGCCAGAAACGGCGACGGCGCCGCCGCCCCGACCAGCATCCCCACCGCCGCGAGCAGCGCTCCCGAGGTCAGCACGACGGTGTCGCCGTACCGGACGATCAGGCTCCGGCCGCGCAGCCGCGCAGCCGCCATGGCCAGCGAGAACACGGCGTAACCGGCACCGGCCACCATCGGCGTCGCGTGCAGGTCCTCGCGCAGGTGCAGCGACGCCCAGTCGGTCAGCGCGCCCTCGGCGAACGCGGTACACCCGGCGATCAGTCCCAGCACCACGATGACCGGCGCGGCCCCGGCCGCCGTGGGCCGCTCGCGGCTCGGCACCGGCGCGGCCTCCACGTGAACGAACCCCGCCAGCGCAGGCGCGATCACCACGCTGACCCCCAGCCCCAGCACCCCGACGGCCAGCAGATGCCACCCCGCCGGCAGCACCGTCGAGGCCACCCCGCCGACCAGCGCCCCACCCAGCCCACCGAAGCTGAACCCGGCATGCAGCGTCGACATCACCGGCCGCCCCACCGCCTGCTGCACCTGCACCCCGAGGCTGTTGGCCGCCACGTTCGCCAGCCCGGTCGCCGCTCCGAACAGCAGCAGCGCCACGCACAGCGACCCCATCGAGCCGGCCAGCCCGGGCAGCACCACGGCGACGCTCGCCGCCACCGCACCCGCGGCACTGACCCGTCCCGCTCCCCACCGGGCGCACAGCCCACCGGCGGTCTGCATGCTGACCAGCGCACCCGCCGAGATGCAGAACAGCGCCACGCCGAGCGCGGAGTGACCGGCACCGACCTGGGCGCTGACGTCCGGCACCCGGGCGGCCCAGCTCCCGAAGACCGCGCCGACCAGCGCGAACAATACAAAAACGGCCGCGAGCGGGTCGCGTACACGGGCAGCCTGCACGGCACATTCCTTAAAAGGGATAAACGCGGAATTCGCTGACTACATTCAACGTCCAGCCTGGGAGCACCGCGCTCGACTCTCCAAAGAATCCGCCAGTGACCTGCAATACACGCCCTTGAGCAGGGAACTTTCCACGACCGGGCATGACGCGGCTAACAATTTTCCGATTCGCCGACAACAGAAGCGGGGCCGCCGAAAGATCAGCGGCCCCGCACTTGTTTCGCCCTTATTTCAGGACACCCTAAGCAGCGATCGACCAGAGCTGGCAGGTGTTGTTGAGCCACATCCAGAGACGGGCCGGTGTGCCGTTGGCGGTGCCGCAGTCCTGGTCGTCGAGGACCATGCCGCTGTTCTCCACGACCAGCTCGTAGCGGCCGTTGCCCGCCGGGATCACCGCCCACTGCTGGCACAGGTTGCCCAGCGACTGCCACAGCTCGACGGCCGTGCCCAGCGCCAGCCCGCAGTTGGTCGCGTCGAGCACCTTGTTCGCGTTCACGTTGGTGATCGTCCACTTGTTCGCGCCGACATTGGTGAACTTCCACTGCTGGCAGGTGTTGCCCAGCGACTGCCACTGGTCGATCGCGGTGCCGTTGGCGGTGCCGCAGTTGACCGCGTCGAGCACCTTGCCGCTCTGCAGGTTGGTCAGCCGGTAGGTGGCGCCGTTGACCGGGAACGTGACGCTCTTGGTGTAGCCGACCGAGACGATGTTGGACTGCACCGAGTTCTCGGTGGCGTCGGTCGGGTAGCCGCTGGTCATCACGCCCTCGAAGAACGAACCGACCGAGCCGTTGCTGTTGTCCCCGCCGATGCCCAGGATGATCGCGCCCTGCTTGGTCATCGGCTTGTACCCGGCCTGGGTCGGCAGCCCGCCGTTGTACCTGGTGGCCAGGCCACCGGACTGCGCGTTGCCGTCCTTGATCGCGTAGGTCGTCGTGCCGTTGTTCTTCAGCACCGCGGTCACGAACGCGCTGTTGCGGCCGGTGTTCGCGGTGTTCGAGCCGTTGCCGCCGGCGAACAGGCCGTTCTCCAGGTCGGCGGCGACCCGCGGGCCGGCCGCGCACGGCGAGAACCAGCACAGGTTGCCGAAGTAGATCGCGTCCATGTCACCGTTGCCGGTGTCGTTGTTGTTCGTCTCGGCATTGCCGTAGTCGAAACAGCACCGGTCGTTGACGTGCGTGCCCTCGGTGACCATGTACATCCCCTCCGGCTGGCTGCCGGTGGCGATCCCGTTCGTGGCGTTGTTGCGGTAGCCGTTGCCGGCCGAGATGTAGACCCCGTAGACCTTGTGGCCCCCCGCGGTGACCGGCAGCGCGGCCGCGTTCGAGCCCTGGTCCGCGGTCGGGTTCGCACCGCCGCCGGGCGCGATCGTCAGGTCGTTGTGCCGGGTCGTCTGGTCGTAGATCCGCACGATCGTGCAGTAGGTGCCGGAGCAGAACGAGTCCTGCGTGGCCGCGTTCGCGTACCCGCCGGCGCTGAGCGTGCCGACGTTCGTGGTCGCGCCGTCCGACCAGCGCCGGACCTGGTAGAGCGACCCGCTGTAGGCCCCGAAGAGCGCGCGGGTGGTGCTGTGCGCGGCGACGCACGGTGTGCCGCCGCTGGCGTAGATGTCGCAGGGCAGGGTGCCGGCCGCGGCGGCCGGACCGGTCGCGGCGACCAGGGTGGTGGCGACGACGATCGCGGACGCGGCGACGGCGAGCGCTTTGCGCCAGAGGGAGCGTTCGAGACGGGGAACCATGGCGTGACCTCTCGATTCCGGGCAGGGGACGAACCCGCGGGGATGGAAATCGATGATTGTTAGCGCTCACAGTTCTAACCGCCGTGTTTCACGCTTGTCAATGGGTCGTTTCGCCGCCCGGCCCAGGGTCAACCCCACAATCAAGATCAAATTCATGATGTCGTGCGTCCGCCGGGGTGCAGACCGCCGCTCCCGCCGGGACCCCTGCGGGCTTCGCAGGCCGCTGGCGCGTCCCGAACGCGAAACCCTCCGGGGCGATGCCCGTGCCCACTAGCGGTCACCCCCTGTTAGCGCTCGCCTGACCCGGGCCGGGTCAGCGCCGTGACAGTGACTCAAGAGTGAATGGAGAGGGGTGGGCGGGAGCATGGGTCTCGCCGGGCGGGGCGTGACGCCCCAAGCAGTCGCCCCGCCCGGCCCCGAGTCGCCCGTCAGGTGCGGTCACGAGCACAAAAAAGCCCCGGGAGCCATCAGGCTCCCGGGACTTTCGGTCAGATTCGGTCAGCGCGGGCGGCGACGGCGCTCGAGGCCGGGCAGCACGATGTGCGGGTCGAGGTCGTCACCGGAGGAGACCTGACTGGCGAGCCGGGCGGTGATCCGGCGCAGGCCCGGCCGGCGACGCCCGGTGCCGGTGTCCGGCTGGCTCAGCTGGTGGGCCTGCTCGCCCATCGACCGGGCGATCTCCTCGAGCGGGATGTAGAGCGCCCGGTTGGCGGCCGAACCCAGGTACTCGAACGGCGCGGAGCCGGCCAGCGCGGTGAACCGGCAGCCCAGCATGTCCAGGTTCCGGTACGCGGCCTGGTCCAGCATGCAGACCACGTGGCGGACGCTGGCCCGATGCCCGGCGTTGATGAACGTCCGGTAGAGCATGCCGCTGACGACCAGGCTGTCCCGGGAGGCCCGGTACTCGGGCAGCACCGCGAGCGTCGCGTAGTCCCAGATCCGGCCGTCGTACATGCCGTGCTGGCGGACGATCTCGGACAGCTCGACACCGATCATGTCGGGCGCGTCGTCGAGGGTCTTGCCACCGCCGTCGATCGCCCGGGCGGCGCCGGCCGGCAGCCCGGTCTCCCGGTCGATGACCAGGAAGAAGAAGCTCTGCTCCTCGTACGGGCCGTACTCGGCGATCATGGTCGCTTCGTCCAGGCCGAACGAGGCCTCGAAGACCATCCGCTCAACGGTGCGGGCCACGTCGGCCAGCGGGTCGTTGGGCTTGACGGCCGTGGCGACGAAACGGTTCGTGGACGGGTGCTCGGCGAGGGCTGTCGCACAACGTTCGCGCAGCGTGAGGTCGTCGAGAGCGTAGGTCATCGGGGGGGTAACTCCTTCACCTGGTGCAGGGTGTCCGAGTGACCGGGGGTCGCGGCCACGGGTGCATACCGGGGCTTTGTGGGCCTCACCGGCATATGGGGGGATTCGGACTTATGCAGCATTGACCAGGGTGCGAGCCACCGTCAAGACCGGGAGAGCTTTTCCACTGGCCCGACCACGCGGAGTGACTGATCGATGACGGACTTTCCGGCGCCTGCCATGCTTTCGCCCATGCTGAGGCTCTTGGTGGTCGGCGGTGGCGGCCTGTTGGGCCGCGAGGTGGTCCGGCTGGCGCGACGGGCCGGCCACTCGGTCACCGCGACCTACCACCAGCGGCCGATCGGGACGGACGGGCGACGCCTGGACATCCGGGACCGGGCCGCGGTGGCTGCGCTCGTCGCGGCGGTGCGACCGGAAGTGATCGTCAACGCGGCGTACCGGCAGGCGGACTGGGCGACCACCGCCGACGGCGGGATGCACGTCGCGGCGGCCGCCACCGAGGTCCGGGCCCGGCTCGTGCACGTGTCCAGCGACGCGATCTTCTCGGGGGCCGCGGACTCCTACGACGAGGGGGCGGCGCCGGATCCGGTCACGCCGTACGGCGCGGCCAAGGCGGCGGCCGAGGTCGCGGTCCGTGGGCTGGCGCCGGACGCGGTCATCGTCCGTACCTCATTGATCATCGGCGCCGGGACGTCGGAGACCGAGAGGCACGTGCACGACCTGGCCACCGGAAGGCGGAGCGGCGCCCTGTTCACCGACGACATCCGGTGCCCGGTCCACGTCGCCGATCTGGCCGCCGCGGTCCTGGAGCTGGCCGCGGACCCGCACCCCGGCGTACGAAATGTGGCCGGAAGTGATCCGATCTCCCGGTACCAGCTCGGTGTCCTGATCGCCCGGCGGGACGGCCTCGACCCGGCCGCCCTGCCCGCCGCGCTGCGGGCGCACAGCGGTCTGCCGGGCGCCCTCGCGGTCCGTCTGGACTGCTCAGCCACCCAGGCCGGGCTGGTCGTCCGCCTCCGTGGCGCCCACGAGTTCGTCGGCGCGGGCGCGGCGTGAGGCCCGGCTGACCGGCGGCCGCAGCACCAGCACCACGACGACCGCCACCAGGATGATCGCGGTGAGCGTCACCGGAACCGGCACCACCGGGTCGAACAGCACCAGCACCGCGCCCAGCGGCACCGCGACGTTCACCACCCGGTCGGCGTTCTCCCGGATCACCACCCACCAGACACCCAGCATGAACACCGCGATCGGCACGGTGACCGTGAACGACGCGGCCACGTCGCTGAGCTCGCTGTGCCCGGTCAGCGCGTCGATCTCGACCTCGACGCCGGCCGAGAACGCGGCCGCCGCGGCGAAGATGAAGTAGTGGGTGTAGCCGTAGCGGAACGAGTCGCGTAGCCGGACGATCACGGTGTGGTGCGGCGGCCAGAAGTAGAGCCACCACAGCGCGCCGCTGACCACCAGGGTCAGCACCGAGATGGAGATCAGCGGGGCCAGCTCGTCGGCGTCGTGCAGCGCCTCGATGATCGCGTTGGCCGCACCGAGCAGGCTCTCGCCGAGCACGATCAACGTGAACAGACCGTAACGTTCGGTGATGTGGTGCAGGTGACGCGGTGTGGTCGCCTTCCGCTCGGCGATCACCGGAACGGCCATCTCGGCAAGCGCCAGCACCACGAACGACACGCCCTGGATGCTCGCCGGCAGGAACAGCCGGCCGATCCAGAGCAGCTGCACCAGGCCGATGCCGACGGCGTAGCGCCGGGCGATGCCCCGGTCCGGCCCGCCCGCGCGGGAGGCGCGCAGCCACTGGGTGATCATCGCGACCCGCATCACGACGTAACCGATCACCACCACGGTGAAGTCACCCTCGGTGAACGCCGGGTCGATGCCGGCCGCCAGCACCAGAACCCCGCCCATCTGGACGAAGGTGAGCACCCGGTAGAGCCAGTCGTCGATGCCGTACGCGGTGGCGAACCAGGTGAAGTTCATCCACGCCCACCAGATGGCGAAGAACACCGCCGCGTACGACAGCAGACCGTGCGCGATGTGGTTCTCGGTCAGCGCATGGTGCAGCTGAACGGCGGCGATGCTCACCGCGATCACGAAGACCAGGTCGAAGAAGAGCTCCAACGGGGTCGCGGTGCGCCCGGGCTCGTCGGGATCACGGGGTCGCATCGGTGTCAGTCGAAAGGGTGCGCGTGCAGTCACCGCGGCAGCGTAACCGCTGGTCCCCCTCCGGTCGTTACAGAGTTGCTTCCGTCCCACCTGCCTCCGGAGACCGATTTCGTGCATCCTCAGCCGCCTCGTCGCACCACCCACGCCCACGGCACCCCGCGCAACCGGCTCGTCTACGACCGCTGGGGGCGGTTCGGACGCCCGGTGGTGCTGCTGCACGGCCCGTTCTACGACCGGACCATGTGGTGGCCGGTCGCCGCCGAGCTGGACGGCAACTGCGCCGCGATCGCCGTCGACCTGCCCGGGCACGGCGAGTCGGCACGGCGCGACGACCTGTCCGGCCTGACCCAGCACCTGGCCACGCTCGTACACGGGCTGGATCTGCAGCGCGCGCCGGTGCTGGTCGGGCACGGGGAGTCGGCGGCGCTGGCGCACGCGTTCGCGGCCCGGTACGCGGTGCAGCACGTGATCACGGTGGAGGACGGGGACCTGGCTGCCGTACCCGAGGCCTACCGTCAGTTCGCGGTGCGGCGCAGCGACCCGGCACTGGCGCTGACCTACCGGGAGTGGTCGAGCGTCCCGGTCGGCGCGGCGCCGCAGGCACACGCGGGCGACGGCCCGTTCCCGCACCTGCGCGACCCAGCCGCCTTCGCCACCCTGATCCAGGGCCTGGTCCGCTGCTGATCAGCAGCACGCTTAGCTTGTCATCTATCCCGTGCGGCGCGGTTCGGTGCCCTTCGTGTGGTGAGCCGGTCGTTGATGGGTCGGGCCGGTGACCAGCATGAGTCCCACGTCGCAGCGGGTGCCGGCCGGGACCGGGCTTGCTCGGTTTCGGTGCAGAGCCGGCGAGGCGCTGGTCGCGCGCAGTTCCGAAACCCCCACCGCACCCGGGCCGGAGTGAGTCGTTCCGGGGCCGGCGGGCGTTCCCCAGGGCCCGCGCGAGTCCTGGGCGAGGGGCCGGGTCAGGCGTAGCTGAGCATGCCCGGCCAGGAGCAGCCAGGTCCCCCGGTCAGCCGCGGCAGGGTCGCGCAGCTTCGGGGGCCAGCCCAGCGTCTGCTTGATCATGCGGAAGGTGTCCTCAAGATCGAAACGGCGCCGGACCGCCGGTCGACATCCGCCCATGTGGCATCGACCTTGGACCACCACAACCACACCGGCTTCGGCTGTGGGCGGCCTCGGCAGCCGGGACACCCGAGATATGAACCGGCCGTCCTCGTGTGGGGGTCATCGTGAAGTCGCCGACCTCATGAGACGGAGTCAGCAGGGAGAGCTGGACGGTCGGGCAGGGTGGCTGGTTCAGATCCGATACGCCGACCATTGGGACGTCCAGCCCGCGAGGTCATGCATCCAGGCCGCGGTTGATCCGGCCGCCTTCGACGCCCATTTCTCCGCGTTCTTCGTCGCGAAATAGTCCAAGACCTCAGGATCGGTCGATTGCCACACGCGATGGCGTGCCAGCCACTGGTCGGCTTGCTCCGGGGTGTGGCCGGCGCCGATCAGCCATGGGGTAAGCATGGCCAGCTCGACCCACGGCGCGGCTTTGGCTGCCATCGCCCAGTCGACGATCCGGAGCCCGTCCGGGGTCACGATCAGATTGGCCGGGCCGAGGTCGGTGTGCACGAGCGTGTCACCGTCCATCGACGGGTGCTCGAACCCGAGCCGGGCCTTTGGACTGAACAGCGGCGCATCGGGTGCCGGTGTCTCTCCGAGTACTGCCAGCACATCCTCAAGAAGGGCCAGGTCGGGGCTTCCCGGGGACAGGTCGGCATGCGGGCCTTCGCAGTGTTCGAAGCCCACCACCAGCCAGCCGGCCACCGCGAAGTGCCAGACGACCGCGGGTGAGTGAGGCCCGCTGACGGCCTCGCTCACCCGCAACTCGAAGCGCAGTGACCGGACACCGACATCGGTGTGGGCCGCCTTGACGAACACCTTCCCGGTGGTACCGGTAACAGTTGCGGCTATCTCCGCATGATCACCGGTCATGGCGGGAGTGACGTGAAGTCCGCCGACGCGCTCGGCTACCTCTGCCGTGACGGCCTCAGGCAAAGCGGTCCAGTCCATGCGCATTGATCAGGTAGCCCTTTCAGATCCCCGGGTTCGGCGGACAGCAGGACTTCGCCTCGCCGTCCCAGAACTCGGGGTCGATGTAGTAGCCGGTCGCCTTGAGTGCCTGGCGGGTGTACTCCATGGAGGAGCCGTCCGCCATGCCCGCGGTCAGGATCGGTACGTGGTGTACGAATCCTCCCGCGAGCTGTTCGCAGGCGGCGGCGTACGGCTCGGTGTGTTGCAGCGACACGTGCCATGCCGCGTCAACGGGCTCGGTCGGGACGACGCGGTAGGACCGGCCGTCTGGCAGCAGCCGGCCGAAGTCGGGGTCGTGCTTCGAGTCGGCGTGGGCCTTCAACATGAGCAACATCTGCCCGACGGCCCGCCGGGCGTAGGTCTTGGTGACCTCCTGCTCGGCAGCGAAGTGCAGGGCGAGCTTGTCGAAGGTCTCCGGATCGACGAGGGCCTGGGGGTCTTTGTCGGCCTGAACCGGCAAAGTGGTCACGAGGGTCACGATTACTCCTTGGGGGCGTATGGATCGCCGGCGCCGGATGCGCCGGGGAAATCCCTGATCAACGAACCGATGGACGGTGGCCGACCTGGCTCGGTTCGGGGGAGATGTAGTCCACGTTCGGTTCGGTGCGAGCGTGCTGGAGCAGTTCAGCGGCCAGAGTGCTGACGTCGGCGCCGGCCAGCCAGTCCGTCAGCAGGTCGCGCGCCTCGGCGACCTGATCGGCGAAGGCGGTGGGGTTGACGACGCCGGCAGGCGGGATGACGCGCCGCAGCGGGGTTGAGCTCAGCGCGGTCTGGGCCAGTTGTCCGGCGATCCAGTAGCCGGTGCGCTCGCGGGCCACGAAGGTCACGTGGACGCTTTCCTGGGTCTGACCACGCGCGTGCGGGTTGTGCATCCAGCCGCGCGGGAGCATAAGGATCTGTCCGGGGCCGAGGTCGAACTCGAAGTCAGGCCGCATCGATTTCATGCGGTCGAGGACGTCGCTGCCCGGCGCGGTGTTGGACGCGAACTGCTCGCGGTGCGGTTCTTCGACCCCCGGCTCCCAGATCTGCCAGGTCTTGTGTCCGGCGAGCTGGTAGACCAGGCCCATGTTCTGGTCCCAGTGGTGATGTAGACCTTGGCCGCCGGCTGGGGTGACAAAGCCTGTGGCGTAGGTGCCGTAGCCGGACTCGTCCTGGATCGCGGAGCAGATCGCGTGCACTGCGGGACACCATCGGTGCAGGTTGCGCAGTTGGATGGTGTAGCCCCGGCCGCGCCACTTCGCGACTTTGCCGGGGTCGAGGTAGCCGTCGGTCGTGTACGCCCGGGAGTGCAGCGCCGCCCCGTCCTTGATCACGATGAGCTGCTCTGCGGGTGCGGTACCGGTGTCGAGGTAGCCGTTGATGAGGTCCACGTTGACGATGTGGGGAAGGCGGCTGTCGTCGGGCGGCGTGTGGAGCGCCGGCTTGGTCGGCCAGGCGGTCATCATGTCGCTGACCGTGGCCTCATCGAACAACATCGAAAGAGTCATTCTCACTCCACCGTCCGGTAAGAAGGCCTTGAGGACCCCTCTAGCAAAGCGAGACGAGCGTCCATGGAACACGGCGCGAGGGAGGCATCTGTGATGCATCTCTGCGGCGCACCCGCTCGAGGTTCAGTAGTCCCGTAGGCTTGGCGACGACCAGGTCTAGCGGAGGTGCTCATGGCATCGCGACGAAGCCGTTTGATTCGGCGCCGCGAGGAAGTGGGCTTGAGTCAAGAACGACTTGCGACTCTGATCACGTCCGACCGCACCACGATCGGACGTATCTAGCGAGGCGAGACCTCGCCGCAACCCCAAACCCGGGACCGCCTCAGCAAGGCGCTTCAGGTGACCCCTGAGATGCTCACCGAGCTGCTGAGCCATGATGGCGATGCGCCTTCCACCGCCGCTTCCGCGATCGCCGTTAACGGCGCAATCGTGGCCGCTTCACACACGACGGGTGTCTTCGCCATGTACCGCCGCGACCTCCTTCGCCTTCTCGGTCTCGCTGGAACGCTGATCTGTCTTCCCCCGGTCGCGGAGTCCGATGACCCAAACGCGATTCGACGATCCGCAGACCTGCAGGAGCTCCGCGACTTCAACACCCACCTCTGGCAGGTCTTCGGCCTATCCGCGACCAAGCACCTCGTCTATCCGCTCGCCCAGGACCAACTCCACGTGCTCATCGACCGCTTGGACAACGCCAGGTCCGAGGCCGAGCACCGGCAGTTGTGCACCCTGGCGAGCGAACTGTTTCAGCTCACCGGCGAGATCTTCTGTGACAGCGACCTCTACGCCGACGCCACCCACTGCTACAACCTGGCTGCCTCTGCCGCCAAGGAAGCCGGCGCGTACGACCAGTGGGCATGCGCACTTACCCGCAGCGGTTACGTCAGCCTGTATGACCAGCAGTACGACCAAGCCGCGAAAATCCTTTACGCTGCCGGCCGCGTAGCCGCCCGCGGGGATGACCAACTGGCAACCCGCTACTGGGTTGCCTCTGTCCAAGCTCAGGCAGCCGCAGCTCTGCATGACGTGGATGGCTTCAAACGGGCTTGGTCGCTTGCCGAACACATCACCGGAGCACGAGATCTGATCAATCCCGGCGGCTGGCTCCGCTTCGACGGAAGCCGCCTCGATGAAGAACGCGGCACCTGCCACCTGACGCTCGGGCAGTCTGAACTCGCGGCTGGCGCGCTGGCAGCAGCCTTCACGCGAAGCATCTCGCCGCGCCGACGAGGCAGCCTTCTGGTCGATCTTGGAGTGGTGGGCGTGCGCAGACGTGATGCGGACGAGGTACTGCAGCACGGCCACGCCGCAGTCGACATCGCGGAACAGTCCTGTTCGCCCGGCTTCCTCGGCCGGAGACTCCAGTCGCTGCAAACGCAGCTACACCCCCTCGGAAGTGATCCTCGTATCGTCGCTCTCGACGAGCGGATCACGGGAGTCCTTACTTCCGCCTGATCGACCTACCCACCGGAGGATTGCTGATGATCGACCATGGCCGCTTGTTCCGCGAGGCATGGATCGAGGGTGTACGGCGCCACTTTCCAGGTGAACCGAAGCCTGGCTATGTGGCGCCGTGGGAGGAAACTCCGGAGTGGGAGCGTAGCGCCGCCGCCGCGGTCTGCGGCCAAGTCTTGGCGTTCATAGACGTGAGCGATGGTGCCGTGGCGAAGCTCAGCCGCGACCAGCGCGGCCGGTTCCTGGCCCTTTGCTGGACCGCGCAGATCTACCGCGCATTCACAGACCCCAAGCCATCATATGTCGCCGACTGGGATCAACTACCTCCCTGGCAGCAAGCAGTCGACTCGGACATCTTTGACGCCCTCGAAAAGGCTGCTTCACAGGATGCATCAACCTGAGCGTTGGATCTCGATCGTCAGCGCGCCCGCGTCACGGCAAAGGTGCTACCTGCAGCCGTATATTGAGCCTTTTTCATCCTGTGTAGCGGTTGGCTTCGACGTGGTGCAGAACGAGGATGGCCTGCACGATCGCGGTGGCGTGGCGAGGGCAACAGCGCAGCTTGACCAGTAGTTTCCAGGTCTTCAGCGTGGCGATGGCGCGTTCGCCGCGGGCTCGGATCCGGGCGTGCTGGCGGTGGTAGCGCTTCTGCCAGTGCTGGAGTTTCGGCCGGGATCGGTGGCGTTTGAACGGCACCCGGATGGTGCCGCGGGCTCCTTGGTAGCCCTTGTCGGCGAATGTCATCACGTCTGCGCTGGTCAGTGCGTCGATGATGCCGAGCTGGCGGGCAGCGCTCAGGTCGTGGGTCCGGCCGGGCAGGGCTGCCGAAGCCCAGATCAGGCGGCCTGCCGCGTCCGCGATGACCTGCACGTTCACACCATGGCGTTTGTGTTTGCCGGAGTAGTACGGCCGCTGATCGGCGACCCGGTCGATCGGGATCAGGGTGCCGTCGAGGATGGCGAAGGCCAGCCGGCGGATCCGGTCCATGGCGGTGACCAGGTCGTCTGCGGCCGCGGCGAGCAGGTCGACGGCTTCGCGGACATAGCGCCAAGCGGTGGCCACACCGATGTCGAACCCGGCAGCCAGGCGGGTGTAGGTGTCGCCGTTACGCAGGTGCGCGAGTGCAAGTAAGGCCTGTTCACCGGGGTTCAGGCGCCGCCAGCGGGAGCGGCGCTGGCGGCGGTGGGCGCGGATCCGGTCGGCGAGGTGGTTCAGCGTACGACTGGACAACGGGATCTTGGCGGGGTAGGACAGCACAGCGAGGCTCCCGGTCGGGGCATCGGATCTTGGTCGACTGCTGTCTTACCTGGAGCCTCGCACCTATCGATCCCCGGGCCATCCACATC